>CAMLKK010000007.1 GCA_946480715.1 uncultured Bacteriovorax sp. | reverse complement strand
TGGTCGCTATGACATCTAGAGCGGTGAACGTCTTTATTGATAATGAAGGCCATCTTTTAAGATTGGATTCTTATCGTAATGATCCAGGTATTGATGGTCAGAATAAAAAATCATTTGAAGATTTCTTTCATCAATCATCATTAGAACTCAACAAGCTTTTTGCTTCTTATAGAGTTCCCATTATTCTTGCCGGTGTAAAAGACAATATAGGCCACATGAAACGTTTACTCCCTCAATCAATGCTTATGAAAGAGTCGATTGTGGGCAACGTTGAGAAAATGAAAACGACAGAATTGCGTGAACGAGTATTTGAAATTCTTCAACCTTACTATCAAGCGCAAGAACTAAAGTCTCAGGAAGAAATTGGCTCGGCCCTTTCTCGAGATAAAGCACTGGTCTATTTAGAAGATATCGCACTGAGTGCGGTTCTCGGTAAAATTCGCAAACTTTATGTTGTCGAAAGAAAACACGTGTGGGGTTCCATCAATCCTACTACGGGTGAAATATTTATAACTCCAAAACAAACGAATGCGCATGATGACGACATTCTTGATGACCTCTGCCAACTCGTCTTATCAAAAGGCGGGGATGTGGAAGTCGTCAGCGAGATTAAGGATTTCCAAGGTCATTTAGCAGTGGCCATTGTGACAGATCGATCACACTTAAATTATAATCAGAGTCAGAAATCCGAGACCGTTGCTTTATAAGGTCTGTTACAAGAGGGAGTTAAAAAATGTTTGCTCATCACAGTGTCTGGGAATGGGTGGCCTTTGCTGCCATTATTACAATTATGATGTTCCTGGATTTGGGCGTCTTTCACAAAAAATCACATACTGTCTCCATTAAAGAATCCCTTATATGGACTGCTGTATGGATTGCCCTCGCTCTTTGTTTTAATACCTGGATCTATTTCTCAATGGGGAGTCAGCTTGGACTTGAATTCCTCACTGGTTATGTCATTGAGAAATCACTAAGTATCGATAACATTTTTGTTATCTCGCTCATATTTTCATATTTTAGAGTTCCTGCTCAATTTCAACACCGAGTACTCTTTTGGGGAGTTCTCGGTGCTTTAGTATTTAGAATTATTTTCATCTTTGCTGGTGTTGCTCTCATCCAGAAATTCCATTGGATGATTTATGTTTTCGGGGCATTCTTAATTTATACCGGTATTAATATGCTTCGAGGTTCGGATAAAAAAATCGACATCGAAACGAATCCGGCCATTAAATTAGTCAGAAAGTTTTTTAAAATTACTCCTGAATTTCATGGAGAGCATTTTAGTATTATGAAAAATGGAGTTCGATATTTTACTCCATTATTTCTTGTACTCATTATGATCGAGTCGACTGATATCATTTTTGCAGTTGATTCGATTCCTGCAATTTTAGCGATTACACCTGATCCATATATCGTTTTCACGTCTAACGTTTTCGCCATTCTTGGTTTGAGATCTCTTTACTTTGCGCTCAATGGAATTATGGAAATGTTCGAGTACATTAATTATGCACTGTCGGGAATTCTGGTATTCGTTGGTTTTAAAATGATCGTATCATCGTACATCAAAGTACCAACGTTACTTTCAGTGGGAGTCATTTTTACGTTGATTATTATCTCGGTTATTGCATCGATATACTTTCCGAAGAAGAAGAACCACGAAAGTACTGTCTAATGAATGAGTTTTTTTAAAAAGTTTTCCATGCGATCAAAAACTGAATGATCAAGTCTTTCAGGTTTGTTTTTACAGATTTTGATCGCATTGCACTTTTCTTCTTTCGCTAGATCATCCAAAAAATCCATCATGAGCTTGTAGCCTTTGATATTTTTTAAATGTTGCTCACGCACTTCAAGAATGTGTCCCAATTGCGGACAAGGAACAATCTTGTAGCTGATCGTTCCAAAGCATTCATCATCAGAAAAAACACCAACCAATTTTAGCTTTGTCTGGTCTTTGAAATGATCATGTTTAAGTGTGTATTCGTAAAATGAGAGAGGGTAATCCCGCTGATTGAGCAGGTTATAGGCCTTTTCAAAGTCATCCTTGACCGTGATTAATCGTATTTCCATGTTATCATCGTATGAGGTCTTGAATTTTATTCAAGATGATTTCACTGGAATGGTTTAGTCGGAATAGAAGTTTTAAGGAGACTATTATGTATAGATACTTTTCTCTATTAGTATTGTTAATTCCAACGATCGCTTTTTCCTGGAATCCAGCTCAATTCAAAAAACCAAGCCGGCAAGAGTTGGAAAAAAAATTAACTCCGATGCAATTTGGAGTAACACAAGAAGAAGATACAGAACCTCCATTTAAAAATGAGTTCAATAGCAATAAGGCCGAAGGAATTTATGTTGATGTTGTTTCTGGTGAACCGCTATTCAGTTCGAAAGATAAGTATGATTCAGGAACAGGATGGCCAAGTTTTACTCGCCCTCTAACACCAGCAAGCGTAACAACTAAAAAAGATTTTTCTCTATTTGGTGCGAGAATAGAAGTAAGAAGCAAATACGCTGATTCTCATTTGGGACATGTTTTCGATGATGGTCCTGCTCCAACCGGTAAACGCTATTGTATGAATAGTGCTGCTATGAGATTCATTCCCAAAGAAAAGCTCAAAGAAATGGGTTATGGCGAATGGGAAAAACTTTTTATGAAATAGTATTTTTCGACTTAATCAGCGAACGTTGAAGCTGGCGCATATCTTTTACAATGGCCACCATTCGATCTGTCGATGCTTTCATTCTTTCGAATGTATGTTTATTTTCATTGGATGGTTGATTCAACATCGTCTCGATGGACATCGAGATAATTTGTAATGGACTGACCAGGTCATGAATCAGACCTTTCAGTTTTTCATTCTCAGAGCTAATTTCGCTAAGTTGATTAAGTGCTTCATTAAGGCGTGTTTCAATGTCATTTGATGAGTTCATAGCTTAATTATAACCGCTTCATTTGCATTGCAGCCTAATTTGTAGAAAAGGCAAGATGTTCCTCAGATTTAGGCAAAATTCATTGGCAAAATGGTGACGAATCAGCATAAAATTCTTTTTTCCCAAAAGCTAAAAGGAAACTCTTTATGACTGTTAAATTACCAAGCGAAATGATCAACTGTAAAAACTTCATTAACGGACAGTTCGTTAATGGCGACGGTGAAAAGCTTCATGTGGTTAGTCCCTACACTGGAAAACCAATCGGCGAATTTCACGCTTCAACTAAAGCACAAGTCGATGCTGCTGCTCAATCGGCCAAAGCCGCTCAACTCCTATGGGCCGATGTACCCATGAAAGAAAGAACTAAAGTGATGTTTAATTTCAGAAATATTCTTCTTCGTGATTTAGAAGAAATCTCGCATTTAAAAAGTGCTGAATCTGGAAAAAGTTTTGCTGAAGGACAAGCTGGTCTTCTAAAAGGGATTGAAGTTTTGGAATTCGCTATTGCACTTCAAAACATGGATCTCGGCGGCCGCAATGAAGTTTCGCGTGGAGTAAGTTGTGAATACAGACGCGAGCCAGTTGGTGTTGTTGCGAACATTACACCATTCAATTTTCCAGCAATGGTTCCTATGTGGACTATTCCAATTGCTCTCACACTTGGAAACGCATACCTCTGGAAACCATCTGAAAAAACTCCACTCACTTCATTAAGAATAGCAGCTGCTTTGAAAGAAGCGGGTCTTCCAGATGGACTTTTTCAAGTTCTTCAAGGAACGAAAGAAACTGTTGAAGCTATCATTGATAACGAACATGTTTCAGCTATTGGTTTTGTTGGATCAACTAAAATTGCGAAAGCTGTTTATGATCGTGGAACGCAATTAGGGAAACGAGTTCTCGCTCTAGGCGGAGCAAAAAATCATATCGTCCTTCTACCTGATGCTCATCCGGATATTGCTGGAGTAGGTATCAGTGATTCGTTCACAGGATGTGCTGGTCAACGTTGTATGGCCGCTTCAGTTCTCCTTGCAGTTGGTGACAAAAAAGACACTGAAAAACATATTCAAAAAATTATTGAACGTGCAAGTTCACTTCGATTGGGAACGGACATGGGCGCTATCATTACTGCTGCTCAGGTAAAATTCCTTCGCGAAGCCATTGATAGAGCAGAAGCTGCAGGAGCAAAAGTTCTTCTCGATGGTCGAAAAGCGACTCCTCCGAAAGGGATGGAAGAAGGAAACTGGATTGGCCCAACGATTCTCGATAACGTTCAACCAGGTTCTGAAGCTGCAACAGTTGAACTCTTTGGACCAATCATCAGTATCATTCGTTGCAAAGATATTACGGAAGCGATGAAAATTGAAAACAGCGTTTCTTATGGGAATGCTTGTTCAGTTTTCACATCAAGCGGAGCGCTTGCTGAAAAAGTTATTAAGATGGCTTCAACTGGTATGGTTGGAGTAAACGTAGGTGTGCCTGTACCACGCGAACCGTTTTCTTTCGGCGGAATCAATGCTTCAAAATATGGGCACGGAGATATAACGGGTGTTCACTCACTCGACTTCTGGTCAAATGTAAAAAAAGTAACAGTTAAATGGGAAAAGCAAAACGACAACAACTGGATGTCGTAAGAAAAGAGGTAGATATGTCAGACACAGCAGAAAAATTTAAAAGGTCAGCACACGTCATTCTTACTTCGCATTCGAAGCAAGTTTACAAACACAGCCTACCTATTCATTGGGGAGCAAAAAATCCTAAAGAGCGTGGACCTGTCATTGCCTCTTTAACAGACGTTAAAGAAAGAAATGCAATCGGAACACACAGTGGAAGTTATGCCGTTTATCGCGCACTTTCCATTGCTCAGGGAAAATACGACATCAACCATAAACCAGATCTTCACAACACTGAAAGTCCGGTAAAAATCGGGCCATACGATTCTTGGTTTGATCCAGAAAAAATGGTTTCAATCGATCCGTGGGGGCTTGATGTTCAAATCAATTACAAAGAGTTTTTCGAAAAAGGGTACGATATTCGTCCAACTATTTCGGTTACTCAAGCTCATTTACAACTCCCAGAAATCCACGCTGCGATCGCAGCAGGTCGTTTGAAAGCTGACGGAAAAATTGTAAAAGAAAATAAAGATATTAAAGTAACAAAAGTTGCAATTGAACCAGTTTGGTATTTACCAGGAATTGCAAAACGCCTTGGCGTTGATGAAGGTGAACTCAGAAAAATTCTTTTCCAGGAAACTGGTGGAATGTTTCCAGAGCTAGTGACTCGTCCAGATTTAAAAGTTCTTCTTCCACCAATTGGAAGCACGACTGTTTATATTTTCGGAAATCCTGCTGATCTAGCGAAGCCAGAAGTAGAACTTACTTGTCGCGTACACGATGAATGTAATGGATCAGATGTTTTCGGTTCAGACATTTGTACATGTCGTCCGTACCTTATCTACGGAATTGAAGATGCTGCTCGTACCGCTCAACGTGGTGGTGTTGGTATCATCGCTTATTACCGTAAAGAAGGACGTGCTCTAGGAGAAGTGACGAAATTTCTCGTTTACAACGCTCGTAAACGTCAAGAAGGCGGCGATTCAGCAGCGACTTATTTCCGTCGCACAGAATGCGTAGCTGGTGTTGAAGACGCTCGCTTCCAGGAACTAATGCCAGATGTTCTGCAATTTTTTGGAATCAAAAAAATTCATAACCTACACTCAATGAGTAATATGAAATACAACGCCATTGTTAAGAGTGGTATTGAAGTTGTTAACCGTATTCAAATCCCACCTGAACTTATTCCAGAAGATGCTCAAGTAGAAATCGAAGCTAAAAAAGCTGCTGGTTACTTCACTCCTGGTGAAGTTAAAAAAGGTGATGATCTTAAAAATGTAAAAGGGAGACCAATCGATGAATAACTCGAATAATTCATATTCAGAAAAAGATTTGGATTTCTTGTTGTCACCATTGGCGATTCGTCAGAGTGCAGAAGCGATTTTCAATCTCACAAAAGAAGGTAAAACACATTTCACATACCACGCTGAAAAATTCAACGAAGTAGTGGACTATGTTGTAGACGTTATAAACGAAAACTATCCAACTCATAATATTCCATTCCACTCACGTTGGGGACACTTTCGTGTTGGTGGAACTGATCGTGTTACGACAATGCTTGAACCAAAAATTTCAGCAATGGATAAATTGGAAAAGGCGAGAGTGAAACTTGATCTCGTCATCACTTCAGTTCTTCTGGATGCTGGAGCAGGTGCTGAGTGGAAATATAATGAAGCGAGCAGTGGAAAAACATTCAATCGCTCCGAGGGCCTTGGTGTAGCAAGTTTATACCTTTTTATGGGCGGAAATCTGTCACACGAAGGTAAACTTCAAGCGACAGCAAAAGGACTTCAGAATCTATCAGTAGAAAAATTAGCAGAAGCTTTTCAGGTTTCACCTGCTAATCCACTCATTGGAGTTGAAGGAAGACTTTCGCTTTTAAAAAATTTAGGAAAAACGATCGAAGATAAAAAAACACTTTTCCCAGGTGGAAGACCCGGAAGTCTTGTGGATTATCTTCATTCTCGTTATGGAATGTCGTTTACAGGCCCACAACTTTTAAGAGCTGTTCTTGATGGTCTTGGAGAAATCTGGCCAGGAAGAGTAAAAGTCGCCGGAGTTAACCTTGGTGACATCTGGAATTATTCAAAAGTACCGGGTGGTTTAGCTGCTTTTCATAAATTGTCGCAATGGATGTCTTACTCTCTTTGTGAGCCACTTATGGAAGCTGGATTCACTATCACTGAAGTTGAAAAACTCACTGGTTTAGCTGAATACAGAAACGGTGGACTATTGTTAGACCGCGGACTTGTTACATTGAATGACAAAAATCTTTATGATGTTGATCATCGTCCTGATTCAGAACTTATTATTGAATGGCGAGGTTTAACAGTCGCGCTTCTTGATCGTATAGGAGAAGCCGTTCAGAAAAAATTAAACAAATCACCAACTGAATTTCCACTCGCAAAAGTTCTCGAAGGTGGAACTTGGTGGGCCGGAAGAAAAGCGGCTAAGGCCCTTCGTGCTGATAGTTCACCACCGTTAAAAATTCTTAGTGATGGAACTGTGTTTTAATTTATTTTTAAAAGGAAAGAGATATGAAAAATGTAACTGTCATTGATCACCCGCTGTTGAAGCACAAGTTGGGTTACCTTCGCGACAAAAATACGAACTCGAGTGAATTTCGTGAAATCGTTAAAGAGATTTCAAAAATTCTTGCTTATGAAGCAATGAAGGATTGGAAACAATTAGAGACAATTCACATTGAAACTCCAATTGCTAAAACTTCAACAGAAAGAATTATCAATCCGCCAGTTGTTGTCTCAATCATGCGTGCTGGAAATGGAATGATGGATGCTGTGCTCTCGATGATTCCTATCAGCAGCGCTGGTTATATCGGAATCTATCGCGATAAATTCATCCGTAATACAGTTGAATATTATTTCAAGATGCCTGAAAACGTGAAAGGGAAGGATATACTTCTTTGTGATCCACTTATAGCTACAGCTGACACAATCATTGCAGCTATTGATCGTTTAAAGCACTATGATGTAGGTAAAATTAAAGTTCTTTCTATTTTGGCCAGCCGTTACGGTCTGGAAAAAGTTTTAAGCTTCCATCCAGAAGTAGAAATTTATACACTAAATGTAGAACAAGATATGAATGAGCATGGTTACCTGGTTCCAGGATTGGGTGATGCTGGCGATAGACTTTTTCAAACAAAATGAAATTAAATTATAAGCCTTATATCATTGGTGTTTCGGGCGGAAGTGGGTCAGGAAAGACCTACTTTGCTCGAGAATTGCAAAAAACTCTCGGCGACGAACGTTGTACAATTCTTTATCAAGACAATTACTATATCGACCAATCACATCGTTTCGACGGTGATGGTGGATCAGTAAATTTTGATCACCCAAGCAGTTTGGATTTTGATTTATTGGCGAAAGGACTAAGCCAGTTAAAGACTGGTCAACCCATCCGAGTCCCTCTTTACGATTTCGCTACTCATACTAGAAAAACGGAATCTATCGAATGTCTACCTACAAAAATTATACTCGTTGATGGTATTCTCATACTCGATTCATCTGTAGTGCGCGAACAACTCGACGAAGCTGTTTATTTTGATACTCCGGAAGAGCTCCGTTTTCAGCGTCGTCTAGAGCGCGATGTGCACGAAAGAGGAAGAACTCCTGAGGGAGTGAAAAAGCAGTTCGAATTGCAGGTAAAACCAATGCATGATCAATTCGTTGAACCTTCAAAACAACATGCTAAAACGATAGTAAAAGATTTTGGTGACTATCATGAAGCTCTGGAATTCTTTGTTAAAAAACTTAGCAGTCTTTAAAAAGAAGTCTCTTTATATTAGGAACGCAATATGATTAAAAAATGTGTCTTAGTGTTTTCACTATTAATGTCTTTTTGCGCTTTCTCCACAACACATATTCTTTTTCTCGGTGATTCTCTTTCTGAAGGTTATGGTCTTCCTGAAGAAAAATCTTTTCCCCGTTTAGTTGAAAAGAAGTTAAAAGCAAATGGTAAGGATGTCGTGATAACAAACGGTGGCGTCAGTGGATCTACGTCGGCGAGTGGAATGACTCGATTAAAATGGCATTTAAAGAAGAAAACAGATGTCATTGTTCTCGAACTAGGGGCGAATGATGGTTTACGTGGACTACCTGTAAAAAGCACTGAAAAAAATCTTCGTGAACTCATTCAATTTGCAAAAAAACAAAAAGTTAAAATTCTCCTCTTGGGATTGTTACTTCCTCCAAATTATGGTGGCGGATACGCTCGCGAGTTCAGTAATATGTATGGGAACCTTAGCAAATCAGAAAATATTCCAATGCTTCCATTTCTTTTAGAGGGAGTAGCAGGAAAACCAGAACTGAATCTTCCCGATGGCATCCATCCAAATGAAAAGGGACATGAGGTTATAGCGAATCTGGTTGCGAAATTTGTGGAGAAGAACATTTGAAGATAGATATTTCAAGCCTTCATAAGAGTTTTGTTCAAGGAAAAAATACAATTCAAGTTTTGAAAGATGTAAGTCTTTCTATGCAATCAGGTGAGATTGTTGCACTACTGGGAAAATCAGGAAGTGGAAAAACAACAATGCTCTCTCTTCTTGCAGGATTGGAAAAACCGGAAAAAGGTCATATTAAAATGGCCGATCAGGATTTAACAGTTCTGAGCGAGGAAGCACTTTGCGACTGGCGCGCGAAAAATCTTGGAATCATTTTTCAACAATTCCATCTCATTCCTCACTTAACAGCTTTAGAAAACGTTCAGCTCCCATTGGAAATTAATAACAAGCTAGATTCAAAATTAGCAGCGGATTGGCTGGAGAAAGTAGGCTTAGGTCACCGCCTAAATCATTTTCCTTCGATGTTATCCGGTGGTGAACAGCAGAGAGTGGCCATAGCGCGCGCACTTGTTTTTAATCCGAATCTCATTCTGGCCGACGAACCAACAGGCAATCTCGATGTGGAAACAGGGAAGTCAGTTATAGATTCATTGTTTTCAATTGTAAGAGCTAATAAAACGACAATGATTCTTGTCACGCATGATGAAGAGCTCGCTCAAAGAGCAGATAGAATTGTTAGACTCAGCGGTGGTCAATGTCACTAATCAAGTTTTTTTGGCGAGATTTTAAATCAGATCAAGCATTCAATTCATTTTTTCTTCTTTGCGCTACATTGGGAATAATTGGTTTACTTCTCGTTGAAGCTTTTAAAGCAGGAGTAGAAGATAAGGTTTCAAAGAACGCAAAAAATTTTATTGCTTCCGATCTCTCGATTTCCACACGTCGAACTTTCACCTCTGAAGAAAGATTAAAAATTGAAAACTATCTCAATAAAAATAAATTCTCATACGCACATTGGATTGAAACTTATTCTTTAGTATCTAAGGTTTCGGAAAATCCACATTCCAAACTCGCTAATCTCAATTTTGTTTCTGAAGGTTTCCCTTACTACGGTGGTCTCGTTTTAGAGAAAAATGGTTTCAAAGGACCTGGTGATTGGTCGACCTTACACACTTCACCAAAAGTTTGGATAAGCCGTGACATTGCTTGGGAACTGGATTTGAAAATCGGTGATGAGCTGCAAGTAGGAAGCTTAAAAGCCGTCATTGACGATATCATTACAGAGGATAAGTTTAGCTCATTTAGAGGATTTAGTTTAGCTCCTAAAATATTTCTCTCACACAATTTCATTGCAGCTACTGAATTGATTAAGTTCGGATCAACGGGGACGAGTGCCTATGCAATTCATCTAGGTGATTTGGATTCAAAAGTTGTAAAAGAAAATGTTCGCAAGTTAATTAATGATCGAAGTATTAGGGTCGTTGATGCTTCAGATTCTACTCAACAAGTTGCTCGAGCACTCATGTTGCTGGCAGACTACTTGAGTCTCATTACGCTTTTAACATATCTTTTAAGTTTAATTGGTCTTTATTATTTCTCCCAACATTTCTTGGCAGCGAAACTCAAAGTTTTTTCAATTTATAAAGCGCTTGGAATAAAAACTTCATTTCTTTTTAAGGTTAATTTTCTCCATTTGTTAGCGCTTACATTTATTGCGGTTGTTCTTTCGAGCATCGCAGTTGTGACTTTCTTTCCTTTGATCGAACATTTTTTTGAGTCTCTTTCAGGAGAAGATTTAGTTTTTAAATTGAATGTTCTTTCTATGACTAGAATATTCTTGTTATCACTTGGGGGAAGTTTGCTTGCCTTAGGTCCTCTTTATTGGGGAGCACTTCAAACTCCAGTGGCAACTGTATTTCAAGATTTACCGGCAGAACTGAAGAGACTGAAGTTTGTTTATTTCATACCACTTCTCGGGTACGTAATAGGACTTTCCATGTATCTGGCAAATTCATTGAAGATAGGTGGATTATTCGTTGGATCATTAACGGCCATTGTCCTGCTTGCTGCAATCTTCTTTAAAACAGCAACTGTTACTTTGGATAAACTTTCTGCAAAATTGAATTTCGTAAATCGACACGCAAGTAAAACTTTAAGTCGCTATTTTACATCCTCTTTTACTGTATTCATCTGTTTGTTGTTAGGAATGACATTAACAACTTTTATTTTCCAATTGGAAAAATCACTTCGAACAGAATTTACTCAATCATACGGCGATCGAAGACCTGATTTGTTCATGTTTGATTTGCAAGATTCGCAAGTTGAAGACTTCAATAAAATGTTATTCAACGAAAAATGGATTCAAACATTAGTGGCCCCTATGATTCGTGGCAGGCTCATAAGTGTGAATGGAACATCTTCAACTGAGCGGGCTGAACAGGCAGAGACTCAGTTTTCCACTCGTGAAGATGAAAATGCAGAAAGAATGAAAAATAGGGGAGTGAATCTTAGCTATAGAAATCAACTATCCTGGTCAGAGCGAGTCGTTGAGGGAAGTTTTCCCACGACCTCATGCCAACCGGAAAAGGAGTTATGCCAGATCTCACTTGAACAATCCTATGCTCGAAGAATTGGTGTGAAGATTAATGACCGCTTAAAGTTTGATATAAGTGGGATTGAAATTGAGGGAGTTGTTACCAGCTTGCGCAGGGTGAAGTGGACTAGTTTTGAGCCAAACTTCTTTATTCTTTTCCAATCTGGAATATTGGATGAAGCTCCAAAGACCTTCCTCTCATCATTTAAGGTTGATACTTTGGATGAGAAAAGAATGGTTTTTTCCAAAGTTGCTAAAAACTTTCCGAACGTCTCAGTACTTGATGTTTCAGAGTTAGTTAAAAAAATCACAACGATCTTTGATTTAATGGCCACTGCCATAAAATTTATTTCAATTCTCTCATTGGCATTGGCCATGATTGTTCTCGTTGCTGTTAGTTTTAATCATCTGGATCTTAGAAAAAAAGAAATGGGCCTTTACCGTCTCATGGGTCTGAGACAATCAATCGTTGCTCAGATTTATACCAAAGAGTTCGGTATTTTGATTGGATTCTGCTTGCTGCTTTCACTGGCATTCGGTTCGGTGATGACAACCGTTCTCATGGCACAGGCTTTCGACAGCGAAGCTTATTATCAATTGCCAGTAGTCATCCCATTTCTCCTGGGCCTGAGTGTAGTTTTATTAGTAATCGTTTCGATTCGTGTTCGCCAACTGCTCAAACAGCATAGATTTTTTTAGTATTTTTAATGAAGAGCCTATATCCTGTTTATAAGTGCAACTTATTAACCGAGTAATATGCTTTTATCTAAGGCCGAGATTCGACAGAACTATGAGCTTGTTTATTCTTTAACAATAGCTCAAATGAAGTCACGTTACCGCAAAACATTTGCTGGTTTTGTATGGGTTGTTTTAAATCCTATTCTCACCTTTGGTGTTCAGGCGATCATCTTCAAACACATTCTTAAAATTCATCTTGAAAATTATTTTGTGTATCTTATGGCGGGAATTGTTCCGTGGGTATTTATGATGAGTTCAGTAACAATGACAACTACGTCGTTGGTTACGAATCGCTCAACTTTGATGGCCTTCAAAGTTTCACCTTGGGTTTTTCTCGTTTCTCAAATATTGGACAATTTTATTAACTTTCTTGCGTCCTACTTCGTTTTAATATTTTTCATCAATCCTAAGTTGTTATTAAATCCGTGGTTGTTGCCTCTGTTTTTATTAACAACCCTCGTTCTCGTTATTTTCGTTTTCTATTTATGTTTTTTTCTAGCTGCCTTAAATGTTTTTTTCAGAGACACACAATATATTGTTCAGTTTGTTTCTACACTGGCCATTTTTGTTACTCCCGTTTTCTATCCTGTTCATCTCTTGCCTGAAAACTATCAAAGAGTAATCGCCTGGAATCCGTTTTATATAATGCTGAGACCTTTTCAAAAATTAATCTGGAATAATGATGTAAGTGCTTACTTCCATTCCATAGGAATCGCTTTAATTGCACTTGCAGGTATGGCCATAATAACGACACTTTATTGGAGAAGAAAACGATATGACTTATTCTTCCGACTCTAAAGAAGTTATCCTGGATGTCCGCCATTTCAGTCTGGCCTACACGACTCCATTTTATAAAGTGGATTCTTTTCGCGATTACTTTGTAAATTTTTTCAAATCACCAATGAATTTTCTTCTGAACAGCAGTCAGAAAGTACTCATTCTAGATGATATCAACTTACAAGTTAAAAAAGGTGATCGTGTCGGCATTTTAGGCAATAACGGTTCTGGAAAAACTTCACTTTGTCGTTTTATTTGCGGCTTATTTGGTCCTGTTCAATCTATTAGAGTCAATGGTCTTGTTCGAGGAATTTTTGATACAGAAGTTGTTGTACTCCCAGAGCTTTCAGGAAGAGAAAATTTAGAAGTCCTTGCACATTTCTTCTTCCCAGAAATTGACACCGAAACGAGAAAAAAAATTATCAAAGAATCTGAAGAGTTTAGTGAATTAGGTAAATATTTAGACGTGCCTTTTAAACTTTATAGTAAAGGGATGCGTGCTCGTTTATTTCTTTCATTGATTTCAAGTCGACCTTCAGATCTGCTCATCTTGGATGAAGTGTTCAATGGAGCTGATCATTTTTTCAGTGATAAAATCACTCAAAGAATTAAAAAACTTATCCATGAATCAGGTGCCGTAATTTTTGTTTCACATAGCCATGATTTGATAAATGAAGTATGTAATCGAGTTATTGTTTTTGATAATAAGAAAGTTGTGTTTGACGGTCCAGCGGCAGAAGGGATTCATTATTACCGCACACATTGTGAACGGACACTAATCAATAACGACTAAAGCTGAACATATCGTCTAAATATTTCAGGTAATTCTTCCAGAATAATGTCTTTCAATTCTATATCGGCATTAATGATCGTTTGTTCCAGCAGTTCATAAGTAAACTCACGCTCATATTCATTCGCAATTTTCCTAAAACTTAAGTGCCATTTTTCCGGAGCAATTCCACCGCGGTCATCAGAATAAGGGCGATAGAATCCATGCTTTTCTAAAGAACCATCCAGCCATAAATGAAAAGGAGCAAAGAGACCTTCACCTTCGGTCTCAGCGGTCGTTAGTTGCACTTTGTAGCCTTCAACTAGAGCATTAGCATCGAAAACATCGAAATCCGTACCCCAGTGGTGACGGCTAGCTCCAGGAAGGGCGGACCATCTCAGGATTGCGTGGATTAGTTCTTTTTTTGAAAGAAGGGAGAAATCAAGTGCGACTCCGTGTGAATCGAGCAAAACGCGTTCTCCGCGGGCCTTTGCATTCCAAATTTTTAATTGCGCTTCAAAACTGCGAAAGCTACTGGCGATGGCGAGACTAAAACCGGCAGAGAGAGCATCATTTCTTAAAGCATCTAAGGCGAGAACCATTTCTTTGTGAATGAATTTCTGGGTAAGAAAATCTTGTGTGAGGTGTTCTTCACTTTGACCAGTTAGGATCTTAGCAAGGTTCGACATAACTATACCTTCGTATTGAGCTGCCCACATGCAGCCAATATATCATCTCCTTTTGTCGATCTAATGAGAACAGGAAGATTATAATCCTCCACAATTTTTTGAAATTTTTGTATACGGTCATCTGTAGACCGGCCAAATTCACTTCCGGGAAAAGGATTAAAAGGGATGAGATTGATGATGGCCTGTTGTCCTTGAAGTGCTTTTCCTAGTGCGTGAGCATCGTCTTCTCCATCATTGAATTCTTGCGCCATAAGATATTCATAAGTAATGTATTGCTTTCTTTTGAGAGGGATTGCATTGATGAGGGGAAGTATTTCAGTCAATGGCCACTTTTGATTGATAGGTATGAGTTTTTGTCTTTTTTCCTCAATCACTGAATGAAGAGAGAGAGCAATATTTACTCCCGGCATTTCGTTCCAGCGCTCTAGGCCTGGTAAATATCCGGCAGTTGAGATTGTAATTTTTTGTACGCCAACACTCATTCCATGTTGATCAAGCAGTATTTCACAAGCTTTTTTAACAGCTTCAAAATTATGAAGAGGTTCACCTTGCCCCATAAAAACTAAACTTTTAATTTGGTGGGCGCGCGGACGATTCTCCGAAAGCCAATTCCATGCAATGAGATATTGACCTATGATTTCCTCAGTCGCCAGATGTCTTTTAAGTCCTTGCGTTCCTGTAAAACAAAAACTGCATTTCATGGCACAACCCACTTGTGATGAAACACATAGCGAGTATTTATTTTGAAATGGAAGCAGAACTGTTTCAATTCTGTGACCATCGTTTAATTTTAATAGTAGTTTTACAGTTCCATCTTCTGCTTCATGAACGTGATCAATTGATGGAAGTGTAAAATCCATTTCCGCATGTAAGAACTCTTGTGTTTTCACAGAGAGATTTTCAACACATGGTGAGAGTTTTTTTAGTTTTAAATGCCACTTATAGAGCAAAGCTGCACCACTGACAGAAAGACTTCTGGCACCTAGCCACTCGCAAAGTTCTGGATAAGTGAATTGATAAAATGAAGGCTTCATTAATTGCGTTCCTGATAACTAACAACAATTAATGGTCCATTTGAAAAAGGAAGTTGTGTTAAAGCTTCATCTGGTTCGAAAGTAAAAAGTTTTTTTGAGCGATGATCGTAAACTAATGTTGAAGAGGCAGATTGCTGAGAGAAAAAAAGATCACTGCGATTTAGGGCCTGCACAGTCAATGTGCATGAACCTCTTTTAACCATGACATTAAAATCCAGGCATTCACTATCAATAAGTTTACATTCAACATTAGCTTCGCCCTTGAACCGAACCCATTGATAGGCCTGTTCCAGTTTGAGAGAGGTTCCATCTATCGTAAGTTCAAATCCTCTTCCTTCAAGCAATGTGATGAAACGATCAGTATCAGCAAAGTGAGAAAATGGGCCGGATTGCGAAACGCTGGCCTTTGAAAGTCTTAAAATTTGTACATTGTCGCGATCAAGACGAAAAATTTCAGTGGTAGTACCACCGCCGTTTTTCCAGGGCATTTGTTTAAAGTCTTGTTCGCTTATCGTTTTCATTTTCCTGATTGAACCTTTTGCGCGAGGCCTTTGAAAAAATGGCGCATAAATTGATCGCCACACTCACGGTAATTGTCCTGTCCTTTTTTCCTTAAAAATGCACTCAACTCAGCACGACCGATTTTAAATCCATCGAGTGCTAAAACAGCATGCATATCATCTTCTTTCAAGCTGAAAGCGACTTTCAATTTTTTTAAAACAGTATTGTTTGTGACTGGTATTTCAAAAGGTATTGGCGCTCGTGTTTCATCCTTACCGCGTTTTTGGATCACTAATCCATCCAGAAAATTGGCCATCGTTAAGTCAGGGCATCTGATGAAACCTGGTTCTTCTTCACTTTTTAAATAAGCTTCCATTTTATCAAGTGGAACTTCATGACCATTAAGAGCTGCAATTTTGCACATCCCATTGTCGCTTGAATTTAAAATGTAACGAATGCTTCTTAGATAATCGTTTGAAATCATTTTTCAGTCCTATGTACTTCTATGCCAGCAACATAAGTTGCTTTTACACAGCGGTCATCACCAATCGTCATTAGAATGAAGAGTTGCTCTTCGATCGAACGCGATCGGGCTGAACGCATTTTTAAAAGATCAGTTGCGTTTGGATCAAGCAGGATAAAGTCTGCTTCATGCCCTTCTTTGAAAGTTCCAACCTGATGATCGATGTGAAGCGCTTGAGCGCCTCCTAATGTTGAAAGATAAAATGCCTTCAAAGCATCTAATGGATACTGATTGAGCTGAGCAACTTTATAGCTTTCATTCATAGTCGCGAGCAGTGAAAAACTTGTGCCTGCACCAATATCAGTTCCCATACCAACCTTAACTGGACGGTTTGCTTTTTTTGCTTCGTGAATTTTAAACAGTCCACTTCCTAAGAATAAATTTGAAGTAGGACAGTGAGAGATAGATGTATCCGTTTCATGACAGCGACACATTTCTTCTTCGGTTAGATGAACACCGTGAGCGAGAAGCGACCGCTTTCCGATTAAATTATATCGATCATAAACATCAAGATATCCTTTTGCCTCAGGAAATAAACTTTTTACCCACTCAATCTCGTTTAAATTTTCTGAAATGTGAGTTTGAACATATGTTCCAGGATGTTCTTTCCAAAGTTGTCCTGCCATTTCCATTTGTTCTGGTGTGCTCGTTGGTGCAAAACGTGGAGTAATGGCATAAAGACTTCTGCCTTTATCGTGCCATTTTTTTATTAGAGTTTTAGATTCATCGTAACCTTTTTGAGCTGTATCTTGGAGGGCCGGTGGAGCATTTCTATCCATCAGAACTTTACCAGCAATGATTCTCATATTTAGTTTTTCAGCCTCTTCGAAGAGAGCATCTACAGAGCCTGGATATACAGTACAGAAAACGAGAGCAGTCGTTGTCCCATTTTTTACAAGTTCATTGCAAAAGAATTTAGCTTGCTCTTGAGCGTATTCTTTATTGCTGTATTTTTGTTCGGCAATGAAAGTGTATTCATTTAACCAATCAAGGAGTTGTTTTCCAAACGCACCAATAATTTCTGCTTGTGGATAGTGAACGTGAGTATCAATAAATCCTGGGGAGATAAGATAATTTGGGTAATGTTCAACTTGAACATTTTCTGGAATTAAATTTTTTGTTTTATCGTAAGATCCTACTGAAATAATTTTTCCATTTTTTATGATAAGCAGTCCATCAGTTTCATGAACGAATGAATCTTTCGGTTGATTAAAAAAGGGGTCGTTTTTAAAGTAAACAAGCTGGCCTCGAACGGCCTTAGTAACGTTTTCCGCGTGCATGAAATCCTCTGGTGAAAAGTGGACCTTAAAGTACATAACCTAAGGGATGCTAGTCAAGAAAAGCTCTCATTTTAGAGGGTTAAAGTGTCTAAAAAATGGACAGTCGAGTAGATATTACTTGGTCTGAGCTTTCAAATTGAGAATTTTCACCAGTCTGGCAGACTTACCAAAACAACAAACGCATGGAGACTCACATGTCAAAAGCACTTTTGGTGGCTACGGCCGCAACGATGACTTTCTCATTTGCCACTTTCGCACAGGATAGCTCCGTGTGTGCTGATCCTATTAAAGCGATCTGTACTGACACTAAACTAGAACGTATGACTCGCGATGTGTATATCAACAAGCTAAAAAATGAAATTGCTGTTGAAGCGAACACCAAATCAGCTCCACGAATTGAAGAAATGAAAAAGCGCATTTCAAAAATTCGTTTCATTAAACGCGCGATTGAAGCTTACAAAATCAGAAACCAAGAGATTATGAATGCGGCTAAAAAACGCGTCACTGGAATTGAAGAAGTTGTGACAAGTAAAGAAAACGTTGCTCTT
The DNA here is from genome assembly GCA_946480715.1 of uncultured Bacteriovorax sp. Next base: position 103,741 of record CAMLKK010000007.1, on the reverse strand, counting down.
CTTAAACGTTATATGAACCAAGCAATTGATGAGAGCACGGCTTTTGATGCTGGAACGAAGTTCACGATGAAATCAACAATCAATAGTATTGTTGTTGGTAACTTTGGTGACTTTATTGAAAGAGCTAACCTTGATGACAGCATACTTTCTCAGTTGATGATGAATGCTTGTGGATCTGACGGACTTGTTTCGAATGCATTTGCTACAACATTAGGAAACGATAAATACGTTCTTATCTGTCCAGGTTTCTTGATTGGTCTTTCGCAAACGGCTGACATGAACGAAAGATTTAACAGCATCCTTCAAGCGATTTCGCATGAAATGGGTCACCATATTGATAACGGTAAAATGGGTAACGAAATCTATAAACCATTCTTAAGCTGTATTTCAAACAACTATGCAGATACTTTCAACAAGACTGCTGATGATCAAAAATTCTGTAAGAAGAATGAAAAAGATCCACAAGCTTGTCGCGATAAAGTTACTGTAAGCCATGGCGGAGAGCTTGTAGCTGACGCTTGGGGTATCAAAGTTCTTAACATTCACGCGAGAACTCAGAACTACTCTTTTGCAGATACAGACAGAATGCTCGTGAGTACATGGTTGAACCTGTGTGAAACTGGTGACGAAGGTATCCACCCATCAGGTGACTTCCGTATGCAGACAATTCTTGGAAAAGACCCAGGACTTAATATGTACATGGCATGTAGCAATGCTGGAATGCAAACAAAACCTGCTTGTACACTTGAAGGCGAAGCAAGATTTTAATTCCTAATTTTGGACAATAAAGGCCCAGTGAGATACACTGGGCCTTACCTATGAAAAGAATAATACCAGGACTCGTTCTCATTCTTATTTCCGCTTGTTCACCAAAACAAGAAAAGCCCATCGTCACCATTCAAAAATTTTCCATGCAAAAAATCCAAATGAATGAAGTCGTTAAAAAATTAATGGCCGAAAAAAATATTAAGACGATGTATGCGATGGCAGATGGAATTGAGAGCACGAGAGCGGTCGATTGCTCTCCGATCGGAGAAGAATGCAATTTGTATTATCAACTCATCAATAAAATGGTCAATGTCACACGCGATGGCGAGCTGAATCCAGAGGAAAGAAATCTGTTAATTCAAATGAAGGCCAGCTATGACAAAGAAATCCAGAACAGCGAGCAGAAGCTAAAATCACAGTGGAAAGACTTTTTTAATCAGAAATAGTTTCGCCTCAAACTTGCATCTCAAAACCATGAAGCTTGGAGGTGCAATTGTATCAACTTTCATTAGTTTTTTTCGCTTTAGCTGCACTATTAGGAATGCATTCACTTGTTCGAATTCTTAATAACCAGCGAATGTCTAAAATAGTTAATAGTGTTCATGGAGTGTGTGCCACGATTGCACTGATGTTGCTTATTTTGTATGCGGTTGAAAACAACAGGACAGATTTAAGCATGGTCGTCATTCTTTTTATTGCTATGGCCATGGCCGGTTTTGTCCTCGTTTATCGCGACAGTAGAGGCCGATCAACACCTAAGAGAATTATCCTTTTTCAGGGCGTTTTAGCTACCAGTGCTTTTCTCACTCTAGTCTTACAGATTTGAATACGATAAAATAAAATCATGGATAAAAATCTCGCTGAGAATATTCAAAAAAGTTTTGAAGAAATTTCAGAAATTTTTGGGCAATTTCAAAGAACGACAGGTCTCCATTGCAGAGAATCTTGCGGTAAATGTTGCTTTAAGCCGGACATTTATTGTGCTCCTATTGAGCTCCTGCCACTTGGCTTAAAATTAATTGAAGAAAAAAGTGCCGAAGAAATGCTTTCAAAAGCACTAGCTCAAGTTGATAAACGTTGTCTGTTAATGAAAGTGACAGATGAAGAAAAGGGACTAGGCAGCTGCAGTCACTATCAATACCGCCCTTATGTCTGTCGCACTTTTGGAGTAGCGGCCAGAAAAGATAAATATGGCCATCCTGAATTTTCGATTTGCAAAGTCATCAAAGAAGATTTTCCGGCAGAACATACTCAAATGCTTAAAGATAAATTCAAAGAATCCGAATTACCCTATATAGAGCTTTGGAGAAAAAAATTGGATGCTCTCGACCCGAAGTTTTTGGATGAGCAGTTCCCAATTAATAAGTCTCTGGCCATAATATTAGAAAAGTTATTATTAATAGAATCGTTAAGGACCTCATGAGCCAATACATTTTAGTCGCAGAAGACTCGGAAGATGCAGCCATTCTTATTAAATTTGCTTTAGAAAAAGCTGGTTTTCGGGTTCACATCGCAAATGATGGACTGGAAGCATTGAAGGCGATTGAACAAGAGATACCTGATCTGTTGATAACAGACATTCTTATGCCTGGAATGAACGGATTTGAATTGATGGAAGAACTTAAAAAACGAAACATTCAAATTCGTACAGTCGTACTCGCATTACAAAAATCAGATGAAGATATTGTTCGTGGTTTAGGTTATGGGGCAATGGATTTCATCCAGAAGCCATTTAGCCCACGCGAGATGGTCGCTAGAGTTAAAGGAATTCTTTCACGTTAAAGGCCTATGAAAGCCCTTTTCGTTTCATCTCTCCCCATTCAGCACGTTGACCTCTAAAATGCTGCCAGAGACCCTTTATTCGCCAATAAGAAGTTAATTGACGGAAGCCAAAAGCTTCTAGGATGCCGAATAATAACAGCCATAAAAATTCTTTAACACTGCTTACTTTTCGGAAATAGATTTCCTCCAAAAGAATCGCCATTAATGTCATGAACACACCGTAGAGAAGTCCAATGAGGAAAAAGAGAAGCAGTAATTCTTTGTTCAATATTCCAAAGTACCAGGCCAGTCCTAGAAAGATCCAACTGATAATTTCAATCAAAGGTCCCCAAAGTTCTACGAGAAAGAAATAGGGAAGGGCCAGTAATCCCATGAAGCCATAACGAGGTCTCATGAGTCCTTTGTACTTGTAAAGCGTATCGGCCAATCCACGTTGCCATCTCACACGCTGTCTAGAAAGGGAGCCTAATTCAAAAGGTGCTTCTGTCCAGCAAACTGGATCTGGAATAAAAATAATTCTGTAAGGTCTCTTCGCAACTTCTTTACAATAACGGTGCAGACGAACAACAAGCTCCATGTCTTCTCCAATGGAGTGTTTGTTGTAAGATCCTGCACCCAGAACCGCCTCTTTATTGAAAAGTCCAAAGGCACCAGAAATAACCAATGTAGCATTGAGCGCGTTCCAGCCTACGCGGCCGCAAAGAAAGGCACGAATATATTCTACGTTTTGCAGAAGAATAAGTGGCTGACGAGAAAGTTGCGGTCGAATAACCTGACCGTGATTGAGTTTTGATCCGTTTACTAAACGAATCGTTCCACCTGAAGCTACTGTTGTGTCCGGGTCTTCGAAAAAAGGAAGAGCAATTCTTAAAAGCGCATCACTTTCTAAAATAGAATCACTATCGACCGCGCAGAATAAAGGATATTTGGAAACAGCTAACCCTGCATTGATCGCATCCGCCTTTCCACCATTTTGTTTATCTACGACAACTAAGTTCGGATGGGAGAGTGAACGATATGTTTTGTTAATAGGAGCATGGACTAACCTGTTATCTTCAAAGATGACTTCTTCGTATAATTTAAAATGCTCAATAAGCTGTTTGAGAGTGCCATCTTTGCTTCCGTCATTAACAACCACGACTTCAAAGAGTGGATAATTCAGAACTAGAAATGATTTTACAGATCCAACGATTGTGAGTTCTTCATTATAGGCGGGTGCTATGATGGAAATAGACGGTGCATATGCTGGTGGCGTATGCTTCAATTCTTTCATCAATAGAAAATTTTGAAGCTGATTTTTTCTTAAATCTTTAAATGCTAAAATAAGCAGAACAAAATAAATTGTGTTCGCAAATCCGTAGTACAGAATACTCAGGACGAAAAAAGTATTGATAATCTGGATTAGATTTTCTTTCATAGTCTTCCTTTAACAAAGAAGTGCATCCAATTCCGAACGAGAGGGTCTTCATCAGTTAAAAGCAAATTTTTATAAGGCCAGATCTGTTCTTCATCGATACTGTGCAAAGCTTTTAAACTTGATAGTCGTACCTCTGCTCCATTGTCAATCAGTCCTTTTTTTATAGCATCTATGGCCCTTGGATCACCAATTTTTCCCAATGAAGCGATGGCCTTCTCTCGACAGTTTTGATTGTTGGATTCAGTCATGACGATCAAGTGAGGAACAGATTTTAAAATCCTTAAATTACCACAAACTTTTAAGACAAATGGCCAGAGAGGCTCGAAGTGTTTTTGATATAGAGAATCAAGAACCAGATCCGTATGATTGCTAATCAATCTGTGTATAGTTTCGTACATCGTTGAGTGCATAATCTTTTGTTCAACTAATAAATTGAGCAGATCTTTTGCTTCGACAGGATCTTGTGTTCGAGAAAGATTGCGAAGAGCGTTTTCGCGGACTTTATAGTTTGAATCACGAAGAACCTTAAGAAGTGTTTTTTCACCCAAGTTTTCATGCCACTGATCCAGTCGAATAAGAGCTTCTAAACGCCGATTCCAATAAGGACTTTTTAAACGATTAATGTCCCATTGGTAGTAGCCTTGTTCGACATATATTTCTTTTAAAAGTGAACGCTCCATGCCTTTAGTAATGTACAAAAGATCCATGAGAGCATTTCGAAAAATCTTTTTTTCGAATTTTCGAGCATAAGGTTTAGGAGAGTCCGAATCCAAAGTGTAATGGATAAGCTCTTGGGTAATTCTTCGATTTCGCTTTTGATTAAAGTGACCAATTATTTTATGAAGAACAAGGATGATGAGTGTAATAAAAAAGAGAACAACAATAAGAATCAGCATGACGATAAAAATGACAAAAACAATTTTCACGACCTGGCTATAATGGCCAATTCCAAAATGTTCAAATAATTGCTGGTTGAAAGTTTTAATTTCGTTCATTCATTTTTTCTTTTAAACTCAGATTCTATCATAGTACATTAAAGCTAAGAACTCTTTAATGTTTATTGCGAGGCCAGTGTGAAAAAAAGTGTGCTTATTTTGCTTTGTTTATTCGGAATTGTAGAGGCCCACGAAATTCGTTTCACAAATCAATACGTAAACATGAACAAAAGAGATGACACTGGATGGCAGCATGATCTTTCTTTTCGTTACCAAGTAAATGAACAGTGGAAGGTTGGAGCACAGGGCCGGCTACTAGAAAAATTCGATCAGAATGAACAAGCACTAGGCTTACTTTTGAACTGGAAGCCTAATTCTGAAATATCTTTTGATTTTTCATATTTCACAGGAAACGGAAACGAGATTCTGCCTAAAGATGACTACATTCTTACCTCTTACTGGGGAATGTTGGCAGGACTTTCTCCATTTTTGACAATCCGAAAATCTGATTACACTCAAACAAATATTTATTCCGCAACGTTGGGAATGGAAATTGAGAAGGTAATTAATTTTATCTTGGTTCCACAGATCATGCTTGGAAGAGCTAAATTTAAATCGCCAAGCTCGACTGAGGGACTTTATTCTTTTGGTTTAAAAGGGATTTATTATAAAGAAGAATTTTACAAATTATTTGCTTTCTATTACAGAGGAAAGGAAGCTTCACAAGGAATCATTGGAGCTTCAAATTTTCGAGTTGATACACAGTCCGTTGGTGTAGGTGGAGCCTATTATTTTACAAAAAATTTTGCAGCTGAGCTGACCGTTGACTATACAGACTACGATCAACTCAACGATGAGTATCTAACAACAACATTGGACTTCAAATATCTATTCTAACGTTTTTTACTGCTTGATTTAGACGGTTTTCCGAAATCAACTTTTATACCAACAGAATATTGATTGGCCTTATAAGCATCGTTATCGTGACGAGTGTAATTCGCAGTCAATGATACTTGATCGTTCAATCTGTACTGTGCTCCTAAACTTGCTGAATATCCCTTAACCATTTTTTTGTTAATGACTTCATTCATAGTCCCGTATCCAGCACTCAAAGTTAATTTTTCAGTCGGCGTCCAGGTTAATTTTGAACTCCACACGGTAAAATTATCTTCTGCTGTGATGACTTTAAAAACTTTTGCATTCACGATGAAGGCCGTACCAATATATTGTTCAGCTGCAATCGCACCAAAGTAAACATTTCCAGAATCATATTTTCTGCTTTCACCTTCGACAGAAAGTATTGTTGGCCCTGTTTTTAGAGGATTTACAACGACATTCAATCCACCTTTTCCACCGCTATGCTCACGGAAGTCAGGATCATCAGTCATTCTTAGAGCACCATAAGCATAGACCCATTTTCCGAGTCGTTGGACATATTCTATACGGATCGTTTGATCGGAAAGTGCACCACGATCAAATTTCTCTAAACCAACTACTAATGTTTTAAATGGATCAATTCTCCATACACCATCGAGATAGAATTCTTTCCAGGCGACACGATCAGGATCATCGAAGAGCCATTGAGATGTTGTAGTGGCTATACTGAAAAGTTTTACGTCATCCTCAATTGCAGGAAGTGTTGTCAGTTTTTGCTGAATACGGGATTTATCTTTTGCCTTAGCTAGACCTTTATTGAGAATCGCCTTCGCTTCATCAAACTTCCAGACTGAAATGAACACGTCTGCTTGGATGAGATAAGCTTCGTCCTCAAGAGTGTTATAGCTTAGCGCTTTTTCAATTTGTTTAAGTGCATCTTTGTAATTTGTAGGATCACGCTCGACTATAATTTTCGCCTGGAGAATTAAACCTTTGTAACGGGCCTCTACATCATTTGAATCGGCGAGGATGTCGGCAATTCTTGATGCTTCATCGAAGTTTTTAACGATGTAAAGAATATTGCCTTTTCTTGCGAGTAGATTGTTATCTTCTTTTACTGCTAAACCTCTATCTAGTGCATGAATGGCATCGTAAAACAATTTTTGAGCAAGATAGTTTGAAGCTAAAGCATCATACGCATCCATGTATTCGGGAGTCTGTTCAATTGCCTGCTCAAGAAGAATTTGTGAATTTTTAAAGTCACCAGTTGCCGTTAGTACCCGACCTAGAATTATTTTAGCATCCACATAACGAGGTTCCACATCCAGGATAGCTTTTAGTATTCTTCCAGCAGTTGGAATATCTCCTAGTCCATAATAAGTGAGACCGAGATAAAACTGAATATCCAGATTTTTCGGTTCTAGTTTTTCTGCTTTCAATAAAAGTTCTAATGAAAGCTTTATATTCCCTTCATATCGCGCTTTAAGTGCAGCTTGAAGAAGGGCATCAGCCGTTTCATTTTTCTCAACTGTAGTTTGAGCATTTGTTTGAGCGTAAACGCTCACGCTTGATAATAAAAAAGAAAGTGCTAATAATTGAACTTTCATTAAAGACTCCATAAGGACTTATTAATGAAAGCATTTTAGCCTAAGGAAAAAATAATGGGCTAAACCATGAAATAAAGTGATTTAAGAGGGGAAAGTGTCTAAAAATTAGACAAAACATCCCCTCAACATCTATAGGAAATTATATATTTATCGCAATGGCTTTTTCGTCATCTTCTACAACTTCAGCTGAACCATTAACAAAAAAATCAGTGAGTGTTGCCCGCAGGTTATTTACGCTCCCGTCTTTATTATCAAGACTGATAATACTTAGATTGCGACTTACAAAATGCGATGTCGTTGAATAAAAGCCAGGTGTGTGACCATTATGCCAGATGTGAATATCTCCATCCTTTTTCTGGACATGAACACCAAGCCCATAGCCGTTTTTAAATGGTGTAATCATCATCTTGTGAGATTCAGCATTAATAATTTTGTTATTCGAGTAATTTCTCAACCACTTAAGCATGTCTTCGGCTGTTGAATAAACAGAACCAGCAGTTTGCACCCAGGATAAATCGAAACCTTCAAAAGCCTGGTAGACGTCAGAAGAAATTCTGATGTGCCCTTTTACCGGGGAAATATCTTCGAATCGATCAACGTGTCCTGTATTGGCCATTTGCAAAGGTTTGAAGATCATATTCTTTAATTGTGTTTTCCAGGATGCATGGCCAACATTCTCCAAAATTTTACCTGCAAAAATGTAATTTGAATTGGTGTAATGAAAGCGCGATTGCGGATCAAAAATTAGAGGATAGTCAGTAATAAAATTCATAATATCCTGAAGCGACGTTTTTTTATCAGGCTGAACACTTTCCCAGAATTTTTTCTTTTGTGTGTAATTGATCATTCCACTTGTATGATTGAGAAGATCTTTCACTCTAATGAGGTGGTAAGCTCCAGGAGCCTTTACGTAATCGGATATTGGATTTGAAATATTCAATAATCCATCTTCCTGCCATTTCAAGAGGGCCATCGCGACCATTGCTTTGGTATTTGATCCAACTTGAAAAATATCATCTCGTTTAATCTTGTCTTGTTTTTTCAAGTCTCGAAAACCAAACGATTCATAAAAAAGAATTCTATCTTTTTCTGCTGCTAGAATGACACCACTGAATTTCTTTTTAATCAAATAAGCTCTTAGTTCATCATTATTCGAAATAGTTAATGCGTAAGAGTTAAATGCCATCAGGAAAAGGGAGAGGAATGTCATTACAATTTTGATCATTTTCTTTTTCCTTTGTTATGAACGACTCTGTCATGCCATTCAGCTATTGATTCTTTTGGATATTCTTTAAAAGTTTTGTCTTTTTTAGCTTTACAAGTTTTGACCCAGCTAGCTTTGTAATTAAGCATTAAATGAGTCTGTTCCGGAGCAACTGGCAGAGGTGTGTCTATACAGGAAGCGAAAGGATGAAAGAGGTCGGGCCATTCGGGAGAAAAGACCCAAAGGTAAGAACCACATAGAGAGCAGAAGTTTCTTTCGGCGCTTATTGCAATATAAATTTTTATATTTTTTTTGCCACGGATTCTTAAACTTTTCTTTTCACCACTTAAATTGATACTGTAGCCGCCCCCTCCTTGAGTCTTACGGCATATACTGCAGTAACATAATTGATAGGGATAAAAATTTTTCGACTCGAAAGTAAATTGCACTGCTTTACAATGACAAGACCCTTTTATTTTCATGTCGCTCTTCTCCTAAACTGCTCGATGCAATTTTCAAACCTGCACAGGCACTCCCGAAAACAAAAAAATAGTGATGCTTGTCATAGTCTCGTAAAAGAAAATATGTTTTGATCTAAAGTGGAGACACTTATGAACATTTCAGCAGCGTTTAAAAATCTTTCGCAACCTAAACTCATAGAAAAGGCCTTACAGAACCATGAAGGACACTTAGGTCCACGTGGAGAATTGATCATACATACTGGAAAACAAACAGGCCGATCGGCAGATGATAAGTATGTTGTAAAAAATGAAGTTTCTGAGAAAAAGATTTGGTGGGAACACAATATTCGTGAAATGTCTCAAGAAGTTTTTGATCAACTAACAAACGATGTTCTCGCTTATTACAAAACACAACCGGAAGTTTTTAGCAGTGAGAGATCAATAGGGCATGATGGCGATTTCAGCCTTGGGATTAAGTTTTATTCACCAAAGGCGAGTGCTGCTTTTTTTAGCGGTAACATGTTTAAAGAATACACAGGAAAGCATAATGATGAATATACAATCTTTCATGCTCCAGGTTTTTTAATTGATAAAGAAAAATACAATACGAGATCTGAAGTCGTTATTGTAACTTGCTTTTTAAGAAAAATAACAATCATTGCTGGAACTCACTACGCAGGTGAGATTAAAAAAAGCATGTTTTCCATTATGAACTTCCTCACACCGGATAATGGAATACTCCCTATGCATTCTGGAGCGAACCAAAGTAACAATGGTGAGAGCTTTGTATTTTTTGGATTATCAGGTACGGGTAAAACAACATTATCAACTGATGAAGGTTTATTGTTGATTGGCGATGATGAGCATGGTCTTTCAGATAAAGGACTTTTTAATTTCGAAGGTGGTTGTTATGCAAAAACTGCGGGTCTTTCCGAAAAAACAGAGCCAGGAATTTTTAAAGCATCAACTCAATTTGGTTCCATGCTTGAAAATGTAAAGCTTTCTGAAGATCAATCAACGGTTGATTTTTTTGATATCTCAATCACGGAAAATGGTCGCTCAAGTTATCCACTCTCGTTTATCAAGGAGAGGGTACTAAACTCAACCGGATCGATCCCTAAAAATATCTTTTATCTTTCGGCAGACGCATTTGGAGTTTTACCTCCAGTCAGTCTGTTAACTTCACAACAGGCACTTGATTATTTTAAACTAGGTTATAGTGCTAAACTCGCTGGCACCGAGATCGGTATTAAAACACCAGTGGCGACTTTTTCAACATGTTTTGGAGCGCCTTTCATGATTAGACATCCTAAAGTCTATTCTGAGCTGCTTAAACGTTTTATAGAGCAATATAATATTCGTGTATGGCTTATCAATACTGGATGGTATGGCGGAAGTTACGGTGAAGGTAAGCGTTTTCCATTGGCCATTACCAGACAAATTATTCGTGAAATTCAAAAACATAATTTAGATGAAGCAACTTTTGTGAAAGAGGAATTCTTTGATCTAAAAATTCCAACGGCGATTAATGGGGTGGATTCTAATTTGTTAAATCCGGCAAACGTTTGGAAAGATTCCGCTGCTTATAGGAAAACAGCGAAATCTTTATCTGAAAGTTTTGAAAAAAATTTAATTAAATTGCAGTAAGGGCGATGTCCTTTACAGTCACACCTTCATCATTTGTTCCAGGATCACTTGTAAATATGAAGCGGATCTCGACTTTTTTACCCGCAAGTTGGGTAAGATCAAACTGATGGTTTTCGCTACCAATGTTTCCGGATTGATTTTTTATTAAATAGTATTCCTCTCCTTCAACTCTGATTAATACGCTGAAGAAATCGTAATTTTCTTCAGTTTTAACATTTGTGGAGAAGCTTAGCTTAAGCTCTTTTTGTTCCGGTAAATTTAAGAATAATGCTGCTTCTGCATAGACGTTAATTGCATATTGTTCATCTCTGCCAATTCGTAATTCATTATTCGCAATATTCCAACCTTCGACTTTGGCAGTATGCTGACTATAAAGACCCATGTAAGCTGGTAAGCCAGCACTTAAATCCACTTTAAGTTCATTAGACTGAGTTGAGAAAAATGGAGGAACTGAACGATAGTTAACAATTTTTCTCCACACTCTTTTGTTATTTTTGTATCCCAATATTTCGAAATCAGAGATTTCTAATTTTTTAGGTGTGAGACTTTCAGGAATTGCTAACTTTTTTCCGTCATTGTTTGAAAGTTCAACGTTAAATTTGCCGGCCGTTTTTCTTTTCGATTTAAAAACAAATGTATCTGTGCCAGTCCATTTTGCAAACACTTCTGCCTGCTGACCAAGCTCAATGTCTTGTCTTTCATTACTGCTAAGTTCTACAGATGAATCATATTTTGCCGTTAAACTATTAAGTTTTTTTGTAATAGTTTTAACTTGAGATGCAGAGGCATCATATAGGTCAGATAGTTTTGGAAAAATTCTGTAGTCTGATACGACACCAACATCCTCGAGTGTCTCACCTTTAGATTTACCCACACGATAAGTTTGTCTCCATGAAAAGGACATTGTTTGTCTTGCTGGAAGATATTTAAATGGTCCTGGATCTTTATTCTGTAGATCTCCAACCACGCTATTCCAATAGTAAACGTTGGCGCCTCCAGCTCCGGTTGTTGAATCTTCACCGAATACTGTAGCGACACCTTGATCTTGCATAAGGGCCGAAAACATATCGCAAGATGAGTAACATGAACCGTCGGTCATTAAGGCCACAGGTTTAAAATAATATTGTCCAATTAGACCGACTTCTTTTTTATTATGAAGGGGGATTGGTCTCGTGTAAGCAGTTCCCAGTTCAAAAGCTTCGTGCAAGGTTTTTGTGTATGGGCTAGACGGTTCAATATTTTCCCACCAATGTAAATTTGCTACAGATGCGTTCAAAACAAAATTCAATGGCATCGGATTTTTAGGCGTGAAGAGCTGAACAAGTTTGTCCGCAAGTTCGATTTGACCACCACCATTGCTTCTAAGATCAATGATAAGTCCATCTGTATCTTGAAACTCTTCAACAAGAAGTCTTTTCGTTTCTAGTACTAATTGTTCTACGGAAAGTCTTTCTGGACTGAAACTTTCCAGACGAAGAAAGGCGAATGTTCCATATTCATTATTAATTGTTTTATAAGTGAGGATAGGTTCAGCAGACGATTTTAATTCATCTGTTCCAACTGATTTATTTGAATAAGTCTTTCTGAATAATTGGTTTATTTCATTCTGTGTCGTATTGGGAGCAAAGGCCTTAGTCTTGTCATCTGTTTTCAAACAATCTTGAAACACACGAGATACCCAAGGAAGTGTGACGGTATAAATTTTTCCTGTGCGTTTTTTCATCACCAGTGTCACTTCATTCGTTTCAGGTGCCAGATCGTAGCCTTGATTGAAATAAGTCAACATGCTCGCAGCGTGGTTTTTCATAGCATCTGGATTTGCACCATTAGACTTTGGAATGTTTGCTTTAATAAGTTCAGAAATATTTTTTCCATCATAAGTGAGAACCTGATCGCCTAGTGAAATTGGAAATGGTGAAGGCATCAGCTCCCAAATTTCCGGGTTATCTGCAATTTGAGAGATAGCGATGATTTTTTCATTTTTTGTACCTAGCACTTCTTTAAAACTAAGTGGAATAAAAGTTCTGTAACATGAATATGGTGCTGGAAATGAATAAAGAGTATGGAAGTCATGTTGCTTGTTGAAGATAGATCCCATTCGATCATGAAACTCAGAATCTGTTATTGAAGAGCTATCTTTTGCAAGCTTCTCTAAGTGCGGAAATGGATCAGAGTCGATACCAAAATCTCTTAGCTTCACTTCTCTGTGAACAAACATCTGTTCAAATAAAAGATGGGCCTGAGATAATACCAGCTCTCTTTCTTGAACCGTATATTTTGGCATTACCATTTCTTGGCGACGCTCTTTTAGTTTTTTATAAGTTGGAATGACTTCATCAGCTTGAACATTAAGTGATGATAAAACGAGCCAGGCACCCAGAGCGGCAGTTGTAGTTTGCATTGATTTCCCCTTTGAACGGGACAATAGTTTATAGGCCTTGTTTAGTCTTTCATCGTGTGCTCATCATGTAATTTATTCATACAAGACCGAGCCTTTTAGGCCGGTAAAAAAATATTTCACTGATTCACTTTGTTGATAAAATGGAATCAACCAAAACATTTTTCAAAGGATTGGATATGCAAATGGAAAAGCAAATCGTTGAGTTTTTAAGGGCCACTGACCCAGACATGGAAATCGGGGGAGCCGTTTCTATGCAGGATTGCGTGGAAATGATGATGGATAAAATTACAGAGATGGAACTGGATTACTCAATCCTTTCTACAGCTTTCGTAAATGGCGTTAACCCAAACAGATTCGATGATTTCTATGAAGCCGTTATGGGCCAATATGAAACAATCAGAGAAGGGGATGAAATTCCTGAAGCTATTCTAGATCGTCTTGCTGCTCAATACAGATAAAAAAATGGGCCCTCAAAGGGCCCTTTTTTTAATGATTGTTCCAGTTTGCTTCAAGCTCAGCTTTCGTACCATCAAAGACGTTAACATCCATATCTGCCTTCGTACCCGGCACATTATAAAGACATGAACCCGTCGTCGTACAATTTAACTCACTAGAAAATTGCCACAAGAAGTATCCATTCCAAATTCCTTTCGGGAAATCTGTTACTGTCGATTTGAATCTCGCATACCATAGTTTTGCCTGTTGGAATCGCGGATTGTTTTTTACCTTGGAATTTAAAGCAATAATTGTTGCTTGGTTTGCATATACCGTAGGGATGTAACCTGTTTTATCGTAAACACGCTCCATGAAAACGACTGCTTCATCTATAGTCATGAATTTTCCATTACCAGTGTCTTCAAGATCCAGAATCATTAGTGTGTTTGGCTCATCTTTAACCAAAGAGAGAAAGAGATCCGCTTGAGCAATTGTATTTCCCGGTAATCCTAAGTGGTAAGCTCCCCAGAGATAACCACGTTGTAGGGCAATTTTTTTTCGAGAAACGTACATTGTATCTACTCTTGAACCAATTGAAGATCGGTGGATAACACCAACTGTTCTTTTATCGGTTGCCATCTTATCCCATTCAATAGAATTGCCTTCATAGGCATCAATGACAATCTGAGTTTCACTGCGTGCCCAAGGGCTGCTGAAATCAGATCCATATGTTCCTGGAGGATTTGGGTTTGTCGGATTAGACGGATTACTTGGAGTAGTAGGTGTTGTAGGCGTATTTGGTGTCGTCGGTGTTTGCGGAGTTGTTGTACCTCCTCCGTCTGTAATGACTTCATCCCCTAAGTCTGGCCTTGCAGCACCTGAGGCATGTGAGAGATTTTGATAAAAAAGTGAAAGTAAAAAAGTCAGTGCAAAAATTGAGAGACGTGTGCGCTTCAAACCCGTCCTGGGTTTTGCGGCCTTTGTTAGTAGCTTCATCCTGATGCTCCTTCTATAGCTGTTTATAGAAAAATTTTATTGATTCAAAAGAATCAAATATTAAGTCGTGCTTTTCGAGTGCAAAGTTGGCATGCCAAATGTCATGACTTAAATGACTGAAAATGAGAATGACTTTTGCCTTGCAGAGTCGTTATGTGTGCGCAGAATGAATCCGTTTATTTTCATCGGTGAAACTTTTTCACTGACTGAATCAATTCATACTGTTTTAATAATGAGATGAAAGTATTTGCACTTTGTGGAAGCATTCGAGAATCATCATCAAATCATTTGATGTTGAAAACTGTACAAAATAAATTAAGTGCAGAATGGTCTGAATTTTTTCTAAAGGACCTTCCTTACTTCGATCCCGATCTACAATTTGGAGAACAGGTTCCGGTCATCGTACAGAAATTGCGTGCTCAAGCAAAACAAGCTGACTGTATTCTTATCTCAACACCGGAGTATGCTCACGGCATCCCGGGCATTTTAAAAAATGCTTTGGAATGGCTTATTTGCGAAGAGACGATGAAAAAAAAGGTCGCCATTATCATTGGATCACCGAGTGGAGGCGCTTTTGTTAAAGAATACCTTCATGAAACACTACGAACGATGGATTTAATCCCGAGTGACGAATTAACTTTGGTGGTAACGAACGCTCGCAATATCCTGGAATCAGAATCGATCCTTTCGGAATTTTGTCTTAAATTGTCTAGACTTTAGACAGGCATCCAATACTTACAGGGATACCTGTATAGAGACACCTCATTGAAATATTATGGGTGCATGAAAACATTATTATTTTTATTGTTCCCCGTAATGGCCCTTTCTTCTGAAGGAGATGCATTCTCTGCAAGGCTTCATCATTATGAAGATATGAATGCACGTCTCAGCAAAGAAGTAGAAATTCGATTAAACGATGCTCTTAAAAAAGCTAATAGCAAAGATCATAAATGTGATCAAGCAGTTGCTCTCAAGGCCATTGAAAAAAAATTCTTAAGGCCTGTTGTTGGTATTTTTGAAACTTGGGCCAGCTTCTCAAGCGAAGTTCAAGGTCATCAGATTAAATACAAAGATTCAATCTATCGTGATTTAACATTAAAAGAAAATTTACCGGTACATCTTGGTAAATTGGGGATGGCAACATTCTTTAAAATCAATAAAACGTTAGTTGCTTCAGATAAGTTTGGACACTTTTTTGATGAAGGTCATGCTTATTTTGAAATTGTTCACAAAGAAGGAAAATCCTTTAACGAGGCACTTCAACATGGAATTGATCTTGAGAACGGAATTTACGGAATCAAACGTTCAAAAGTTTTCTCATATGCTGACTTAGTAGCAAATAGAAATGGCTATGAGTTCTGGGTAAGTTTGTTCAACGATAAAGACAATAACAACTACATCACATGCAGCGATGGTGTTTTCAAATTAAACCGTAAGTTCAATTTTGCAGACTACGTTGATGATGGTTGGGATGAAGCGATCAATTGCAATAGATTTGATCCTTCTGTTGAAGAAAGAGTTAACAATAGGATTGCGGAGTTAGAGAAAAAATCAGGTTTCAAACTTGCGTGTCCAGCTGAAAGATTTAAATGTTCAGCAATCGCAGCTAAGTACCAAGATCACAAAGATATGTTGATTAGTCCGGCCTGTTACTAGACGAAGGTGCCTTCTTCGCAAACGGGTACATTATTTGTCCCCAGAAGTGATGAGGCACTGGTCGTCCTCCAGGTAATCCAACTTTTAAAGTTTCGCGTTTGAATTTCGGCTTCTGATAAGTTCCAAAAACAATATCCCAGAAAGATAAAATTTTTCCGTAATTACTATTGCATTCAGCAGGCTTCGTTGAATGATGGATGCGGTGAAGTTCTGCTGTATTAAATATTCTACTCATAAGGATAGTTTTTGCATCGATGTTTGCGTGTTCAAGCGTTCCTGTGATCGCGTTCAAAGTTAAAAAGAGCGAAGCAACCTCTTCATTTCCGCTGAGCAAATAAACCGGAATAAAATAAAGTGCGAATTGAAAAACTAAATCAACAAAGTGGAAGCGACCTGCATTTCCCCAATAAACTCTCAGAGCTCCATGATGAACAGCATGGTAGCGTAGAAGAAATTTATTCGTGTGTGAGATGCGGTGGTACCAATAAAATAAAAATTCCGCGAAAATTATTATGATGATTGCCTGAACCCAAAAAGGATAATCCTGAAATAAAGGTTTAATGTTCAAATTTTTATGCAGGTATCGAAATGCTAATTCGATAATTTTGGCAACGAAAGGAAGTACGATTAACGTCTGAATGATATCCGTCTTGAAATCTCCCAGATTTTCATTCCAATCTTTTCGATAAGGATTCATCCTTTCGAAAGCAATCATGATCACAACCATGATCGCAAAAACAATACTTGGAATGGCCGTTAAATCTATACCTGCTTTCACGAACGAAAAATGCAGGACGAGACTCACGATGATAAAAATGGGGTAGATAAACAATTTTTTCATTATATTGTTTATCGGCACCCCTTTTTAATATTTGAGATGTATTGAAATTATAGCGTCCCCATCACAGTCATCCATGGACTTACTTTGGCAGTTAAAAGTCCGGATTGTACCGTGGGATCCTCTTGAGCGATCTTAGTGGCCTCTTCAGCCGTTACGGCCTTTAAAATCACCATTCCACCTGTATTATCAGTAAATGGTCCACCTAAAAAGATTTTCCCCGAATCATCTAGTTGACCAAAATAGGCAACATGTTTCATGACTCCATCTTGATCACGGAAGGATCGATTATGGTCCCACATCGGTCCAGGCGTGTGTTGAACGACGTAGAGAATAGGAGGTTGAACTTGAGCAAATACAATTGAGAATGTCGTTGAGAGGATTAAGGCCAGAATGAATTTTTTCACAGTACACTCCACGCTAATGTTGAAACCACTTAGTTCAATCAAAAAGATGATTGCTTGTAAATGGTTTCACATCATCGCATCGAGCTGACTATCTGCAGTTTGTTACCCCATCGCGTCCTTCGCCTCTGCCATAGAGGTTGTAGTGATCAAAAGCGCAAACGAGCATTTTATTAGCGACATCACGATCACCTTGATGATCTCTGATGCACGCCTTTTTAACATCACTGTAACAGTTCAAATATTTTTTAAGATCCATACAGCCTGTCGTTTTAAAGTTCGCACGCAATGCTGGATTAGGTTGAATGATTTGCGCAAAATGTTTTCCAACAAAAGTTGTAAGATTATTTTTTGCTTCATCTAAATTCGTATTAACTTTTGGATCATAAAATCCATACTGCACATCAGGATTGCAATCTAAATATTCTTTTACTGTACGAGGACGAACTTCTTTACCAAATGTTTTTTTGTAGTGATCGTTAGCAAAAGTTGCTTTATCAATAGCTGATTGTTGAAAGTAAGCAGTCTTCACATCAAAGTTGATGTTGAGGTATTCGGTTGCCTGATCGTAAGTTAAAGTCTCACCTGGTGGCACCCAGTTATCATTTGGGATCGTAGGGGCCGTCGGAGTGGTTGGAGTTGTCGGAGTCGTCGGCGTAGTTGGAGACGTCGGTGTGGTTGGTGTCGTAGGAGTAGTCGGAGTCGTCGGTGACGTAGGTGTTGTCGGCGAAGTAGGAGAAGTAGGCGAAGTTGATCCACCACCTGTTAAAACAGGATCTCCATTTTGTTCCCATTGAATCTGACCAAAGCCTTGCGCATATTTTGTTTTATCAACATCAATAGCACCCTGGATATCATAGAGAGCACTACCTGTTAATTGACGAATAAAAATCCATCCACCTTTATCAGTAACGATAGCTTTATTTCTTCCATCAAGTTGCCCACCAACAAAACGAACAGTACCACCACCATCGTGAACAACAACTAGTTCAAGTTTATTCTTCACGAGGTTAGCAAAAGATTGGTCAATTTTTTCTTCAGCTTGAGCAGCTGAATATTCTGCGCCATTAATTCCACGTCGAGTTGGTTCAGCTCCATAGCGAACAGCAAATGCGGCTTGCGCGCCTTGAGGTAAGTATCCACTTAATAAAAATGAGTATGCACCAGCAGGAATAAAAACTCGCCATTCTTGGGCCTGAAGTTTATAGCCCGTAAATGCTTCTGGTAATGAAAGTGAATTGGCGCTAGGAAATGCACATCCACCTGTTCCGAAACCAATCGCACACCCAGTGATGCCAGTAGGAGCATATTGGTTTTTAAATCCAACAGGAGTTGCGAAAGAATACTCGTAACTTCCAGCTGGTGGAGGTAATGCAATTTTAAGCGGAGCTTGGTGAACCGAAAAAAAATTTCCGGCCATTAAAAGAGGTGAGAACATTACAAATGCTGTCACACTCAGAAGTTTAGTTAATTTCATTTAAGTCTCCGCCATCAATAGTACTTATAAACAATCTTAACTGCCTTTAGATTCCAGTCAATTTCATCAGAGTATTAGGACTTTTGGGGATTTATCTGCCCTCTAATAGTTGGCACTTTTGTCCCGATTAAATAAAAAAAGGCCCATCCTGGATAAATCCAAAATGGGCCTCTAAACTATAGATCAACGTCCTGAAAATTGTCCTGAGTTCGAAATAAGCGCGTGAGGGTATTTGCTATCAACGGAAATTCCATGAATATAAAGTTTCTTTCCGTTTACTTTACTTCGATCTGTAGCATTTAATTTAATCGTAAATCCATGCACAGTTGAAGTTGTCGAGCACGCAGCTCCCACGGCCGACTCTCTCGTCATGTCAGCGGCTGCACCTGTGACTACAGTTCCTACTCCGGCAGCACCACCAGCATATAAGTGAATAGCAATTGGGGCTTCGTATTTTTGCTGACAGGCCCATCCACTAATCCACAATTCTGTTCCTACTACTTTTACTTCATCAATCACACCACTGATTGGTCCAACAGCAACTGGAGTCGTCGGTGTTGTTGGTGTGGTTGGTGTCGTCGGTGTTGTTGGTTCGTTTACAACCGGTGACTTCACGGCTTTGTTCACACGTCTTAAGAGAAAGTAATAGTCACTGCTTTCAGTATCCGGTTCAAAGTCACGCGAGTACTCTCTCGTGAAAAGGTCTACGAACAATGGTCTTCCATCAACAAAATGCTGATTGATTGGATTTCCATTACTGTCGTAACACTCGTGAGTAATTCCTGTGTTCGGCATTTGACAGAATCTTTGCGCGATCCACTCATTCCATGTGTTGATAAGAATTAGTGGCGGAGCTTTTTTGATAACAGTTTCCAACTGACGAAGGAATGTACGTCCTTCATTTTTTGGTACAGCAGAATCAAATCTCGTAATCAATGTCATTTGATAGGCAGCTGAAACCGACCCCATCTCCGGGTGAACAAATTGGTTACAGGCCTTGTTACCATTTGATTGTAAAAAGTTAGTTGAATCCGCACATGGCTCCATGAAAGACCATACATCCGAACCGTATGAGGCATTTACTAGACCCCACATTTTTCTAACAGTTTTTCCAGAAGCACTCACTTGGTTAACGGCCGGCTGTTGTAAGTTTTGTCCACGTGATGGATCCCAAGAAGCAATGATTAACGGCTTACCTTGGTAGATGAGATTAGTTTCTGGATAATCATCCATCATTCCCATTAAGTGAGTATAAAGATTTCCTTGGAAAGGAACCCATGGAACAATTTTAATTTTCCCGCCTCTTTCTTTACTGATCTCAAGAAGGTTGTGGAAACTTTCAATCATAGCATCATCTGCGGCCACACAACTTGGATGTGATCCGCCAGCTGTCATACATTGGTTAGTAAAGTCGACAACAAGATAATCAATCTTAGCGTCTTCCAACCATTTCATGTGTTGAAGAACAAGATTTTTATTCACTGTACAGTAGTCAGTAATATTACCTGTAATAAGTGGTGTGTTTCTCCAATGGAAATCTGGAATGTATCCCCACTTACCATCTTTTAAAGCTTGATCGATAACTTTATTTCTATTTGGATCATTCGCCATACAATGCCAGATCATATAGATCATACCAATTTTAGGAATGTTTAATCCGTAATGATTTCCCGATAGCGTTTTAAGATTCGAAACAGCAGTTCTATTTGTTGAAAGAATAGGTCCTTCATATGGATCAACAACGTCGTCCGGATCTACTGGGGTCGTTGGCGTAGTGGGAATTGTAGGAATCGTTGGAGTTGTCGGTGTTGTTGGAGTCGTTACGATTGCTGGAATACATCCAGGAATTCGTCCTTCTTTTTTTCCAAATGCATTGTAGTGTTCTAGTCCTGTGCCATTCCAATTTTGAGCAATATCTTTATATCGTTGAAGATAACAAGCTTCATTGAAGACAGTTGGATCTTCTGTTGGTGTTGTCGGAACTGTAGGAGTCGTTGGCGTCGTAGGTGTAGTCGGAGTAGTCGGTGTCGAAGGAGTACACACCATGAATGGTGGACAGAAACCGCCTCCCCCTGATGTTGGAGGATTTGTGACAACTGGAGGTGCTGTCGGAGTCGTAGGAGTCGTAGGAGTCGTAGGTGTTGTTGGAGTTGTCGGCGTTGTAGGTGTCGTCGGTTCAGTAATGATCGGTGGTGCGCCCGGAGTTGTGCTATCTCCAGTTACAAATGGATCTGGATAAGCAGTGTTCGTCCACGATTGAGCATTGTATCCTTCAGCATATTTTGGCATGTCGATATCAATCGCACCAGCATAGTCATAAAGAGATGATCCATTCAATTGACGAATGTAAAGCCAAGCACCTTGTGAAGTGATAGCTTTATTTGCTAGTGGCCCTGCCACGAAACGAACTGTTCCACCGCCATCGTGAACTACAAAAATTTCTTCTTTGTTATCTACTAGTCTTGAAAATGATTTATCAATTGATTCTGTCACTTGAGCAACAGAGTATTCATTGTCATTGAGTGAAGCTTGGCGAATAGGTTCTGCTCCATAACGGATGACGAAAGCTGATCTAGATCCCTGAGGAGCGAATCCTGAAAGCATGATTGTCTTTGAACCTTTAGGAATAAAAATTTTAAATTCTTTATATTGTAATTGATAGCCAGTGAATTCTGGAAGGGGAAGTGAGCCTCCGCCTTTAAACGCACAACCAGAGACAGCGTAACCGATGTTACAGCCTGTAACACCTGCAGGAGAATACTGTTGCTTGAAACCAATCGGTCTCATGAAAGAGTATTCATAACTTCCAGCTGGTGGAGGTAATGCAATTTTTAATTGTGCCTGGTGAATGGAATAGAATGTGCCCGCATTGATGGCCGGAGTGAGAAGAATCCCCGTCATCAAACTCAGACCGTAAAGAAATTTTTTATTCATGTTATATCCCGTTGATGTGATCATTAACATTAAAGGTCGACTAATTTTCTATCGTCTCAATGAATGTGAGGCCTGAATCTTATGACAAACGAGGACGTGACTAAAAACCTTTCTTTAATCAAATAAAAAAGAACAAACTTTTTCACTTTGGTTTTGCTAGAACATCTTTTTTCATTGGAGAAAAAGTGAAAAAGTATTTTAGTTTGTTTCTTTTTTTTAGCGCGAATTTTTTTGATTTTGAGTTTAATACTTTTCGTCCCGTACGGTCCGTAGGAACGATTTTTCTCAATGCCAAAATGACACCAGCATAGGGAAAAATCAAGGCCCAACTTAATCTGGGCCTTGATTCGAAACTAGAAATTAATTGCGAGGTATGTTCCCAAACTTCCGTATTTAACTTTGAGACCAGGATCACCATTTCCAACAGTGTAGCGGTAGTCAACGCCAAGTGAGAGTTGTTTTACGAGTTCATATTCTCCACCTGCTCCGACTTGATAACCAACATCTAAATAACTTGTAGTGTTTGATGGAGGGCTGTTAACCATAAACGCTAAACCAATTGGAACAATCCACGGTCTGAATTTTCCTAAACCACCAAAACGATATTTTGGAGCAATGACAACTGCCAGTTCAGAAACAGAAATGATAGCGCGATTAGGTTGAACACCGGCCACAGTTCCGATTGCGTTCGTTACACCTTTGCGTGAAAAACGATTGTAGTCGACAAAGATTTCTCCTGCGACCGAGTTTTGTTCGAATAGTGGACATTGCATAAGACTCAAATCAAGACCAGCTCCAATCCCGTGTCCGCTTTTATCACTGTTAGAAGCACCCGCTCCCAAACCGTTAGCGGTATCAGTGAAGATTTGATTGCCTCGACTTTCATCTAATTTTGAAAAGCCATAACGATAAAAAACTTGTCCATCAGCAAACGCGTTTGCAGAAAGCATTGCTGTCACTGCTACTGCCATTAACATCTTCATTAAATTCTCCTTAGAACGTTTATGTTGAATTGATGATGGACCCATGATGAAAATCTGAATATTTCTTGAATTAGGTTTTAATGTGATCTTGATGCTGCTTATTCATGATCTGAGATATGTGATAAGGAGCAGTTAGCAGAACATGTTGCACCATGTCTTCATGGATAATGTTCGTGCAGAAAAGGACTTTTTGGATTATTTTTAAAGGATCACATTTTAGACTCAACCCTAAGGAAACAATGAAAATTTCATCTGAAGTAAACGAAACTTTAAAGTTTAAAAACATTGAAAACTATATCGGCCAGCAAATCGAAATCAGAGGTGTTGTCTTTAAGACAAGAGTGCTGTCTGGATTCGGATTCGTTCTTCTCTATACGTCAGGAACAATTATTCAAACTGTTTTCAATGGTGATTTAGGAGCAACAGGAATCAAAGATGGTTGCAGCGTAAAATTAAAAGGAACAATTAAAGAAGCAACTTTGAAAGATGCATTCGTTTCACCTAAAAATTGTGAAATGGTTATTGAGAGTTTCGAGATTATGAGTACGCCTCATGAGCCGATGCCATTTGATATCACAAAGAAAAAACTAGATGTTCTGAACGATACAAAATTTGATTTCCGTTACCTCTCAATGAGACATCCAAAAGAACGCGCCATCTTTAAAATTCAATCAGCGCTTGTGCATGGAATTCGTGAATTCTTAGTTCAAAACAATTTCACTGAAATCAGAACTCCAAAAATTGTTAAGGAAGGAGCTGAAGGCGGAGCAAACATCTTCTCACTTGAATATTTTGGGCAGACGGCTTACCTCACTCAATCTCCACAGTTTTACAAAGAATTTTGTGTAGGAATTTTTGATCGCGTTTTCGAGATTGCACCGGTTTTCAGAGCGGAAAAACACAATACAAGCCGTCACATCAACGAATATACATCGATCGACGTTGAGTTAAGCAACATTGATTCTTTCCATGATGTCATGAATATTGAAACAGCAATGCTTAAACATTGTTTCAACTACATTAAGAAAGCAGTTCCATTCGAACTAGAACTTCTTGAAGTTGACGTTCCAGAGATCACTGATATCCCAGCTCTTGATTTTTACGAAGTTAAGAAAATTGTTAATGAGAAATATAAAGTTCCTTCAGAAGAGCCGGATGATTTAGCACCAATCGAAGAATTAAAAATCGCTGAATACGTGAAAGAAACTTATAATTCAGATTTTGTTTTCATCACAAACTACCCGTTTGAAAAAAGACCTTTTTACACGAAAGACGATGTAAATAATCCGAAGATCACTTCGAGCTTCGACTTGATTTTTAGAGGAATCGAAATCACTTCGGGTGGACAACGTATTCACGATTACAATGAAATCGTTGATAAACTTTCACGCAAAGGCCTTGATCCTAAAAGTTTCGAATTCTTCACGACGGCACACAAGCATGGATTACCACCGCACGGCGGGTTCGGTATCGGACTAGAGCGTGTAACTCAAAGACTACTAGGACTAGATAATATCAAGTCTGCGACAATGTACCCAAGAGATATTCATAGACTGACACCGTAGTCAGGAAAATAATAAAGGGCCTCACGGCCCTTTTTTTTGTTAGAATGGACATTCCTTGCCAGCGAAAGTGAGCCATGAGAATTGTGTGAAATGTTTTTCTTCATGTCCGCTGGCCATAAAAATCTTCTTAAAGCCTTTTTCGTGAAGCTCTTGAGCTAAATCCAAACCATTTTTAGTGGCATTCCCTAAATCATAGTCAATGTAGATATGAGTTTGCTCTTTAGAGAGATTTGATTCGTAATTCTTAAATTCATCCGCTGATGCGAGAGTGAGAAGTTTGATCTGCTTATTTTTTGCTCTTTTACTCCATCCCAAACGAAGCAGTCGATCATCATCGATGTAGACATAATCATAAGAGCTGTTCGAACTTTGAACTTCTTCACATTTTGGAAGAATGATCGTTACAGTAGTGCCTTTGCTAAGCTCTGATTCGAAAGTCATATAACCATTAAATTGAGCAACGGTTTTCTTTGCATGATAGACACCGAGTCCAGAACCAGAATCGCTTTCGCTTTTTCCTTCTGAATAACCTTTTTCACCTAATCGCTTTAAGAGATCTTCAGACATACCTCTTCCATCATCTTTAATAGTAATGGCAACCTTATTGTCATCGAAATCAGTTATGCTTATTTCGATTTTGCCGTCGTCTAAAGCTTCTATTGAATTATTAATGATGTTTGAAATTGCGCGAGTGTATTCTTTTTTATCGATAAAAACTTTCGATTCATTTCCAACCAGATTTTTGAAAATGATATTGATAGATGTTTTATTTTTAAATTCGATTTTTTTTGCCTCAACAAGATGTTGGGTCAATTCTGAGATATCTTCACTGGTAAATTGATATTTAAGTTCCTGGCCTTTCTTCCTATTGAGCAGATTGAGTGCGATGTCGTTAATTCGTTGAATCGAATGGTTGATGATAAATCGTTGTTCATTGTCGATTTTTTGAACATCATCCACTGCCATTTTTAAAGAATTGAGGGGAGAGCGAATATCATGGGAAACCATCTGAGCCAGTTCCACCATTTTTTCTTGAACTGTCAGATCGATTTTCAATTTTTCGTTTTCTTCCTGTCCTAGTTTATATTCAATGATTTTGTCTCTAAGGCTGTCGAATTCTTTAATACCCACTCGATCAGTCTGAACATTTTCACCTTTTTTAAAACCATCCAATAAAACGCTTAATGGCCGGAGTGAAGTTGAGATAATTTTTCCGACATGGTTAAAAAATAACATGAGGGTTGCAAGAGAAATGAATAAGAGGATGAGGAATGGTTTTAAAATCTCAAGTGCCGACTCGAATAGATTCATTTTGAAAACTATGCGAAGAACTGTACCTCCTGGCATGACAATTTCTTGAGATCCTATTTCAATAAAACTGTCGTTCTTCAAATCGCTGCGGTAAATGAGTTGATTATTTTTAAACACATCCAAATCGTAATGATTCTTATCTTTAATCTCAAGACTACTCTCAAATGTATTGATCCTCTTTGGAAAGCTTATCCAGTCATTACTCAATTCAGTTTCAAGACCAATCGTAGAAAGATAATCGGCCATGACTTTCTTTTTTAACTGGAATGCTTGATAAAAACCGAATCCTTCAAAAAGGAGAATGGAAAAGAATGCCACGACCATGACTTTGACAAAAAAGCCTTGAACGGATCTAAGAATGGCAAAACTCAATTGCACTATTTTACCTCTAACATCTCAAAAGGAATCATGTGAGGCCCAGCTGGAAAAGGTGGAACAGCAACCAACTTTGAAGACCATAAACTACTTGAGTCCGTTCCGAAAAAAAGTGGAATTGTTGTAAATTCTTTTAGAATTTCAACTTGTGCCTCTCGCACTAATTTTATTTTTTCATCTGCAGAATTGTTAACGATGATTTTGTTAATGATTAAGGGAAGAGTTTTGTTTTCAGTGTAAAAATAATTATTTTCTACGCCGGCCTTGAAATAATTGAGAATGGAGATAGCATCCGGATAATCAATTCCTTTTCTTCCAAGAATAAGATGTCCTTTTTTGGAAAACATTCTGTCGAGGAGTTCATCTGCGGCCAGAGGTACTAATTTAACTTTCAAACCATAGTCAGTTAGAGATTGAGCGACGAGTTTTGCTGTTTGAGAAGTTATATCGATATCTTTATTAAATTCTAGTTCAATTTCTTCTGTAAATTTTTGGTCCATGTCAGATAGTTTGATGACGCTTTCAATATGCGACTTCTCTAAACCTCCACCGAAAAAAGGAGGAATTAAGCCGTAAGCTTTCTCAAGACCTGGATAATTTAATTTATCAACGAATGAAGAATTGGTGATGATTGAATAAATTTTCTTTCGTAAAGAAAGAGAATAGTGTTTGGGACTGGCGACTAAAAAATTTTCGAGGGCCATTTCTCCGGAAGTCTGAAACCATTCTTGCTTAATAAGTTCTTTTTGAACATTCTGTGCGACATGATCGAAGACAATCCAATCTGTTTTTTGGGCCGCAGCTAATTTAGAAGGTTCTTCCAGCGTATAAAATAAACGAACTGACTCAGGAGAGTTTTTTGAATCGAAGAAATCTTTGCGCCACTTCTTGAGAATTACTTCCTCTGCACTGAAGGAACTGACTAGATAAGGACCTGAGTAAACGTTTGGTAGATTACTTATTTTAAAATCAGTAATGGGAAGAATAGCACAATCAGCTGTCGCTAAATGTTTTATAAAAACATCAGTCGGATGATCGAGAGAAATTTCAAAAGTTTTGTCTGATTTAATGATAAAACCAAAGTCTTTCAGATCCTTTGTTTTACGAAAAATTTCAACGCCTTTAATGTAGTCGAGATCAGCGCCAATCGAAGCGCCCGAAGAAAAAATACGCGCGAGACTGTGTTGAACGTGCTGAGATTTTATTGGTGTTTTATCACTAAAAAAGATGTCATCACGCAGATGAAATGTATAACGAAGGCGATCCTCAGAAACTTCATATTTGTGAACAAAATCAGGTTTCAATTGTCCATCTGCCAGATAACGAAAGAGACTTCGATAAATTTGAATATTGATCATCATCGAATAGGCGTCTTCCATTCGATGTGGATCCAAATGTGATAGTCTCACTGGGATATGAAAATTAAGCATGAGATTGTCCCCATTATTTTTTTTTGTACATCCAACCAACCCAAACAAATGAGTAAGTAATAAAATATTAATTAAGTACTTTTTTATCATGTTTAAAAATAAGTAAAGCGAAGACTGCAAAGGCGATAGCGCCTCTTAATATTCCTTCGTAAGTTAAAGGTAGAGAATTGGCCCATCCGCCAACCGCAAATTCGCCTAGTGCGAGATAGAGTGCCATAAGTGAATTACGGGCAAAATAAACGCTTTCAACATCTTTAAGATCACAATTTTTTTGAATCATTTCTGTGAGGTAATGAAAAAGAAGCCAATATCCGAGATCGCAAAGAAAAGTTAGTCCAAAAGTTAAAACCCCACGACCTGGAAAAAATCCGACAGCGCAAAAACCTAATCCCATCAGTGGCCAGACCCACACAATCTTTTCTTCAAATTTTTTGAAACGAATAAGATAACCACCAACCCAAACGGCTAATCCATAAGACATTAAAAGAAGTGGAATGAGTATGGGCTGTTCACCAGCAATTCGCACTGAGAACATATTGGCGCCGATGAGAATAGTTGCAAGAAAAAAATCTAACAGAAAAACGAGAGGGATTTTTTTAGCAAAAATCAATGCACCTTCTTTTAGACCTTGAAGAGTAGGAGCCTCTTCTTCACTTTTAGCTTCAAAAGAATTCTGCATTTGCAAAATATATTTCACGACACCGTATGAACAAGCAGCACTCACTAAAAAAGTGAAAGCATCAAAAAGAATAATTGTCGAAAGTGAGAAAACGGTTAAACCCGATAGTCCGATAATTGCCGAAAAAAAGGTTGCTCCATGAGTGACTTTGTTAAGCCAAAGCGCTGGTCTCGTATGTCCCAGGCCTGCCTTTTCTTCTAAAAATTTCATGATCGCCGGTCGGTTGGCCCTCTGAGGTAGGGTCAAAATGGCACTAAAGACAGCGAGGGCGGTGAAAGAATAAATATTAAAATCGGGACGTGAAGCAAGGTAAGCAAGGGCGAGAGAAAGGGCAAAAGAAGTGAGTTCAAGGGGAACATAATATTTAAGATGGGCCATTCTTATAAAAAAACGGCTAAATACCAGAGACAACAAGGTTGGTAGAAATCGAAAGGTCCCAACGAAGAGGCCAATATCCCAAACGTTGAAGCCCATTTTCGACATTGCACCCATGGCCGTCACTAAAAAGGTCATCGTACCGATCGAAGAAAATAAAATTCCTAAATTAAAGTATATGAAAGATTTACTGATTTTTTCATTCGTCATTTGAAATTCGTTGTATCCATTAAATTATGTGTTATTTAGTTTACCACGAATTCAAATAGGGGGAGCCATGAGTGTAACAATTATCGATCTAGACGTTATTGAAAATGAAGTTGCAGTAGAAGGCGCAGTTTCTAGCCGCAACTAAGAGGATTTCTCATGATGGATACAGGGGACCTGCATAATTTTGGTAAGCAAGTTTCCCTGGATCATCATGAGAATGTTTTTTTCAAACCTCGTTGCGTCTATTGGGAACATTTTTATTTCGGCGCTGATTCTCCCTTGCTCTCAATATTTGAGAAGACCCTCACTCCAGCTCAATTCGTTTTTTTTCAGGATCATTTTAAACTTCAAATACATTCAAATAATTTAGCCATAAATGGATCATCAACTAAGGTTGATTCCGTCTCCCTTAATGATCAAATCAATTTTAGAGATGTCGGGAGATTGATTGCTTATTGTTCGGTTTTTGGTTTGCTTGATCTCCACACAGGGAATCTGATCTACAACGGTAGTCAGTTCATTCCAATCGATATTGAAGTTGTTAATGCTGTCATCAGAGTTCCAAGTGAAACATTATTGTTTCCATTGAATGAAGAAGAGCGTCCTTACTCTCTTTATTTTTTAGTGCTTCCATTCCTTAATGGTGAGCGAGCGAGAATGGTGCTGGAAGGAATGCTGGAGATGTCGTCAATCCTTGCCACTCATTCTGAAGAAATCCTTAGAGAAGTTGCAAAAAATGATTTTGCGAAATATCCCATTCGAGTGATTGTTCGCCACACTCTTGATTACAGAACTAAGGCTAATACCGATTTATTGAATGAAGAGAATGTTCAACTTGAAAGAGGGGACGTGCCTTATTTCTTCAAGTATCTGGGTGGCAATGATCTATTTTTCTATGAAGAGGAAATGAAACCAAAAAAATGTGGTACTCTTAATGAGAGGGCTTCGAAAAAATTCAATATGATCGGTCAGCCATTCTCAAATTTGTTAAGTGCGGAAAGAATTAATTCTGCTTTAATGCCTAACATGCTTCTTCAATTTCTAAGGTACGTTCAAAAAGATATTGGTATTAATAAAATAGAATCTGATTTATTCAGCTACTCATTTGCTGAAGGAAAGTTAACTCTAGAACTGAATAATCAATTATTTCAAACGACGGCACTTAAATAGTAGACTATTGAGAGTTTCTTAAAGGAATTCTAGCTGCTGTCTAATTGTAATGGCTTCAATCTCGACCTAGAGTTGAGGCATGAGCATAACAACAAAAACATTTGCAGTAGAATCTTTTGGCGCTTCAGGCATTTCTTCAACGTGGATCAATCGTCTGAAAAATAAATCATGCGATGATATCGTAATGACTATTCCTCCTGAGTTCGATGGACCAGGAGGAACATATTCACCTGAAGATCTTTACGCTCTTAGCTTGATGAACTGCTACCTCGCAACGTTTAAATACATTGCTGAAAAATCCAAACTTCAGTTTGAAAATATTGAAGGTGAAGCAATCTTGAATGTGGGAAAAGGCGATCGCACTACTTTATGGATGGAAAGTATTGCGATTAAAATTAAGCTCATTGGATGTGCGAATAAGGATCGTGCGCTTACTCTAATGGAGAAGACAAAATCTCAATGCATGATCATCAATTCAGTTCAAACCAAAGTGACTTTTGAATTTTTCGCCGACTAGTGTGAAGCGGAGATTGATTCTACTCCATGATACTTGCTCTGAGCGCGATTCGCCCATGCTTCTTTGTCAGAACTAATATCCATGTAATAAAGAATATGGTTCTCCATTGGTAGTGGAAGTTTTGCTATCGTCACGATTTGTGATGTCGAAGATTGTTGCAGAATGGATTGTTGTTGTTCGGCGAAGGCAACTTTAATTTTTTTTGCATCTAAGATATTTAAGACTAACAAACTAATGGCCAGAACGAATGCGGACAAATGAACAGCTTTTGAAAAAACTTGAGGTACACTCAATTTTGTTAAATGAATTTTAAGATATTGTGTGCCCCAAAAAAGTGAATAACTAAGAAAAATACAAAAATAAATATAAGTCCTGTCAGCGCTAAAACCATGCAGAGGAATTAAAGGAATTAGAGATCCTATAGCGATGGCCAGAAAATAGAAGAATCTTTTCTTTGCAGTTTCTCTCGTAAATCCCTGTAGTGTTGGGACAAAAATAGCAATGAACAGACTAAGAATTAA
Organism: uncultured Bacteriovorax sp.; assembly: GCA_946480715.1. The sequence continues at coordinate 72,767 of CAMLKK010000007.1, read as the reverse complement.
ATTCCAATTCATTAAATATGTCGTTTTAGCAAACACCATTTTAGCATTTGAAAGCTGATTTAAAATATTAAAACTCAGGTCATTTTCCGCAGCATGAAGATGTTTAAAATTCCCCGGTGAGCACACCAATAAAGCAGTTCCAATTAAAAAGGCCCCTATAAGTGCACCATGAAATTTTCTAGATTCACGGGAATTTTTAATTGCTTGGGCCAACAATATTAGTCCAGGGACGAACAACAGTTCGATAGAGTTGCCCAAGAGAAAACACAAAAGAAGTAAGGCAAGTTTTTCTTTATGAGAAAAGTCCTTTTCTGCTAAAAAATTTAATAAATATGAACAGAGAATAAAAATAATTAATGGCCACAGATAAACAGCGGCAACCCAAAAAATTGATTCACCTAAAACAAAATAACAATTGAAAAAAACGATCAACAACAAATAAAGATTGAGATCTCTTTTCTCTAAAGATGTTGATGCCATTTTTTTTAAGATGTTGTGGTTATAAAAATAGATTGCACCCAAAAAAAGAAAAGCATTAACGGAGGAGATGATGTCAGTGTTTAAAGGTTTTGTTACAAACACCCCTTGCATAAAAGAGACGAAAACTCTTCCAGTCCAATTCAGGTAATGGGAATACGTCCATGCAAATGGTGCGAGTATAGAGGGTTTGATATTTAAGATGATGTGAGCATGCCAAAAATCATCAGTGGTCGCAATCGCATGAAAGCCAATCACGACGAAACAGGCCGAGAAAAGAATCATTAATGTCGTTAAAACATTTCTATAGATAAAACACTCACACTTGAATTTAATGATTTTATTTTAGTCCGAATGGAAATTTTGGGCAAAAAAAAAGCCCGGAGGGTTAACCCGGGCTTCTTTTATGATTACTTCTTGCGAAGGTCCTCAATTTGAATTTTTTTGAAGTCGACATTCTTCAGAGAAGAATGGGGTGGCTGATGGGGCTCGAACCCACGACACCTAGAATCACAATCTAGTGCTCTACCGACTGAACTACAGCCACCATATTTTTGTAAGCACATTTATAGGGGGTTGCTGGGTTATAGTCAATGAAAAGTTTGGTGTTTTAATGCTTCAGGTAGTTTTTACTCTCTTTGATTTTGACTCTTCGAAAATAGTGCAGTCTAATAAAAGGGACGACATATTGCTTAGTTAGGAAGGTTTAAATGAAAAGATTAAATGGATTTTCTGCATTAGCTGTCTCTGTTCTTACATTGGCCCTTGGGTCATCTGCTGCTCATGCTTACGGAACTGGTATTTCAACATTCCCTTTAGAAGCTGAAAAAAAGGTTCTTTCAACAGAATTAACGGGAATTGTTTCAAGTGGTGGAGGCGTTGGTCTTCAGGCCCGTTATACGCAAAAATTAAACGAAGATTCGACTGTGGACGCAGGTCTTGGGATTTCTGGTGGTGAACGTTCAGCGCGTTTATTCGCAGGCTATGATTACCAAATCGTTCCAGACTACGAAAGCCAACCACGTACATCAATCAAAGCTTTCATTGAAAACTCAAAAGAGTTTGGTGCAAGAAGAAACATTCTTGGAATTGCTCCAACGCTTTCAAAAGGATTTGTATTTTGGGACAACGAAGCTTTCCCGTACATCTCAATTCCTTACGGGATCAGCCTTGATGGCGGATCAAATTCATATAAAACTACTGTGAGTGCAAACATTGGTATTACTGGTGTAATCCCAGGGGACTACCTAAGCACGGAAAAGAAAATCACAGCAAGTGCTGAAGGGATTATCGGATTGAAGAACAGCTTCTCGGGCGTGTTCATTGGTTTTGGTTACCCAATCGAATAGTAAAAAACTTATGACGAAAATTGTTTTTTCGGATTTTGACGGGACTCTGACCTACAAAGAAGGTTTGAGTCCCGTTTTTTTTGAGATCATGGATTATCTTGATCGCAAAAAAGTTCCACTGGTGATTGTCACTGGACGTTCACTTTCATGGGGCCATTTTCTTCTCACGCATTTTCCCTTTCTCACTGATGTCATTGTTGAGGGAGGAGGATCAATCGTTTCTCGCAGAGGAAAATTTATCACTGAAGAATTGTTGGTGAGTGAGGCCGAAGTTCTGCGACTTGCTGATTTCTGTGGAGAGTTCAAAAAGAAATTTCCTAATATTCCTCTTTCAGTAGATTCTTTTGGCAGAAAAACCGATCGTGCGATTGAATTGCATGATTTACAGGACGGAACACTCTTTCATCACATTGAGGATTTTCTCCGCGAGAAAAAAATTAACTTCTCAACATCGAATGTGCATTTAAATTTTTGGTGCGGAGAAATTTCGAAATACCTCGCTGTCACTCACTTTCTTGCGAAGGAAAAAACAGCAGAAAATGAGTGCCTCTTTTTCGGTGACTCACTCAATGACCAGACAATGTTCAAGTCCTTCAAGAATTCCATTGGTGTCTCAAATATCTCTCAGGTGCTTGATCGCATGACATACAAACCAAGTACTATTCTCACTGGCGATGAGAATGCAGGTCCTTTTGGCGTTCTTAATTATCTGAAAAAAAATCTCTAAATATGATGCAAGTCAGATTTCTTCCAAAGTTTGAATAGGTGCTCCTGCACTGAACGGTGATAAATTATTGTTCACCAGTTACTATTTCTTAGAGGTAAATAAGCAATGACAACAGCATCCAATTGTACAGAGATTATCAAGTCGGGAGACAATGTCTTCATTCACTCAGGAGTCTCAGCTCCTCAGCAGCTAATCGCTTCGATGATTGCGCGAGCGCATGAATTAAAGGGTGTAAAAATTTATCAAATTCATACCGAGGGAAATGCTGATTATGCTAAGCCTCAGTATAGAGAAAACTTTAATGTTCATAATTTTTTCAACGGACCTAATATGCGAGCAGCGAGTGAAGATCTCTCTGTTCATTACATTCCAATCTTTTTGAGTGAAATTCCACTTCTGTTTTATAATGGAGTTATTCAGCTCGATGTAGCGATGATTCAAGTTTCACCTCCTGATCGTCATGGAATGTGCAGCTTGGGTCCTTCAGTGGATATTTCAGTTTCTGCAGTCAGAACAGCGAAAATTGTCATTGCTCAAGTTAACCAGCAAATGCCTCGCACATTCGGTGATTCACAAATCCATATTTCTAAAATTGATCGCATGGTAGAAGTTGATGAGCCTATTCATGCCGTTGCTCGTGCCAAACTCTCTGATAAAGAAATCAAAATTGGCCAGAACATTGCGAGTCTGATTGAAGACGGTGCGACTCTACAGATGGGGATTGGGGCCATTCCTAATGCCGTTCTGGATTGTTTAAAAAATCATAAGGATCTTGGAATTCACACAGAAATGTTTTCGGATGGCCTCATTGATTTACATGCAGCTGGAGCGATCAACGGGAAACATAAAGTTCGTCATCGTGGAAAAATCGTTTCAAGTTTTGTAATCGGTTCAAAAAATGTTTATGACTTTATCGATGATAATCCGGAAGTTTTACTTCTCGATTGCAGTTATACAAACAACACGCACATCGTGGCCCAAAACCCTAAAGTAACTGCCATCAATAGCGCTATAGAAGTCGATGTTACAGGACAGGTTTGTTCAGATTCAATCGGATCGAGAATCTACTCTGGTGTCGGCGGACAAATGGATTTCATCAGAGGCGCTGCTCTCTCAAAAGGTGGAAAACCAATTATTGCACTTCCATCAACAACGAAAAATGGATTAAGCAAGATTGTTTGCCAATTAAAACCTGGAGCTGGTGTTGTCACAACAAGAGCACACGTTCATTACGTCGTGACTGAACATGGCGTGGCCTATCTCTATGGGAAATCAATCAGCGAAAGAATAAAAGCGCTCATTAAAATTGCAGCTCCAGAACATCAAGAGAATTTGCAGCGTGAAGCTTATAATCTATTTTTAAAAAATTAAGTGAGCTTCTTTTTTGGTCAATCTTGTCGTTCGTAATATGTTTTAACTGTCGCTTGGATTTTTTCATCAAGTTTATTTAATGAAAAATCGGTATGCGCAGTAATCCAGTCAGCAAGGTCTTTAGGGATTTTGGTGATGAAGAGTTTATTTTCTTTTTTATAAGGAATTTTTAGAGCGATTGCATGAAGAGCATGTCGAGGGAGTTCCATAAAGTCATGGTCTTCAAGAGAAGCTTCGTGGTCTTTAAAACGCTGAAACGTTTCATATGATCCCAGATAAAGCTTATCCCCGATGAGTGGAACACCGTGAGCTTTAGCATGTACGCGGATTTGGTGCTGGCGACCTGTCTGAGGGCAAGCAATCCCAATCACATATTTTTCATTTTTTTCGAGAATATAAAAAAAAGTGCGGGCATGTTTTCCTTCAGAAGAATTTTCAGGAAAAGATTCTACGACAATTCTCTTCAATCCTTCTTCGGTAGATCCCATTCTTTCATTCGCAATAAAAAACGATTCATGTTTGAAGTGAGGCTGAATGCGACCAATGAAAAGATAACATTTTTTGACATCGTCTTGTTCAAAACGTTCCATCATCTCAGTTGCCATCGCTGGATTTTTCCCCAGCATCAATATGCCAGAGGTTTCCCGATCAATGCGATGGAGAGAATGAATGGTCCTGTCATATTTTTTTTCAAAAAAAACTGTCGCACAATTAAATAGATGCCTGCCAGCTGGATGTGTGGACATGAAAGCAGGTTTTGAAATAACAAGCAAATCGTTATCTTCGTAAACGACCTCAGGTTCTAGTTGGAGATTGAGTTTTTCACCACGCCAATATTCGTCTTCATGTTCACTTTTAAAAAACTTAATGATCACTTCATCGCGATGATGAACAATGCTTGATGGTTTATGTGTACCTGGTCGCCCAATGATCAAAATCTCTTTATCTTTAATTTTTCTCTTGATCACTTCTCTTGAAAAAGATTCCAGGTAAAGGGCAAGATATTGGTCTAGGCGCATACCATGATGTTCTTCATCAACCATTTGATGAACTTCGTAAACGTCGTCTTTGTATTTTTTCTGAATTATTGTCATGATTCGAATATTAACTTTTTAGCAAAGTATGGGGAGCAAAGTCCATAACTATAATCTGTACTAGCTTCGCAATGATGCTGATTGAGTTGGGATCCCTTGCTCAAAATCAAACAAACACCGGATTCTCTTAATGTATCAAGACGATATTTATCTTTATAGAAAAGTGGAATTTGGGTTTCTTCAAACGAAAAAGCACTGACGACAATGGCAAAATCAACTGTTCCTAATTGTAGATCGATTTCAGCAGCATTAAGAGCATCTATAAAGCCGGTTGTCGGTGATACAAAAGTCATTTGCGGGCCATTCGATTGCAGGAGCATGGCCATATGTGTGGCCTTTACGGCCGAGTTCTGACGAAAAACCTGTTTCGGTGGGCTTTTCATCCGAAGATTATTGAAAGCTTCGGGAAATGTCTTCTTTTCTGTTTCTGCAATCAGGTCTTCTAGAAATGGACCGTTTAAAAAAGATGTATAAAGTCCCACTTTCTGCATGTTCAGCGGAGAGTGTAGCTGTTGAAGGCTCTTTTGATAACATGCCAGAGCGATGAAACCATCTTTGGATAATGATCGTTTAAATTTTACTTCCAATTCTTTGGAGATTGAAAGCTCATTCCAATTAATGGAGAGAGCTTCTGCCTGTTCATTGTTAGGAAAAACAATATCTGTTTTTTCATCACCGACCATTGAATGTGAAGCTAACAGTATAGCCATTGCTACCTTAAATTCCTGAGTATGATCGTGCTATTATATCCTCCAAAACCAAAAGAATTTTTCAATGCGAGTTTAATTTTTTTGGAATGAGGAACTTGGATTAAATTAAGATCAATTTCTTCATCTTGTGGCTGACTGTTTATGCTGGCAGCGAGAAAATTATTTTCCATCATATTCAAGACTGACGCAATTTCTACAACTGCGGTTGCTGCCAAAGCATGCCCGAATTGTGACTTGGTAGAGGCTATAGAAATATTTTTGTAATTATCAGCGAAAGCGCGTTTTATACCACGCGATTCAATGAGGTCATTTAGATAGGTACCTGATCCATGAGCGTTGATATAATCAATTTGGTCAGGTGTGACTTCCGAATTTTCCAATGCTTTTAAAATTGTTTTTTCAACCATTGATCCGTCTTCAATTCCATCAGTGAGTGAATGAGAATCACTGGAAAGACAGCCCCCTGAAATTTCAGCGATCGGATCAGAGCTTTCATTCTCCATAACTAAGTAGCCAAGAGCATCAGCTTTAATAAATCCTTTGCGGTTAGAGGAAAAAGGCATAATGGCATCATTGATTGAACTGGCTTCGGTATTCATGACCTTTAAATTAAAAATGGCTGAAATATTGAGCGGGTTATTGTTCGTGTTTTCAAAAGCAACAATCATAACCTTTTTGTTCAATTGCAGTTTTATTCTTTGAGCAACGTAATGAACAGCTGATGTTACACTCGCGCACGTGTTGTGGAATTCTATCGTTGAACAATTTTTTGCAAGTGCATTTTTTGTTCTGAGTTCTTTTAAAAAATCTTCAGGCTGAAGAATCGAACTTTCTGAATCTGTAAATAAAGATGTATTTTTGCTTTTAATTGAATAATAAGAAATATTGTTAGGAGTTGTATTGTTTACAAAAAAGATAAGATCGAATTTTTTTTCAGGATCGTTAATTTCCGCAAATAAAGTTTTTACCCAATTCTTTTTCTGTTCAATCAGTGCTTCTGAATTGTATTGAGTGAGAGGAACTAAGAGTTGTCCAGGTATGAGACCAAGAAAACGTAGTGGCACCCCTTGGTACAATTCTGAATCAATTGGAGTCAAAAAAGATCGACCGCTCATTAAACGCACGTGCATTTCTTTCTTTGAAATTCCAAGTGGAGAGAGTGAATTATAATCTGTGAGTAGAGCGGGAATCATTATTCAATTCTAACATGGCCCAAAGATGAGTCACCCAAACAAAATACTCGGAATCTCATAGGCCATTATTTTCAGTCGCTTAAGGCCCGAAAGGTCACTTCGTCCATAAGAAGCAAGTGAAAATTGACTCTCAAGCGAAACGTGAAATAATTGAATAAGATTTAGGGGGAAATATGAAATTAAAGCTTTTTAAAAGTATCAGTGTCTTGTTCGCACTTACTGCCATCCAGACTGTAACGGCCGCTGACTATACACTTCGATGGACACTGGCCCACCAACCAGCACGAGTTTTTGAAAGGGCCGCGAAAGCTTTCAAACAAGAAGTAGAAAAAAATTCCAACGGACGCATTGCCGTTAAAATTGAAGGTCTATCCCAAGATCCGAATGCAAAAGAATTGTCACCATTCGAAGTTTTTTCGATGGTGAAGAAAGGCGAAGTTGAGATGTGCCAAACCTACTCAACTTATTTGGGGCATCAGGAAAAGAATTTTTGGGTATTAGATTTACCATTTCTTTTTAGAGATCATGAACACGCAAGTCGTGTTCTTGATGGAAAAATTGGTAAAAATTTATTGGCTTCACTTGAATCAAAAGGCGTTAAGGGCTTAGGGTTTACTTATTCTGGCGGATATCGTGTTATAGCTTCTGAAAATAAACCAATAAATAAACTCTCTGACTTTAAAAAATTGAAAGTTCGAACACCAGATAGTCCCGTAGCAAAGTCATTCATGAAAGAGTTGGGAGCTAAGGCCGTTTATATTGAGGATAAGGCCCATTATGCGAAAGGTGTTCAGGCATTTGAGTCGACATTTGCGAGACTTCCAGGTGTGAAAAATGATGAGTCGAAGTACATTAACGTAACCAACCATAGTTTGTTCCTTACATCAATTTTGATCAATAAAGACTTTTACGAAAAACTTCCTGATGATCTGAAAAAGATTGTTGATGAAGCTGTACAGAAAACGGCTAAACTTGAGAGAGAAGATTCTATCCAAGACAACATGGATCAGCGAAAACTATTCGAAGAAAGCGGAAAAGTTAAAGTTGTAGAAGCGTCTCCAGAACTACATAAGCAAATGGTTGAAGCAGGCATGAAAGTGCAAAAGCAATATGAAAACTATTTCTCGAAATCACTAATTGAAGACATCAAATCAAATTAAGAAAATTGGGCCCACGTCAAAGTGGGCTTTTTTTTTATTATTCGTTACACATGCAGCTCATTCGAGTGATTTATTTGTTTTCGGTCGTTTCGAATCCTCAGTAAATAATTTCAAGAAAGAAGAGTTAATGAGCTCGCTTCAGAATCAATTAAAAACGGATCTGGGCCTTTCAAAGAAAATTGTGATCTCACACCCGGATGAGTTCAAAAAAATCAAAAATCAGCTTAAAAAGGGTGATCTGGTTCTCAATCTCATCTTTGGTTTTGAAGATGTTTTAGTTGCCTATAAAAAAAATAACTACGTTTGCGCAAATCTCGTTAAGTCAGGGGAGGTCGATTATGAGCAGCTTCTCAACCCTTACTTTAAGGAGTTAGAAGGATGGCAACAGTCCATAGAAAAGAAAAAGGCAAGGCTTGAGAATATCTGGTTAGGTGGCGTACTCAAACGCAAATTGGTTTTCGAGCGTGTACTGAAATGTGACTTGGAAAAGATGAACCTGGGACCATCAGAAAGTTATAGTCGTTTATTAGATACTGTCTCGTTAAAAAATTATCCCGTCACAATGTCAAATTTAATCAATTTGGATAAGCGTTTTCAGCGTCCGGAAGGTGATAAGATTGATTCAAATGAAGTATACGATGTTCTTTCAAAAGGCATTGTTGCGCTTTTAGTTCCGGAACTGACCAAATGATTATTTTGATTTTTTTTCAAGATAGAGAAGTACATCTTTAATCGTCATATCGTTAAAGCGACGGCCTTCAGCTCCGCCAATAATTACTGCCATTTCGTTGATATCAATCTCGATATTGGTCCTACTTTGAATTTCAAAGAAAAGATCGATGACATCAATGGACTCAAAGCCGTAATCGCTAACAAGTCGCTTATTGATGTCGAATTCAATATTTCCTTTAATGAGCTCTAAGGATTCTCTAATCGCAACTTCAAATTGTTGAGTCGTCATATTCTCACCGTGATAGTTATTGAGACTATGATATCATAGGTTGAAACATCTAAAAATCTTTGTTTTTGAGGCGCATTCATGGATAAAAGTTATTCATTAATTACTGGTGGCACATCGGGGATAGGGTTTGAAATTGCGAAATCTCTGGTCGTTAAAAATTCCAATTTGGTACTTGTTTATCTAAGTAATGATGAAAAAGCATCTCGAGCAAAAGATGAGCTGCAGCGATTAAATTCTAAGGCCAATATAAAGACTATTAAATGGGATCTTGGAAAAATTGATTTAATGAATGAGTTTTGGTCGAAAGTGAAAGACTGCTTTCCTGGTTCGAAGATCGCACACTTTGTGTCTTGCCATGGAAGAATCGGATCCAATCTTTTTCTGTTCAAAAAGCATGAGGATATTTTAAACACCATCAATGAGCATCTTGTTTCGAATGTTGTTCTCACTCATCTGATCACTAAAGAAATGTGTGTGAATAAATTTGGAAGAGTTCTATTTCTCTCTTCATTAGCTTCGAAAAAAATCAATAGAGGTCAGTCCGATTATGCTCTTTCAAAATCGGCACTGGAAGTATTTGTGAAATCAATGACGGCAGAGCACTTTCATCGAGGAGTGACTTTCAACTGTATTTCTGCTGGTTTGGTCAATACTAGAGTGACTGAAGAGATTGCGAAAGCGATCGATGAAAAAAGTGCGGAAGGGGCTAAAATTGTCGACGTGAAGAACGTTGCACGAATGGCGATGTTGATTTTATCCGATGAATCTTCAGACATTTCAGGATCAACGTTTTTAATCGATGGCGGCCAGGGTTCCATAGGGAACAACCATGACTACCACCGATTAAGTTTTAAAGCGGATAATTCTTAGTAGCGTTCTTTAATAAGAAACTTCACCAACTGCATAGCAGCTCCTTCGGTGTAGCCAAAACGCGTCTCAAGATTTTTCAACACAGTTTTGATAACCTTTCTGTTTTCATCAGAGAGTGGTGAGCTTTGAGTTGGATCCATCGTTTTAGAGAATTCAGCTTCAAAGAAAAGAATATTTTTCGAAATATTCAAAATGACTTTCTTTTGTTCGATTCTGAAAGATTCTTGTAAACGATCGACGAGATCAGGAAATACAGTTGTATAAACAATCGCCTTTTTAGGGTTGTCTAAATAATATGCGCCGAGCTTTGAAATGAGCAATGAGCGGTATGTTTTCGGATCTTCCTTAAGTGCAATTGCTTGCTCAAATTCTTTAATGAAGAAATCATCCGGCTCGACAAACTTTCCAGTTGTCGTATTTTTAATTTTCTCACCTTTGATGAGAGCATTCACGTTTTCGATGTAGCGTCTGATGTAATCTTCATAAGATCTGTCATCAACGAGGCCTAAAGAATTTCTTAATTCACGATCAAAAATATTAAGATTGTGCTCTTTGATGAGTTCTAAGAAGCGAGCCGGGTTGTGGTAGTCGGCCTGTGGGGCCATGTTCAGAAAGTCATACTCATTTTTCTTTTGAATGAGGTGATGAAGATAATCTAGGACTTCAACAAAAGTAACGTTTTCATGAAGAGAAGACAGACGATAAATGATATGTTTTAAATCGCGAGGAGATAATCCAAACTTTCCTTCATAAAGACTATCGTTAACATATTCACAAACAATATCTTCATAACCCTGTTTTAGAATTTGTTTTGATTCGATATCAAGTCTCTCAGGCATGTCCACGCCTGCAATATAAAGCGCTTTTTCCAGCGGATTCATATTCGTTGCAATGTTCGCCAATTTTTTATCGTTATAGTTTTTCGTCTGACAGACGCGCAGACGAGACATAACAGCAAAAAGGCAAAGTGATGTTAAAGCATGTGGTGAAAATCTTGAGCGGTCTTTGATGCCTGCAACTTGCTCCTGATAAATTTTTTCTTCATGGTGAACATCAATCAAATAAGGAACAGTAATGAAATTAAAGCGTCCTTTGAACGAATTAAAATCCGGATGTTGTTTAAAAGCTGCCAAATGGATTTCATTAGATGTTCCAATGAAGAATATATCTAACTCGGTTAAAATCCCTTGTAGGTTGATAGATCCTGTTTCCATAGTCATGAGAAGATATTTAAATGCATCGAGTGGACGCTTTAAAAGATCTGAATATTCTAATACACCTCTGTTTGCCAGGACAGCTTCACCCTGTAGTGAGAATAAATTCAAGGATTGGAGACTTGGAGGAAGACTCGCCAATCTTTTATCCATTGTGATTTGTTGCATGCGAGCATCTACGTGAATTTGAGGTTCAATTGTTACAGCGGCAGTTGAATAACGCTTGCTAATTGTAAACCTTTCGATGCGAATATGTTTCAGCACTTCTTGATGTTTGCCCTTGTAGTTTTTCAAAAGAGCATCGTAAATCATACGATTTCTTTTCGAAAGATCGCCACGATAGAGATATGATTTTTTTACAGCATTTAATAAACGTTCATCGCCTTTTAGGGCTTCATCAATAATTTGCTGACGATAGTCTTTAGGAATAAGTAGTAGTGGATGATCCTTTAGTTCTGAAGGCATGATGGCGGAAATTTCTTTATCTTCCAGATAAGCATAACTGCCATGAGTGTTTTCACGAACTGTTGAATTGAGTCCCAAACTTCCTTTAACGTAATTTTCCAGCGGGAAAATCCAGCTAAAGCTAAAGAGCTTTCCGCTTTCAGTTTCTGAATATTCTTCGAGCCCCTTGATTAGCTTACTTACAAGAGAAGATTTTGATGAACCATTCGGCCCGATAAGGAGAATGAATTTGTTGTTGAAACCTTCTTCTGAGAAATTGACTAAATTTTGATAAAGCGCTTGCTGAACTTTTACTTGTCCATGAACAGCAGGTGAATCGGGATGTTGTGTTTGAAAAAGTTTGAATGAACCATCTCGCTCAACACCATAGTGGTTAAGCATGTCGCGAATATATTCAAATGTAGGGCGACATTCAAGTTTTGCATTCTTCTCGAAAATTTGCATGTAATCCGCAAAGGATAAAACTTCAGAGTTGTTATCAATTTGCTGAGACGCTTGTGAGATCCAATCTTGAGAGTTCATACATGTTTCCTTTTCTTTGTATTGTTAATATAATTGTAGTCTCTTATGAGGCATTTCAAAAGATTCATTGCTGTAGTGTTATTTTGTGCCGTCGTTATTGGCGGCGCATATGCAATCATGCGTGTTATGCCTGACGATTCCACTCAGATGACCATTAAAAAAGAAGGTTTACTTCGCTTAGTGAAAAATTCTGCTGAGATTCAAAGAGTTTGGTCAGAGGGAGAGGAATCGCGTGAATGGTTGGCAGCTAAAGATCTTTGTTTAAAAAAATGGAAGATTGATAAATCCTTTGATGAATCACTATTAAGGTGTTCACCTCAAATCTTGCAATGTGTGTATGAAATTAAAAAGCAAAAAGATTTTACATTTATCTCAGACGCGAAAACATCCCAAATTTATCGCTACCTGACTCGATCAAATGTCTCTCATAATAATTTAAATCCTTCTGGCGTGGCCCTTACTCTGGAGGATGTTCAATCTAAAGAGAAGTTAGATATCTTTCTAAATGATTCATGTCATGAAGTTTATCTTGAGCAGAGAATTTATGCTTATGGTGAACCTCCTGAAACAAAAGATGTGCAAGATTATCGATTTGATAATTTTGACCAGCATATTTATCTTGATCGTCATCTCGTAACAAATGCTCAAATCAATGATTGGATTTTATTCGGCAATTCTGATTTTACGAAAGGGTTAAAAATTGCTGAAGGTAATGAACTATTTCAACCGGCCACTAATTTAACTGAACTGCAGATGCAGAATTTTTGTTCTTTTAAAGGAAAACAATTGCTGATGGCCCATTTTTTTGATGCTGCCACTTTTCTGCCTATGGATCTTGAAGAGAAAACACCAGCAAGAAATCTTAGATCACCCTATTATTGGACCAAGAAAAAAAGTGAATTCAAAGCCGATTGCTCACTATTTTTCGCTGAAGAATGTTTGAAGAAAGAATCATTCGCTCTTAATCGTTCCAACCCGTCCTGGGCAGGGATCATGGATTCAATGGGTGGTGTGTTTGAAGCTTTCAGAAATCCAATTGATCCTGAAAGCAATTTGAAGGCTTCTTCTTTTTATTTTCCCTTCAACTCTCAATGGCATCGTTTAGGATTTAGAGCTTCTTGGGACGGTGAAGGTTCTGAAGCTAGAAACTTTGATTTTAAAGGATTCGGTCCTGAGGGAAAAATAGATAAATTCAAAGTTGGGTTCCGATGCATGCGAGGAGTACTGAATGAATAAAGTAGTACTCCTGACAGTTGTGCTTATTTTAATGAGTTGCTCACAACATAAAAGCAATTGGAATGCGTTCGACTATTCTCTGACAAAAGACTGGATTTTTGCTCAGGAAATTGCCGATCTTAAAGTTAAAGATCAGGAGATAACACGACCGCCAGGTGCACTTCAGCTTATTCTTAGCCTGTTGATTCCAGGAGAAGGTGGGCTCTCACTTAGTCGTCATTGTGTTTATTACAAAGTTCCATACAAACAAACTCTAGGTACTTTATCGATCACCAAAAATGAAGGAAAAGAAAGTTGTCCCGAAATTCCTCAAGAGAAAATCTGGATGAGTCTGGAGGATGTCAGTCATTTAACTCTTTCCTATAATCATTTTCAGTTAGTGATGAAATTAAAATGGGAAAATACAGATCGAGTTTTAAGCCTTCCGCTTGTAAACGTTCGTGAAGGAAAATCTCATAAAAAATTCAGTCCAGAGAAAGAAAAAAGCCTTTATCCTGGAATGAATTTTTTAAGATTGAATGAAGAGAGTTTCGATTATGGAAGTAATAGATATTTAGGTAAACTCTCAGATCGCTTTTCAAATGGCAGTGCTATTCGCTGTCATCAAGTGAATAAAGATTGTGAGAGCATTGGTGAAAATCGGTGCGAAGAATGCCGTTATGGCTGGTACGAAGTCGTCGATTATCAATGTCCACAAGGCGGCTCAAAGTTCTGCGGACAAAATCATTGCGGAGAAAAAAATGAACCCGCTTGTCCGAGGGGGATTAAAGCTGAGGAAGCAGAGGACATTGGGATATGTCAGAGTGACTTAGAACCCGTTCTTAATGCAGATAAAATCTTAGTCTGCCAGTGAGTTTATGAAGTTAGGTGGGAGTCTTTCAAGTACGGCCTGCATGATATCGTGATCAACAGTGTGGACAAGAACAAAAGATTTCAATGGATACTCAGCATCTGGTTGAGCAGCACTTTCTTTCAAGGCCGCTTTTTTAGCTCTCAAAATCGCAAGTACATAATCACTTACTAAAAATTTATCTTCGTTGAGACCTTTATCAATCTTCTGATCAGAAAGACCAATGATGGCAGTGCCTTGATGAATCACGTATGGAGAAATATTGTTTTTGCTGATGATATTGTCTTCGTTGAGATCAACTACAGAGCTGTTTAAAAACTTGTAGGCATATTTGTCTAAACTGATTCCAAGTTTGTCGGCGATAATAAAATCTTCGAGCGTGATATTAATCGCGTTGATGCCTGTTCCTGCAAATGATTCCAGAATGGCTTCATTTTCTTGTTTGCTCAGGTTGGCCTTTAAAAAATGTCCAGTATGCACGATAAACACATTTGAACTTGTTTTTCTTTCAACATCTGCACGATTTTCGATTTTATCTGTGAGATAGAGTGGAAAAGGGATTGTGTTGTTTTTTACAACACCAAGAGTGGCCGGAGTGATCGATACCGAATTGTTTTCTTTTGTACTAGAACATCCAACAATCACTAGAGCGATCAAACTCGCAAACACAATATTCTTTTTCATCTTAAAAACTTTTAACCTTTGTCAGTTTGGCATAGGCCTTCGTGAGGGCTTCAGCTAATTGATCGTAATAGTCTAGAGGAGAATTGAAGCATAAGCTGATTCTCACTACACCACGACCTACATCGTCCGATACACCCATGGCCTTCAATACTTTTGAAGTTACCGGCATATTGTCTGAGCAAGCTGATGACGTTGTCACGAAAATATCTTGTGATTCAAGTTCAATTTGTACCGCTTGTCCGTGAAGTCCAGGATAAGAAATATAAGTTGTCGTAGCGAGACGTGGAGCGCCTTCACCGATGATCACAACTTCTGGAAAAGATTTTTTTATTTTAGCTTCGAACTCTTCGCGTTTTGCACTTAGAGCTTCTAGTTTCTCAAAACCTTTTTCAAGGTTTGAAAGTGCAACTGCAAGCGTTTCGTTACCAATGTAGTTTTGAGTTCCACCACGGTGACCTTTTTCTTGTCCACCACCAATGATGAGTGGGCTAAGTGTTTCTGGATTCTTCACAAGAAGAATTCCAGTTCCAGTCATCGCCCCAAGTTTGTGGCCAGAGCAAACGGCATAATCAAATTGCGATTCATTAAAGTTGAAAGGCGTTTTACCAATGTACTGAGTTGTATCGCAGAAAAAAGGAACATTAAAATTGCGACAAAGAGTAGAGATTTCTTTATGAGGTTGGATAACACCAGTCTCGTTATTAGCGGCCATAACGGAAACGAGGGCCACTGCTCCTTTATGATCAAGCATCCATGTTTGAAGTGTTTCAACACTGACTTCTCCACGCGAATTAACTGGGAGAACGAGAACTTTAAAGCCGCGTGTTTCAGCATAATAGTTTGCTGTATTCACGATAGCAGAATGTTCGATACCTGAAATGATGATGATATTTTTACTGTCTGTTTGCGGATTAATTTGACCGAGAACGCTGTGAAAAACTGTCGAGATACCTTCTGTTGCACCAGAATTGAAAATGACTTGATTGAAGTCTGCGCCTAGTACCTTAGCACAAAGTGACCTCGCATTTTCCATCCCCATAAGAGTTTTTGCTCCCAGGTGGTGAATAGCATTTGGATTAGCGAAAGGGCCTTTTTCAAAACGTTTTATGAGGTATGAGCGTACTTCCTGACAGAGAGGAGCGCTACCGTTATAGTCTGCATAAATCATGATGAACCCTTTCGTTATTTAATATCCAACATTCTCTCAAGTGCGAGTAGAGAGGATCTTTTTGTATCCTCAGGAACACTGATGATATTGATGGGATTATTCTCTTTGATCGCGCGGAAACTGGCAAGTAGCCATCTCGGTCTTACGCGATACATAGTCGTACAAAGACACTGGTATGGTGACAATGACACAATTGTTTTATCGCTAAATTGCTGAGCTAGTCTGTTGACAAGATTAATTTCCGTACCGACCGCAAATTTACTTCCCGCTGGAGCTTTGGCAATTTTGTCGATGATGTATGAAGTAGATCCATCATCATCTGCGGCTTCAACCACGTCAAACGGACATTCAGGATGCACGATTACCGTCATATTTGGATCGCGTTTTTTAATCGCGAGAACTTGATCTTTTGTAAATCCTTGGTGAACGGAACAGAAGCCGTACCAAAGAATGACTTTTGCTTTATCAATTTGTTCAGCAGTTAATCCGCCATTCAACATGTTTGGATTGTAGATAACCATATCTTCGAGCGGAATACCCATTTTGAAACATGTATTTCTTCCTAAGTGTTGATCAGGGAAGAAGAGAAGTTTTTCACCTTGAGAAAGGGCCCAACGAATAACTTTTTCAGCATTCGAAGATGTACAGATACTTCCACCGTTGTCTCCGACAAAAGCTTTCAATGTGGCTGCACAGTTAATGTAGGTAACAGGAATGACTTTTTCTTTTGTTGAAGAAGTGATGAATTTCCAGGCGCGATCAATTTCCGATCTACGTGCCATATCTGCCATCGAGCAACCTGCTTTTAAGTCTGGAAGAATGACTTTCTGGTGAGGCGCTGTCAGCATGTCAGCAGTTTCTGCCATAAAGTGTACACCACAGAAAATGATATATGGCTTATCGAGCTTGGCGGCTTCTCTTGCCAATTGTAGTGAATCACCAGTGATATCGGCAAAGCTGATAACATCATCCTGCTGATAGTGGTGTCCAAGAACCACAACTTGATCTTTCAATTCTTCTTTTATTTTTTTTAATTCAACCAAAACTTGTTCATCAGAAAGTTCTGCTTCAGTAATGGTTGGTTTGTGAGCATCTTCTTGCTCATCACCGAATAGATCTAACATTTTTTATCCTTGAGTGACCGGATACCCTTCATTAATCCAGCCTAAAATTCCACCTTCAACATTCGTAAGATCCGAATAGCCTTGCGAGAGAAGAAACATGCAAGCATTCAAGCTTCTCTTTCCGCTTCTACAGTGGATGATAATGGGTTTATTTTTATCAGTAAGTACTGATTGATATTTTGCTTCAAATTCAGAAAGAGGAAGAAGTGTTGCACCTTCAATACGTGCTTCATTCCATTCGTTTTGTTCGCGGCAATCGATAAACTGATAAGTTTCTCCCTTATCCATTTTTTCTTTTAATTCGCGAGCGTCGATTTCTCTGATCATAGGTTTATCCTTGGTCTTTTTTTAATGAATTGAATGTCGTTTTTCATTGGTAAATTACATCTTAAAAGATCAAATTGCCACTTATTCACAGGCGTTTTGAAAGGCTTTTTGTGCTCTGTTTCACACGTCCTTGAAATCACTTTAACTAGCTTGAAATAGTAGGCTAAACATGCCATTTTTTAAGTAACCAAGGGAGAAACTCATGCTTAAGGAATTCAAAGAATTTGCAGTTAAAGGAAATGTTGTTGATTTAGCCGTCGGGGTTATCATTGGAGCGGCCTTCGGAAACATCGTTAAATCGCTCGTTGATGACGTAATCATGCCTCCCATCGGATATGTTCTTGGTAATGTGGATTTCACCAATCTCTTCTTAGTTTTAAAAAATGGTGTGAAAAATCCTGGCCCTTACGAAACTCTTAAAGAAGCAGTTGAAGGTGGAGCAGTTGTCATTAAATATGGAACTTTTGCGAATACTGTCGTTAGTTTTTTAATTGTTTCATTCGCTGTTTTTATGATGGTTCGCCAACTATCAAAACTTCAAAAAAGTACACCGGTGCCAACACCACCGCCAACTCCAGATCAAAAATTGTTAGCAGAGATTCGCGATCTTTTAAAAGAACGAGCTTAGGTCCAAGTCGATAATCAGCATTTGATTTTTAGATTGATTGAGCGGAGTGATGCCGGTTTTAAAATCTGTATGACCCGCTAACTGAAAATCGTTATCGTAGACGAGAGCGATTTGTTTCTTTCCAACAATTGCCATTCCTTCAATCTTCTCCATATCTTTAAATGGAGATTGGGCCAGGTCGACCACTAATGTTTTTCTGACTGTTGAATCAGATGCGCCTAGTTCAATAAGATAGATAGACTTCTGAGCTTCAGGTCCTGTTTTTCCATTTTGTTCCAGCACTAAGAATTTATTATCCTTCAAATGAACAGCATCGCCGATTTTATCGTTACCTTTTTCGAAGGGATAAAAATACTCCGCACTTGTTTTTGAGTTTTCTAAATCGACTTCAACGATGAGCGATTGATCTTGTCCTTTCTCAAGCGGACTTTGAAGGAAACCAAAAAGTTTGTTTCCATTCTTGGCGATGGCCTCGAAGCCACGATTGGTTCTGCGGTTTTTGTATTGGCGAGGAAGTTCATGATCAGGAGTAAAGCGCTTTTGCAATTTTCCTTCGCTGTCAAAGTATGCCAGCGATGGTGCATATTCTTCAGCAATCCAATATCCACCTTCTGAATCTGTAACAATGGCTTCAGTATCCATTCCTAATTCATCAATTGAATAAACGAGACCGAAAATATCGAGTGGATTTTCTTCTTCACGCGATGGTGGAAGACCTGTTAGAGGCTCACCATTTTTCTTTTTTAATTTAATTTCTTTTTCGACCGTCAATGTTTTGGCGGTTAAATCAGCTTTCAAAAAAACAATCGTTGGAGAGTAGTCGGGGAGCAGGAAAGGGCGATCTTTTTCAATCATCTCTCCATTAGGACCACGGTCTGTAATCGTAATGAAAGTGAGTTTTCCATTTTTTTCACTGAGAAATTGCAAACCAGAAAATCCACCGAGTTTGATTTCTTGACCTGCCATTGTCGTTCCAATCGAAGGCGTTTCATTCATCGTGAGAACTTGCCAGTTCGAAGCCGTTATTTTTTTCGATGATGATGAACAAGACGATAAGAACAAAGCGAGAGTCAGGAACGAAAGCACTTTCATAGTTTTTCCAGTTGAGGTGTTCTAAAAAGATATCATCAATACACATTTTTTAAAACGCTCGCCCCTATGTATTTTGATAGGGGCATTTTTTCTTTGACATCTGATATTCATTGCTTGAACATTTTAAATAAGTATCCAAAAAAGAGAGGGAGTGATTCATGGAAGTTATCACGATCGGCAATAACAAAGGTGGCGTTGGTAAAACAATGCAGTGCTACCAATTGTCATGTTATCTGGCCAACAAAGGTCATAAAGTTTTAGTTATTGATCTGGATTCACAGGCCAATTTAAGTTCAACATTCGGAGTGCAAATTCAAAGAACATTAGTTCCAGAATGGCTCATTGGTGATGTTGGTTTCGAAGATGTTGTTGTGTCACCAGAAATGACAGGCAAACTTTACAAAAACATTAAGATTGTTCCGGCCAGCCGCCATCTTTCCAATCTTTCTAAACTTCTCATCCTTTCAGAGGGAGAAATTAGAAAAGAAGCAGGAAGAAAAGAACGTCTTCTAAGAAAGCGTCTTCAAGATGCGAAAATTGATTTTGATTACGTCATCATCGATACGCCACCTATGCTAGGTGACGAATTGATCATGTCGCTAGTTGCTTCTAATCGTGTATTAATTCCCACTCAGGCACAAGACTATTCAATTGATGGTTTGGAAGAGTTGATGGATACATTTGAGATCATCAAGGAAACAGAAAATCCGTCTCTGGAATTTTCAATCATTCCTTCAATGGTAAATCCACGTAGAAAAATCGAGAAAGTGAGAATGGATGAGCTCTCTCAATCATTCAACATTACTCCGATGATTCGTAACATGGTTCAGATGCAAGAATCGATCTCTACGAGAAGACCGATCTGTATTATGGGAGCGAAGTCCGCTGGACGTCGTGACTATGAAGAACTTTGGAAATCGTTAAACCTGTAATTTTTAATTTTTGTTTCGCCTCAAGGATGTGGAGAATAAAATATGTCTAAGACATTTGCTGCTCGTGTATCAAAAAAAGAACGTACTACTATAGATCTCTCTGAAAAAGTCGGAAGAGATGTTTTCAAAGTTTCAGATGATCGTCTTCTTCAAGGAGCAAAGCTTACTGAAATTCAAATGAAAGAAATCGTTGTTAAAGAACAGGTAAGAACGAAGTTCAACGACGACTCAATTAAAGATCTTGCTAAAAACATCGAAGTAAACGGATTGATTCAACCACTTGTTCTTCACCAGGACAAAAATGGTAAATACCGTCTAATCTGTGGAGAGCGCCGTTATCGTGCTCTAACGTTCAACAAAGCAATCAGTGCGCCGTGTTTTGTTCTAGAAAACAAAACTGAAGAAGAATTGATGGCGATTCAGTTCTCAGAAAACTCTTCACGTGAAGAACTTCACTATGTAGATAAAGCTGACGGTATCTTAAATTACCAAATCGCAACTGAAGCAAGTGAGAGAAAAATTCAAGCAGCGCTTGGAATTTCAAAATCTGAAGTTCACCGCTCACTACTAATTGCAAAGATGCCACGTAATTTAAAGGAAGCTGCTAAGAAACACGACATTGAAAAATACGTTCTTCTTGAGTGGGATGCACTTTCAAAAAGCCCGTTGAAAACCGACATCGAAAAGAAAATTCTTTCAGGTGACATCACAAAACGTGCTGAACTCGCTCGTCTTATCAAAGGTGGTGGACTTGTTAAAGCTGGAAAAAAAGCTCCGCTTAAAGCAGCTCTTCCAAAAGGGATCAGCGCAAATGCATTCCTAAAAGCTATGTCTTCTAAGACAAAAGACCTGAACCTCGACAAAAAGACACAAGAGCTTTTAAGAACTCTAGTAGAAGAAACAAAAGAAATTCTCGATCAATAATTTTTTGCAGGGCCTGTGTTAAGCAGGCCCTGCAATTCCTAAAGAAGCTTTTATTTCAGGCTTTCTCAATTTCCAAATATAAGCGTCTACAACATAGTGATGATAAATCACAATCTGATTAGCTATGAAAAAGAGTGGGAAACCAATCATGGGTGAACCTAATCTTGAGACGAAACCTATACTTCTATAAAAAAGAAATGAAACTGCAACACCTACGAGCATGTAAAGAGCTGCATACTTAGGTTGAGCAAGGAGAGTAAGGAATTTTCCAAATTTTCCGGAGTAACGTTGAACCTGGTTTGTATTAAAGTGCCAAACTAAACTGATGTATTGAGTATTATGCCAGATACTCAGAGCTATCCAGCTTGTTGTGAGATCTTTAAACAAAACATAACCTACAAAATAAATGACGTGATGACTGAGCAGGTAACCAAAATGCAAAGAAGCTAAATTACCTTTCATCCACGCACGAGCTTGAAGAAATATCCAGATTGAAAATAGAAGGGCACTAAGAGTTCCGAGAATCATCATACTCTCTGGCGAAACAGGAAGAAGAAAAACTTTTTTTCCTAAAAATGTTCGACCAGGTCGCGAGCACATTACGAGAAATGTCACAACTGGAGTCATATAAAAAATTGTTCTGTTAAACCAAATCGGACCTGACTCTGAACTCTTGTATTTAATACTAAAAGTTTTAGCAATTCCTTCACTCTGTTTACCATAATGAAACCATTGCCAATGAACGAAGATGGTAAATAGTAAAGAAATAAAGCCGAAACCGACAATGAGTCCCACTCCAATTGTAAGAAGAAGAGGTGAATAGATCATAAGAAATTTATGCTGTTCTTGATCCACATCATAAGCAAGACGCATATAGGTTGCGATGACGTGATGGTTACTTAAAAAAAGAATATTAAAGGCCAGAATCGTTCCAAATGTTGAAGGAAAAAAGACCGCGATGGAAGCCAGTGCAATTCCAATTGCAGGAAAAAGATAAACGAAACTTAAATCAAAAGTTGTACTTCTCATTAACGACCTTCAAGACAATCTTTTAAAAACACTGTCTGTTCTTCTATTTTATCACTAGTGGCAGGAGACACTTCTTTTTTCATAAATATCAGTTTTACAGAGGGACTATCTGTCTGTTTACACAAATAACTTCCATAAAATTGCTTGAACGGACCAGGGTGCTTCAGTCTGAACTTTCTCAGAAATAGCCTCCAATGGATGCTAGGGTAAAAAGCATGATGGCTTTGCGGAGGAGTGAATGTTACTTTTTCATTGGTAAAAAGATCAGTGCCATTAGCATCAGCAATAAACCACCCATCGTAACCCACAGGTGGATTTTCTGTGAACATGTTCCAATTTGGTTTGGCCTGCAGTTTATGCAAGATTCTTGTTGGCCAGCTTTTACGATCATATAAGCGTTCATTCGAAATATCATTTACGGATTGAATGAAGATGAGGATAAAAATGATTGAGATGAAGCTCCATTCAATTTTTTGGAATTTTTGAAAAGACTTAAGTTCAAATTTTAATTGAGGTATTGAAGGAAGAAGGGTTAACCACCAAACTATACAAAAAAGTGAAAATAGCCCTACATCTAATGTAAGCCATATCCCTACATGAAAAAGAATAAACAGTGACACGATTATCCAGCGAATTTTTGGGAGAATAATAAAAAGGCAAAAGGGAGCAACAAATTCAAAAATTAGTGTCCCTAAAGTCATCCCCTTAAAAAGCCACAATGGAAATGAACTCAATAAGTGTCCAGCAGGTTTTAAAAGGTGAGTAGAATTAAAGACGTAAAAGAGAGCATCAAAATCACCAAACCAATGCGGATTAAGTAATTTCTGATAAAGCGAAAATTCATACATTAAGAAAATTTGAATCATCCACATGAGATGAAGGGAGCTTCTCAAAAATTTATTTTCATATTTTTGCGATAAGAAAAAAAACCAAAATAATGATAGTTTCAATGTATTGTCGGCAGCAAAAGACAAATCCGGAAATCGATTGGAGAAGGCCATGACAATGAGCCACGTTAAGACAATAAATAAACGTGACCAATAGCCGATCGCGAATAAAAGTGAACTGATCATTCCAATTACGACCAGCAAATGGACGCTTGATGAAGACTGAAAATGTTTGAGTAAAGGCAGAACGGAATTTTCTCTGCTCAAATTAAGGATGGCATCATAAGGAACGATAGCATTGTTAGAAAAAAAAATATCGACTTCTGTCCAAAGGCCACAAAAGTAAAAGAAGCTTAGAAGACCAAGAAATATTCGTGCTAAAAAAATGGATTTGTCTTCCAGCTGAAATCTTTCCATCATGGCATGACCTCATAGATGATCTGGGAATAGGACATTTCACTTTTCATTGAGCTTAAACCAATTTTGACAGCACTTTCCGAATCGGGATTGGCGGCATTATCACTAGAATTATCAAAAACCATTTCTGATTCTATTTCAGTTCCGGCCGGAAGTATAAGAGGGGTTTCTGGTCTTACCTCTGCTGGTAATTTAAATTGATAATAGGGGATGGATAGAATTGAGCTAGCTGTTTTTTCACCCGGAAGTTTAATACTGATCTTTCCGCTTATCGCTCGATAATGAGCATGCATCAAATATTTAATGAGCTTCATGGGTTTAGAGATTTTGTGTTTTAGGATAACGGTGTAATTCTTTTTACCTGGAGGAATTAAAAAATCTTTTCTGCTTGGGATAAGAAGAATTTTTTTCAATGGTTTAAGATTTGGTGAATCCGCAGCTTTCTTAGAATACAGATAAATCTTAGGCTTATTTTTTTCTTCGCGTCCAGAGGAGACGTAGTGTACATTCAGATAGAGCCACGAATTTTTTTCTAGAAGGGGTTTGGCCGATTCGCTTCCAACCCATACAAACCCTTTTTGTCTCAAAACACCTAGAACACTTTTGTAATCAAAGAGAAATCCTCTTTTTTTGAGACCATCAACTGTCGTTTCAAGAGGTAGAGCATCAAGATATTTATATTTATGTCCTTCTTCTTCATCCTCTTTATTTAATTCAGTTAAGCTGGCCGTTAATTGATGATGGTGGGCCACGTTGAGATTGCTATCTACAAAAGCATCAGTAATAAACACGTCATCAGGCAATGTATTTTTAAATTTATAAGTTTTTTGAAAATCGGGTCCTATTGCTGGAACCGTAACTTCTTCTTGAGCTTCAAGCACTAAATCAGGTTTTCGAGACTCAAAGTTGCGAATCGTTTCTTCTTGATCTGCTCGTTGGTTTGAATTGATGAATTCCTCATCTTTTTTATCAACAGGAGCTCCAGCTCTCAACCAATAAGTAATTTTTTTTAAGTCTTGATTAGTAAACCCATCAGCTGTTTTAATGGATTCTAAATCTGCTCCACCGGGCATTTTTCCCAATCTCATTGTTCTTAACATCATCGGTGACCATTTATGAATGTTTTCCGCTGTATTAAAAAGACTAATGATACCAAGGTTGGCATGACAATTGAGACATGCTTTCTTGAGAGATGGATAAATCTCCTTTTGAAAACTTGAAAATCTGACTGGTTGATAATCAAGATCACAGCTTTTACTTTGTTTTGAAAAAACACTTCCGCGATTCAGAATTTTATCCGTTTTCGGATCGAAGATCACATAATCGCCGTGCTTTTTTAAGTTGTAGGACTGAGTCACCAAGTCCGTACGATCTAAAAGGACGATCTCAGTGGGATATTTTTTTATTAATTCTTTACGGCTGCTATCTTCACTAATAGTGATTAAATAATTTTTTCCCTTTAGTTTGGGAATTTTTTGAGGGCATTTATCATTAATCGCCACAAGTTTAAATTGTGACTCTGAAGAGACATCGTGAGAACGACCATATTGATCGTTTAGACGAAAATTTAATTCGCCTGAAGCAAAGACAATTTGAGGGATAAGCAATGTTAAAAAAATTAATTTATTAATATTTTACATCCATAGGCTTGAGTTTTCTGTGTTTTTATTTTTTTACCGGCAAGCGCGCTCGTCAGGGCTTCTTCTAGATATCTATTTTTCGCCTCTGGTTTGGCGACATCCAGATTAACTCGATCATCAACGGCTCCAGTATAAAGTACTTTATTCGTTTCAAGATCAATGAGAGCAGTGCTTGATAATATGCCTATATCAAGTGCTTTTAGGATTTTTTGATCAACATCTTTTACGATAGGAATTTGTATTTTGTAATCTTGAGACTCTTGTTTGATGATATCTTGTCCTTCGTTTTTCACGCCATTGACCATGACAAAAGAAACTCGATCCGAAAATTTAGAATAAAGGTCGTTGAAGGTTTGCAAATTTTTGCGCATAACTGGGCATTCAATTCCGTGAGCAATCACAACCAAAAACTTTTTGGAGTTTGATAGTTGTTGCAAAGAAAGTTTTTCATTGTTCATAGTAATGACAATATTTTCGCTCAAGGATGCTGCATGGACAGAGCAAGCAAAAAACAAAAATAAAAAGGAAGCTTTAAGCATGGGAGACCTCCGTCGAACGATAGAAAGTCAGGGCAAGGAAAACATGAAAGAGCAGAATGCCTAGTGATAGATCGCTAATCTTTAAAAAAATCATAATGAAAATATGGAGCAAGGCCGAGAGGAATAGATAAAATAGTCTCGTGCGGGTGTTCCATATAAAAAGTATTCCAGTAAGCTCTACCAATAAGACGAAGTAGTTAGGAACTTTTGATAAGCTTTCATGACCAAGAAAAAAAGACCTTAAAAGAGAATGACGAGCCACATCTGTTTGCAAAACATAAAAGAGTGCGTGCCCATTCATCCATTCAGCAATTTGAAGCTTCGCCAGACCGCTTAGAAGGTAGGATAAAGTAAAAAAGATCCACACTGCCCAGGACACTTCACTGGGGAAAGCTTGATTTTGAAATCGCGTCTCATCATCAATGAATAAATTAATGATCATCAACCAGCCTAGATATTCAATATGTACACTTTTGTGGGCCGGTATGCGTATGAAAACAAGAGTCATGGCGAGCCAGGCGAAAAACATGAGTAAGCGAGTTCGTTTGGTTAAAGCAATGGCCGCAGAAACAACTAATGAGAAAATAATAAGAAAACCGAAAAAGATATCAGATAGATTAAATATTGCGAGTAGAAGTGGAGAGTCATAAAAACCTTGCATCCATTCTTTTGGAACAGATTGTGAACTGAAAATATAATCGAACCCCAAAAGTAATTTGAGGTTAAGGATGAAAAAATAGAAAGCAAAAAGAATGTTAAAAATCCTATATGGATTTTGAACGCTCTTCATTGCAGCTATACTTTCGCTCCATCCGAGTTTCATTTGTCTGCCGGTCAACATATTCAATCCTAACGGCCATTGGTGGCGTAATTGATAATTCTTTAAGCGTCGAGAGCCGATCATGGCAAAAATAAAAACGTGCCACATTTTCAGAAAGTCTTCTTTTAGGAAAAATGTGGTCCATGTAAAGCAAACTGTATTTTAACTTCCCTCTGTATAGGTCCGTTTCTGGTGTATCAATTATTGCTGCTGTTGGAACTGACACTTCCTTGTCTGGATATAAAAAAGTTAGTTTTATAAAAGTAAAAAATCTAAAATCTGAAAAAACAATAGAACCTGGTGAAAGATTTAAAACATTGAGTGTGTTTGTTTGAAAACCCGTTAAACGCATTAATGGTTTGGTTAATCCTAAAAGTACGAGAACAGATAATAAAAATATTTTCAACTTCATACTGCCTCTCTACCGGGATAGAGAAACGTAAGAATGATCAACATCATCATGGCGACAACGTAGATATGCATGAGAAAGAAAAATGAAGCAATAAGGATCATCCCGATGAACCATGTTACTCGTCTTGTCGGACGAAAAAAATAAAAGGGGAAAAATAGCATCTCACCAATCCAAACTAGATGAGACGAGGCTTGTCCAAAATAAGGTATTTTGGCAAGAAGTGGGGAGAGTTCCCAGTTAAATCTAGGGTTCTGCATGAAAAGATCCATCGCTAAACCTTCTCGCCATAACGGAGATAATCCTTTCCAGATACCAGAAAAAGTTAAAGAAAAAGCAATGACGATTGAAAGGGCGAGTTGGACTGATAATGGCATAATCCATTTTTCATCAGACTGGCGTTTTAACAATATGGACCCTTCTCCATCGGGAATAAAGAGAGTGCAAAAGAGAATCCATGAAATGTAACCATGAACAACTTTGATTGCAAAAGGATTCAATCGATTGATGGTTATCATGACAGCAATCGTGATAACGGCCGATACTTTTCTTTGAATGTTCAGAGCAAACGTCAGGCTTGAGATTAAGCCGACAATCAAGACCCAGAACATCCAATCATGATTGATGAAAGTTGCTTTCCAGTTTTGAAAGACGAGACCATAGATAACGAAAATTCCGAGTCCCATTAATGTTCGAAAAATATCAAAATGTCTGGCGGACATTGAGTTCATTTTGAACATGCATGCTCCTTAGCTAGATACCATGGAGCTGGTGATTTCCTCACAAAAACTTGAATCTTGAGTATATTCTTGGATGTGATTTCGTCTTTTAAGTAAGAACTCTTTTTACAGAAATAATGATCAACGGTACTTTGCCAATAATCGTTCTTTACAAGTTGAGGACGGTCCAATGAATTCAAGAGAGAATAGAACTCTATCAATAGACCTTTTTTAAATGGCCACCCCTGCTCATTTTTTAAATTGTAACTGAGATAATCAGTGGATGTGTAATAGACACGTACATCTTTCTCATAAAGATAGTGTTCGTCCACAAACACTTTGGGAAGAGGAACGATCGCATTCATTTTGTCCTGATATCGAGTCGTGAAAATAGTCGAGGCCATTCCACTCAGACCAGTGACCAGCAGAAAAATGAATATACATTTATCTTTAAACGTCACGCCAGCTTCTTTGCTTGTTTAAGTTTTTCAACAACATTAATTTCGAGAAAAAATATTCCAAGTATATAAGGCAATAGAGTGTAGTAAAAATGATGTCCCATTAAAATCATGACACAAAATAGAAATAGGAAACCCAAAAAGAGGAGGGGAGCTTTTAAGCGTTTTGAAAAGAGAATAAGCGGCATTGAAAGTTCAAGCATGACCGCCAGAACAGTAGCTACTCGTCCGAACCAATAATGAGCCGTGATGGTCTCGCGCAACCAAACCGACAAGGCATTGCTCATATTAAAATTGTAGAGCGGGTTAAAGCGCTCAATGAAAATGCCAAGCATGTTGTATCTAAACCAATCCAAATCGTTAGTGAGGATTTTAAGTAGACCAGCAGTAAAGAATATAAAACACCAGACAAACTTCAGAAGGGCAAGCGGCCATACATAATAGTTTTCTGGTCCAGCGAATTCAGGATTTCTTTTTTTCGCTAAGTATTCATCTACCGAGAAACTGTCGGCACATGCACTAAGTGATACGATGAGCATACTGATGATAATCGTACTTCCAAGGTGCTGATATGAACCATAGTTTTGAAAAGGTGCAAATAAGAAGAAAGCAGAAACAAAAGCAACTTTAGTCATAATAAAAGTGAAAAGACCAATCATGGAAAAAAAACATGAGAGATAAAAAAAGACTTTTGCCACAATGAAGGCTTCTGGCATTTGGTGAACGGAATTGAATATTTTATAGAAAAAAACTGGCTGATAAAAGAATTCATCAGCGTAAAGCGTGTTTTCATTGTATGCGAGGAAAAAAATGATTATGCAGAGAAGATAAAAGCAAATTCTAAAGAGACCTAAATTTTCCTTGTCCCATTTTCTTGGAGCAAACCAATAGTTATCCCAGGCAGCAAGTAGTTTTTTTCTCATCCTGCTACTCCTAGAAGTTCTAATTTTTCTTCAACAATCTTTTCATTTTCATAACGATGAGTTTGTTCATAGAGCTCAAGCTTGAAATCAGTTTTTTTTCGTTTTTTGGAAACTCGTTCGAACATCTGATTCAAGAAAAGTTGAAGTTTTTCGGGATTGTTTTGTTTTAACTCCTTCAGCCCAAGTAAGTTGGATTTGAAGTAGAAACGTTTGGGGACTGGAATTCCAAACTCAACACGAACAAAGAAGGATTTTTCACGATCAATGATTTTGTACCAAAAGCTTTTTTTGATTTCAGCTCTCTCCTTGCAGTACATATCAAAAGGAATGAAAGGCCAGAGATGTTGGGCAGAAAAAGAGCCAATGACGAGCATGAAAATCATAATGCCGATTTTCAAATTGATCGTTTGCTTGACTGACAATTTTGGAACGGTCATTTCTTATTCGACTCTGCAATTTCTCTTTTTATGTTATTATAGTATGCAACCCTATTTTTTTAAACATGATTGAAAACACATGAGCGATAAATTCAAGAATTCAGAAGAACTACCAGAATCGCCAATACCGACACGGATTATTGCCAACGGTGAGTATTGTCCGATTCCGCAGACGAAGGAGCAGGCCCTCGTTGAAAAACATATTGAACAAAAGTCAGACGCCTATGCCTCGCAATTGGGTCTTCCACGCCGGGAATTTTTAAAATCCAGTCTCTCCATCCTCGTTGGGTTGCAGGCATTGAATGAAGTTTTTGGACATTTCTTCAATGTACAGGCCAATGAAGTGGTGAATCCCGATATTCAGAAACTCATGAAGAAAAAATATGAGAATCAGTTCATTCTGGATATTCAGACTCACATGATTAAAGATGATTTTCATGAACCTTTACTTTTGAAATGCCAGGAGTGGACGAAACATAATTGTCCAGCTCTCTCAGGGAAAGATGTTCCAACGCAGATGGAAGCTTTTAAGTTTCAAAACTACATGAAAGAAGTATTTTTAGACAGTGACACAGACATGGCGTTTTTATCAGGAGCTCCTTTTCCCAAAGGAGAGAGCCTCTCTAATCTGCAAATTCGAGATGCAACCATATCAGTCAACAAAGTTGCAGGTACAAGATTGATGGCCGGTTATTACGTCATCAATCCGTATGATGCCAATTTCCTGCAAGAGATCGATAAGTTTTTGGCCACTAGTCCTAAACCAATTGGGTGGAAAATGTTCCCCATCGGTGAACCGTTCAGCACAAATCAAAAAGCATGGAAGCTCGATGATGAAAAACTCATCTATCCGTTTTATGAGAAAGCGCGAAAGCTAGGAATTAAAAATATCGCCATTCATAAAGGCTTACTTCCAGATTTTTTCGAAAAGAAACACCCTGAACATTGGGCTTCAGCAAATGTTAATGATTTAGAAAAGGCGGCCAAAGATTTTCCAGATCTTAATTTCATTATTTTTCATTCAGCTTTACGTTCATTCAATGCCAAAACTCAAAAGAACCTGATGACTGAATTTTACAAAACTCATCGTATTGACTGGTCCACAGACATGGTGAAAATAAAAAATAAAATTAACGCCAAAAATATCTATGCTGAGTTGGGAACATCATTCGCAAGTTGTGCCATTGTTAATCCTGAATTCTGTGCTGCTTTTTTAGGACAACTGGTGAATGAGTTTGGAGAAGATCAGGTGTTGTGGGGAACGGACTCTGTCTTTTATGGATCTCCTCAATGGCAAATTGATGCTTTCAGACGCTTTGAGATTCCGGCGGAGATGGCAAAAAAAATGAATTGGAAGATTACTTTGGGTGAAAAAGATGAAGCCATTAAAAGCAAGATACTCGGATTAAATTCTGCCAAACTCTTTAATCTGCCGGCGAATGAAATAACAAAGAAAAAAATGTTCAAGAGCGAATGGATTAAAGAGATGAAAGTGAAATTGGCAGATCGAAGCAACGCCTACTATGGTTATCATATCTAATGAGCAATTCTTATAAAAACTACATTGATCTTAGAGCAAAAATCCAAGACAAATTGGATCCAAAACTTTTTAAACGTGATCCTATTGTGGGGATCATTACCGTGGGGATGTTTGTTCTTTATTGGGGGCTCTTTGCTCTTGGAGTGAAATACCCACTTATGATACTACCGATTGGAATTCTCCTCGGATTCATTGCTGAATTTCTCTCAATGGCCAATCATGATATTTTGCACGGTTCAGTTTTTAAAAATAAAACATTTTCTCTTTTGTTTTGCATTCCTAATTCTTGTATCACGCTTATTTCACCAAGCTTCTGGAAATTCTGGCATAACCTCCATCATCAATCAGTTGATAGATGGACTGCTGAAAAACGACCTTATGAAATGGGCTACGAAACATATGGCTATCCGACATTGCGAAAACTGGTTGGTCCCTTCGAGTTGTTTTTTTATAAGATCATTCACCTCACTCGAACGCAATTTAAGTTTATCACCGATAAACGCTACACAAGTGAGAGACATCTCAGCTTAAAAAAAGCAGTAACGATTCAATTCATGATCATTGTTGCTTTTAAGATTTTTCTTTTCGTGAAATTACCTTTCGTGTTTTGGTTAGGTCTTGAACTGCTTCCAATTCTTATTCAGGGTTTTCTATCCAGCATTTTTCTGGTCACTCAGCACTCACATAAGCTGGAGATGAAAGGTAGTATCCCAACTTATAGCGTATTTATGGGTAAATGGATTGATTTATGGTTTTTAAATGTAGGCTATCATGTCGAACATCATCTCTTTCCTCATCTGCCATCGAGACACCTTCCACTTATAAGGCAGGAGCTTTTACAAAGAGAGTATTCTCCAGTTCCAGGCTACCGAATGAGTGAAGCCTTAAAGAAAATCTATGCGGATTAAAGTTCAAGAGCTTTGACGATTATTTCTCCAAATTTTTTTCCGTCCTTCCATGTTTCAAGACAGTAAAAATCTTTTTTACCTAATGGTCTTGAAGTCATTACAACCCCAGCTAATTCATCTTTTGTGAGTAGACGATTAAATGAATATTTAACTACACGTGGAGATTTTGCGTAATTTTTAACTACAATGATTCGGCCCATCTTCATCAGATTGTATATGCAGTCATGATTGATCGCTCTTTCCAGAATAACTCTCTGATCGGTGTAGCGAATGTACTCTTTTGGGTCTTCCACGTCCTCAATACGGCGCTCAGTAATAAGTTCACTACTTTCCACAAATTGGGCCTGGAAGTGTTTTCCTTCATAATCCCATTCAAAGATCGCGACCACATTATCATCAACCTCTTTCTGACATGAGTCTCCAGTAAAGAGCATCAGCCCGCAGTGATACATAATCTTCTTTAATAACCGACCTTGAAAATTCGCTATTTCCTTATTGGGCGTAATGTCCGGAAGCGCTCTATAGAGCTCAGAGGTTAGCGTGCTCACGTCAATATATTGGCGGCTGCCAAAATAAGACAACTTTAATTCTTTCATTATTTGATTATAACTCATTTCCTGGCATGTCCCTTGCTCTATAATAATTGAACAGAGTTATTAATACCTAAAAAAAGGCATAACTTATGAAAACGACTGGCAGACATTTTATGAACGAAAACACAATGTGGTTAAGTTTTAGACAAATGTCTATGTTCATTCTTTTGACAGTATCTGCCTCTGTAATGGCGCAGGCGCAGGAGCGTTCACCTGCCGCTATAGAAGAAGAAGTGCTGACAGTTCCTTTTGAAAAAGACGTTCCTACTATGGAATTTCTTTTTGCTGAAGATGATGCCGGTATTATGAAAGAAATGAAATCGACTTTGAAATCATGGGAACAAACTGAAGAGTTTGCTCGCGTGTGGGATTTAGAATCAACAAATCTTTATAAAACTCCTGATAGTGGTGATAAGGCAAAATACCTTTCTAAAAAGATGTTCAGATACGCTGACAAACGTTTATCAGGCGAAATGAAAAATGCAGAATCAGGTTCAACGTTACATAAAATGAGTAAGGTAGAAAGAAACTTGAGGCCAAATGCATCTGTTCCAGTGAACAAATATATCGCGCTTAAATTTAAAGCACGCGTGCTTCAAGGAAAGGCCATTGTGGAAGTACGAAATCCTTGGCTGGAAACAAATGCAACACTTTCTGCCAATGGAAAGGCCCGTTTATCAGCGAAGAAAGACTTCAAAGAAATTGGTTTTACTTCCGGAGCGGAATACTCATTAACAGATTCAGAATTTATGGCCTACGTCGATCAGGCCATCAGTTCAAATATAAAAGCTCGAGTTTCGTCAACCGCAAAGGACAATGAAACCATCTTCTCAGATGACGCGGATGCAAGGGCCGAAATCACCGCTAGTTTCCCATTTAATCTCTAATTTTCAGGCGGAATCCTAGTCATATTTTGAATTAAAGAGTACTCTCTACACCACTTATTGATATGAATCGGAGGTCGTAGATGAGTCTATTTGACAGTGCTTTATTCCAAGACGCTATTAAGCAATTGGAAGACGCGAGTAGAGTAATGGGTTTAGACCCGAATGTTGCTGAAAGATTAAAATATCCAAAACGTGCCCTACAAGTTTCTGTTCCAATTCGTTGTGACGATGGAACTGTAAAAGTTTTCATGGGCTATAGAGTTCAACACAATCTTTCTCTTGGGCCAGGTAAAGGTGGTATCCGTTACCATCCAGGTGTAGATCTTTCTGAGACTGCAGGTCTCGCAATGCTTATGACATTCAAGTGTGCTCTCGTTGGTCTTCCATACGGTGGTGCTAAGGGTGGTATCTGTGTTGATCCAACTCAACTTTCTCGCCAAGAGCTTCAAGCGCTTACTCGTCGTTACGCAACTGAAATTAACATGATCATCGGACCTCAAGTTGATATCCCAGCTCCAGATATTGGAACTGATGGACAGACTATGGCGTGGTTCATGGACACATATTCACAAATCAAAGGTTACACTGTTCCAGCTGTTGTTACAGGTAAGCCAATTGAAATCGGTGGATCACTTGGACGTGCTGAATCTACAGGTAAAGGAGTTGCATTCTGTGTAAACTTCGCTGCTGAAAGAATCGGTATGACAATCAATCAAAACACAACTGTTGCAATTCACGGTTTCGGTAAAGTTGCGATCCCAGCTGCATACGACCTTAAAGCTCAAGGAGCAAAGATCGTTGCTGTTTCTGATATCTCTGGTGGTGTTTACGATCCAAACGGTCTCGACATTGAAAAATGCGAGAAGTGGGTAAAAGAAAATAAAGTTCTTAAAGGAATGCCAGGAACAACTCACATTACAAACGATGAATTATTCGGATTGAATGTAGACGTTCTTATTCCAGCTGCTATCGATGGTGTAATCACTAAAGACAACGCTCACGTTGTTAAAGCTAAAATCATCGCTGAAGGTGCTAACGGTCCTCTTACAAAAGAAGCTGTTGATATCGTCACAGAAAAAGGTGCTTTCTTAATTCCAGACATTCTTTGTAATGCTGGTGGTGTTGTTGTTTCGTACTTTGAATGGGTACAGGGTCTTCAGTCATTCTTCTGGGATGTTGATGACATCAATAAGAAACTTCACACAACTCTTAAAAACGCTTTTGAAAACGTTTACACGACTTCAAAAGAGTACAACGTTAACATGAAGTCAGCTGCTCTTATTGCAGCTATCAAGCGTCTCGAAAACGCTATGAAGCTTCGTGGACTATGGCCATCGTAGTATCAATAGCCACCTTCGGGTGGCTTTTTTTTGCCTCATTTTCTGTTCACGCCTCAATCGTTAAGAACGAAGTCACTGCACTTAAAGTTCACAGCTATCCACTTGTCGATGTCTGCAAAGAAATGAACGGCAAACACGCCGAATTGATCTCAGGACATTCGATGAACGAAATCGACTGCATGGGAAAAGTAACGAGCGGTTTGAATTTCTGCCTCAAAAAACATCCAGACGATGTTCGCTTTCTAAGAGCAGAAGTCATGGAGCAAACCAAAAATCTTTTCTGTAATTTTGGAGATGGCGTAACATTGGCGCTGAACTGTGAAGGTAAACATCTCAAGTTCTGTCTTGATTCCAAAAAATCCTGTGAAGAATTAAAGAAACTTTATGCTTACAAACTGGAAGTCGTTCATCATTCTATTAGTGATAAAACTTTAAACTGCCATTTTGCAAAACCAATTGGAGAGTCCATTGAAGATCTTTAAACTTTTGTTCATCTCGCTTTTTTTCATGTCTTCTGCTTTCGCAGAGGGATTTGCCCCTGTGGCAAACATTATTAAAATCAAAGGTGAAGCATTCATCAACAAAGAGAAAATTGTTGAAGGTGCAGAGGTCGCAACAGGGATGGAAATTTCACTTCCTAAAAAAGGAAGCTACATCGATATCAAATTTCAAAATGGCCACATCGTTCGGTTTGCTGAAGCTGTTGCAAAGGTGGAATCGATCACTCCGAAAGAAACTTTTTTCAATCTCGTAAAAGGTAAAATCTTTTCAGTCGTAAAGGGTCTCACTGAAGGTGAAAAATTCCAGGTTAAAACTCGTTATGCTTCATTTGCTGTTCGCGGAACAAAATTCTTCATCGAAGAAAAAGCAAAAGAGAGTTACCTGTGTGTTTGCGAAGGTGTGGTAACAGCAGAAAAAAAGAATTCCATTGTAGAAGTCCGCAAAGACCAAGATCTATATGCTAATCAAAAAGGAAAACTCAAAGCACTGCAAGCTTCAGAGCAAATGATCACGATGAGCAATCAAGTTTTTGATGAGATGACTAAGCCTTAGCTTAGTATTTCTTGCCGTAATACTCCGGGTTCAATAGATTCTCCGCCGAAAAAATTCTATTAAGGTCTTCTTGCGTGAGAAGGCCTTTATCTAAAACGATCTGGCTTACACTTTTTCCTGTTTGAACGCTTTCTTTCCCAATCACATCGCACATTTCATGTCCTAAAAGTGGATCAAGGAAAGTGACGATCGCTACTGAATTCATAACATTCATTAAACACACTTCAGGATTCGCCGTTATGCCTTCAATGCATTTTTCTTTAAGGTTGGCGCATGCGTTTGTGAGTAATGTGAGCGATTCAAAAAGAGATGATGCGATTACTGGCTCCATGACATTCAACTGCAATTGCCCTGCTTCGGCGGCCATCGTGACTGTCATATCATTACCGATGACTTTGAAACAAACTTGATTCACAACTTCTGGAATGACCGGATTAACTTTCGCTGGCATGATACTCGAACCAGCTTGAAGAGCAGGAAGATTAATTTCGCGAAGTCCAGCTCGTGGTCCAGAAGAAAGCAGACGAAGATCATTGCAGATTTTCGAAATTTTTACTGCTGATCTTTTGAGCGCTCCTGAGATCATTACATAGGCTCCGCAATCGGAAGTGGCTTCGATCAAATCTTCAGAAAGAACGAAATTGTATCCGGTCACTTGCTTGAGTTTTTTCACAGCTAGTGGAGCATAGTTTTTGGGAGCATTGATACCTGTTCCAATCGCCGTTGCACCTAAATTCACCTCAAGTAAAAGATCCTTCAATTGATTGTGCATTTTGATTTCTTCACGAAGAAGTGTGGCGAAGGCGTGAAACTCTTGTCCTAGTGACATCGGTACAGCATCTTGTAATTGTGTGCGGCCCATTTTCAAAACGTTTTTGAATTCGAGCGCTTTTTCTTCCAATGATCCGGCTAAACTTTTCAGACCATCAACGAGATGTAGAATGTGCTGATACAAGGCCACGCGAAAAGCAGTAGGGTAGGCGTCGTTTGTTGATTGGCATTTATTAACGTGATCATTTGGGTGAATAATATCGTAGTCACCTTTATTTTCGTTTAGAAGTTCTAAAGCAAGATTAGCAATAACTTCATTCGCATTCATATTTACTGAAGTTCCCGCTCCACCTTGATAGATGTCAGTTGGAAATTGATCGAGACAGCGGTTGTGTTCAATTATTTCATCACAAGCGCGAACAATCACTGCCGCGACTTTTGGTGGAATTGTACCCAATTCACCATTAGCAAGAGCACAAGCTTTTTTCGTCATGGCCAACGATTTAACCATGATGATATTGTCGCTGATTTTTTGATCGGAAATTTTAAAGTTTTCGATAGCGCGCAAAGTATGAATTCCATAATAGGCGTTCGCAGGAACTTCCATTTTTCCAAGTAAATCGCGTTCTAATCTTGTTTTAATCGTCATGAACTTATCCTTCTAGCTGATCATCAAAATTTGATGAGCGGCCATCTTAAAAATCAAACCTTTTAATGCCTAAGAATGAGCGCACTGATTCTTTTTTGCAAGGGCAATAGCAGGATTTTTCAAGGAAAACATGACATGAACATGAGAACAAAAAGCCTTTACCCCTTTGGTGGACAGCACTGTCCCGTTGATATTTTTGGGTATGCTTCAAACGGCAGTCCAGGAATTGAAATTGTCGGAATGGGTAAGTATTCGCGAGCGATGAAAGAGAAGTTCGTTTATCTTTCGCGCGAAAAAAAACTTAAAATCCCCGCAAAGAGATTCGTTTTATGTGTGGAAGGCGAACTGGAATCAAAAAAATTTCAAAACGAAGAATATCGCTATCTCGAATTACCACTGCTCCTCATGTTGTGGAGTTTAACGGGGCATCTCCCGATCGATAATCTAGAAGATTGTTTTGCGGCAGGTAAAATATCTGTTGAAGGACAGATTAGTCCTCTCCAGTTATCTGCCTCGCAGCAACTGGAGCTACTTTCGCTTTTTAATTGGGATGAAGAATCGGCCTGGAAAATCATTGCACCAGCAAATGTTCCAGTCCATGAGGACTATTACCATTTGCCAGTGGAAGGACTGATGCAATCTTTGTTAAATGGACAATGAATTAAGAAGCTCAACTTCCTGAACATCAAACTCATTTTTTTTGCGCAAACAGTTTGCCAGATCAGTCGTGGTCACTTTTCCATTGAGATAAACTGTTGCTTTAGCGGCTTCACCTTTTAAGAGCGTGAGCACAGCTAGATTGCCCATTTGAGAGGCAATAAGACGATCCGTAGGCGTTGGGTTACCCCCACGTTGAATATGTCCTAAAATACAAACGTGAGCGTCTAATTGAAATTTTTCTTTTAAGTTCTTTTGAATGACATACCCGATGCCTTCTTTTTCCCCCTCGGCCGCAATAATGATCGAGGAAGTCTTCCCGCGTTTAATTCCGCGAGCAATATCATTTGAAATTTTTTCGTATTCAATTTCTGCAGTTGGAAGAACGACGTTCTCGGCTCCCGTGCAAATTCCTACTTTAAGAGCAATCGCCGGTGATCTTCTTCCCATAACTTCGACAATAAATGTTCGCGCATGCGAATTTGCCGTATCACGAATTTTATCAACGGCATCGACTGCGTTTTGAACAGCAGTATCAAATCCAATTGTGTAATCCGTTCCACTGATATCGTTATCAATCGTTCCCGGAATTCCTACAACTGGAATGCCGTGTTCCTGATGAAGCGCCATCGCCCCGTTGTATGAGCCGTCTCCACCAATGACAACAAGAGCATCAATTTTATTTTTCTTTAGTATGTCTGCCGCTTTTTTTCTGCCTTCAGGAGTTCTAAATTCCGGGCAGCGAGAAGTTTGCAACATTGTTCCTCCATGTTGGAGAATGTTACCTACTGATGAAACATCCAAAGTACGAATCTGATTTTCAAGAATACCTTGATAGCCTTTTTGAATGCCGGCGACTTCAAGTCCTTCACCGATAGCGGTTCTCACGACTGCACGAATGGCACAGTTCATTCCTGGAGAGTCACCACCACTACAAAGAACACCAATTTTTTTAAGCGTAGTTTTTGTCATACTTCAATCCTATTTCAATCCTATTTAAAGACGCTCACGCCATCAAAAAGTGGAGCTTGTTCAATTCCCATAATGTGGAGGATAGTTGGAGCGACATTTCGAAGGGCCATTGCACCTGCATTCAATTCACATTTTTCATCTTTTAAACGTGGATCAAAAACGATGAATGGAACCGGTGAATCAGAATGCGATGTATGGATGTCGCCATTGTCATAGGCCATGACATCAGAGTTCCCATGATCTGCCGTCACCAGCATGGTGACGTTTTCAGCTTCACATTTTTTCATCAGACGTCCAACAACAACATCAAGTGCTTCGATTGCTTTTACTGAGGCTTCAAAATTTCCTGTGTGTCCGACCATATCTGAGTTGGCGTAGTTGACGACATAGAGAGAATAACTATGATCGGCCAGCGCTTCTTCTAAACGATCAGTGACAAGGTAAGCACTCATCTCAGGTTTCTGATCATATGTTGCAACTTCTTTTGGTGATGGAATAAGAATTTGATCTTCACCAGGGAAAGGTTTTTTATCTCCGCCGTTGAAGAAAAAAGTCACGTGCGCATACTTTTCAGTCTCTGCGATTTTTAATTGTTTTTTTCCAAGTCCAGAAAGATATTCGCAAAGTGTTCCTTGTAGTCTTTCTTTATCAAAAAGAATAGGCAGATCCATGTAGTCCGTCACATACGGAGTCATGCAGAGAAAATATCCTGGTTTTACGGGCACCGGAAACTCTGTGAACTTCGAATAATTGAGTGCCAATGTAATTTGGATCGCTCTATCCGGACGATAATTAAAAAAGAAAACAGCATCGCCATTTTTCATCGCAAGTTTTTCATCAAACAAAACTGGAGTTAAGAATTCATCGTAGCGACCTTCTTTGTATTCGTTTTGAATGTATGCGAGGGGAGTGAGTGTTGTCGTTTTTCCTTGACCAATAAATGTTTTGTAACAATTTTCGATTTTATTCCATCTGCGATCACGATCCATTCCGATTGAACGTCCTTGCATCGATGCAAATTTAATATAAGGAATTTGATCGATTTGCGTAACGTATGTATGGCCAATATCTTGAGCAGTATCTCGTCCATCCATAAAGGCATGCAGAATAATTTCGATGTTATGTTCGTGAAGAATTTTTGCGAGTTCTTTTAAATGATTAATGTGAGAATGAACTCCACCATCAGAAAGTAAACCCATCATGTGTACACGATTAGAGTGAGTCTTCGCGTAGTTAATTAAGTTTTTAAGTTCTTCCATATCTCGAAGTGAATCGTTTTCAATCGCCTCGTTGATACGAACAAGATCCTGTCTGACGGAACGACCTGCACCCAAATTCATGTGCCCAACTTCAGAATTCCCTGCAACACCTTTAGGTAATCCTACAAGAACACCACCTGGCTCGATAGTCGTCATTGGATAATGTTTCATGAGAAAATCAATATTCGGTTTTTTTGCCGCCTTAATTGCATTTCTATGATCAGTTTCACTTACTCCGAATCCATCCAGGATGCAGAGAAGAACTCTTTTATTTAAACCTTGGAGCTTTTTCATTTTGTTTCACCTTTTGAAAATAATCGGAAAGTATAACAGCTGAAGCAACTGAGACATTCAAACTTTCCACATTGTTTGTTCCGGGAATTTTTATCACTTCACCCATCGCCATAGTATCGGGATGCAATCCATGTGCTTCTTCACCGAAAACAACGACATTTCTTTTTTCCCATTTTAGATCATAAAGACTTTTTTCAGCATGAGATGAAGTTGTAATAATTTGAAATTTATTTTTTTGTAATGAACTTATAGTTTTTTTGAAATCTTTCGATTCAAAAACTTCCAAATACTCAAAGCCACCTTCACTTGTTCTAATACAAGAAGCAGCTTCAGCTAAATTTTTATCACTCACAATAATTCCTGTAGCACCAAAGTGAGCGGCACTTCTGATAATTGCACCAATGTTGTGCGGATTCGTGACTTGATCAAGCGCCAGTAACATCGACGAATCAGGTTTAGTCGTGAGATATTGGTCCAACGTGCGTGATGGTAATTTCTTAACTAACATACACACATCTTCATGGTGTGTGGCTTTTGTCATGCTCTCGAGCTCATCTCTCGTCACCAAGTGATAAGCTTTTTTATTTTGGGCACAGTACTTCGTCACCTGTGAAAAAGTTTTTTTAGAGTTATGTAGCAGCTCTTTTGTAAGAAAGACCTGGATGATGTCCTGAGGCCTTTTATGGAATACGGCTAAGCAAGCGTTTTCACCATAAATCTTTATTTCCGACTTGGGATCCTTGCGTACGTTCTTATTTGCGGGATTAATTTTTTTACTCATAATACTAGCTATGGTATCAATTGAACCTATTATGGGTCAAAGCAATTCACTTACAGGTTACCTCGCACCAGCTGAGTTTGAGCAGGACTTAAAAACCGAACTCACTTTGCTGGGAATTAAGATACTGTCGCAACATGGCAGACTCTTTCTTTGTGAAGGTCCATTCCGAGATGTTGTTTTTGCTCAAGACACATGGACCAATGTCGAAATTGTTAACTACACTTCGATTAACAATGCGGCCGAAATTTTACGCGGAAAAGGTGTCCGTTTCAGTCATTATTCTCTGAACAATCACCGGAGAGGCGAACTTATTCTTGAAAAAGTTCCTTCTGTTCGTTTGAAAAAGTTTAATTTTTTAGATGAAATCCCAACAAGTACGATCGGTGTTTTTTCACTATTGTCTGAATCTGAAATGATTGTTTCAGCTGCAACGACTTGTCCACTTCCTTTTGGTGAGATCCATTTCAACGAAGATAAAATCAATCCTCCCTCAA
Organism: uncultured Bacteriovorax sp.; assembly: GCA_946480715.1. The sequence continues at coordinate 31,213 of CAMLKK010000007.1, read as the reverse complement.
GGGCCTATTTAAAACTCTGGGAACTCTTTACTCTTTATAAGATCAAACCCTCACCTGGAATGAAAACGATCGACGTTGGAAGTTGCCCTGGTGGATGGACATGGGTTCTGCAAACAGTTGGAGCACACGTCGTGAGTGTGGACAAAGCTCCACTTGATCCGCGCATTGCCGCTCTTCCGAATATTGAATTTCGTCAGGAAAGTGCATTTGGTTTAAGACCTCAGCACGTAGGCGAACTCGATTGGTTTTTTTCAGATATTATTTGTTATCCTGATAAACTTCTCGAACTCGTCAATCGCTGGCGCGAATCAGGCCTTGTGAAAAACTTCGCCTGCACAATAAAATTTCAAAAACCCACAGACTTTGAAACCATGTTTAAGTTTAAAGAAATCCCAGGCTCACGTATCGTGCATCTTTCATGCAACAAGCATGAAGTGACGTGGATTTTGCAACAGGAGTAATGATGAATCAGTTTAGCAAAAACCTTAACTACGCTTTCGTCGGCGGTTTAATTGGTCTGGCCATCGCAACTTTCCTTGCTCCTAAAGCTATAACTCAACTCTTCAGTCCACCGGTCGATTTCGGTGTTACGTGCGGTCCTGCCGGAGCATGGTCAATGCAAAAACTTATCATCTGTCAGGCGATGGGATTACTTTTCGGTATCTTCATCACTTTCTGGATAAAGTTTAAATTTTCAGGTGGCAAATCTACGCCTAAATCCGATAGCTGCTGTTCATGATTTTAAAACCCGTTACCGGCGAAGCTCAAAGACTTTTCCACGGCCGTGGAAAAAAGTTTCCCGAGCTCGAACACATTTGCATCGATCACTATCCACCATACATACTGATCACCGCTTACAAAGAAATCGCTGATATAAATTCAGTATTGGCATCTCTGCTCGAATTCCCAAACGTTCTTCTGCAGAAACGTTATTTGAAAAACACCCCCGTCGAAGTCTTACGAGGAACTTTTGAAGCGCCTGCCTACGCTGTGGAAAAAGGTGAAAAATATCTGCTCAATTTAAGCACCGATCAAAACATCGGTTTTTTTCTCGATATGGCCATCGGCCGCGATTGGCTTCGCACTCATGCAAAAGACCTCAATGTTCTCAATCTTTTTTCCTATACCTGTTCACTTTCCGTGGCAGCACTTAAAGGTGGCGCATCGTCAGTTTTAAACATGGATATGTCACAGAAGGCCCTTTCCGTTGGAGATAAAAATCACATCCTCAATGGTTTTGACCGCAGGCTCGTTCAATATTCTCCTCACGACATCATGAAATCTTTCGGCTCCCTTGTCCGCAAAGGTCCCTTTGATCTTGTGATCATTGATCCACCAACCAATCAAGGCGATAGCTTCAAGGTCGAGCGCGATTACCACAAAATCATTCGCCGTCTTCCTGATTTCACAAAACCAGGCTCCATCGTCATGGCCTGCCTCAATTCGCCTTTCCTTGATTCCAATTTTTTGAAATCTGCCTTTATTGAACATGCTCCTGATTTCGAGTTCACTGAACTCATGTACTCCAGCTTCGCAGACATGGAAGTTAATCCAGAAGAGGGGCTGAAGATCCTTTTCTTCAAGCGAAAACAACTCAAGTAATTCCTGTTAACTCTAGTTCTTCATGAACACACATTCTGTAAGCTTAGATGTCTGCCTAAATTTACGAAACTCGAAACCTTATTCTAAATCAGGCAGAGTTCTGAAACGATCTTCATCTTTTGAATGATATCGTTCAATTTTTTTATAAGTTAGATAGCTTTTGATTTAGGCAGATATCCATATCCAATATTATTAAAATGTTAATTGTAGAAATCTTGCTCGAGTGATGCAGTCACTCTTCCATGAAAAAAATAAGAAAACATACTCAGCTCTCATTGCTCAATCCAAAACGCGCCGGAAGAAAACCTATTCATGACAAAGGGATCCGCCATATCCGAAGAGAACGGTTTGAACGCGAGAGTAGTTTTCATATCACTATAAAGGTTAGGGAAGATAAGTCGGATCTTCAAAATAAGATGATTCTCAAGGCACTACATCACGCGATTATGAAAGCGAGGGCTAAATCATTGAAGGTGATCCACTATACTCTTGAGTACAATCACATTCACATGTTGGTGGAAGCTTTTAATCAAGAGCAGTTATCCAACTGTATGCAATCGTTTGGAGTGACTCTGGCGAAGATGATTAACAAGGTGAAATTTAAAAAGGGCGGAGTTTATAAACACCGCTACCACTTAAGAAGATTAATTTCAGTGATGGAATTAAAGAACGTACTCAAATACATCTTTAATAATGGAATAAAACATAAGAACAGTAATACTATAATGACGTTTTATAACTCTGCGATTGTGGAAAAGACACTTCATCAATTGTATCCAAAGTTGGCACGGCCTAAGGATCCGAGGCTCTTTAAGCTTCAGTTTCTCCTCTTCAACTTGTTGGATCCAGGAAAAATTCACTATAAAGGATTGATACATATTCATTCAAATCCCCAGTGAAAATCGGCTAAATTTTAGACAGGTGTTTGTAGAATGTTCATTGTTTAGTCGCTGAGAACCATTAAGCCCTCATAAACCCTAGAGGCCAATACCGTTCAACCTTGGCATGACTGTTGCTCTATTAAAAGAAAACAAGTCAACTTGAAATACGCCTTTAGGGAGGACGTTATGAAAAAGTTAATCGTAGCTTTAATGGTTCTATCGACACTCGCTTCATGTGGAAAAGATAATAAAGTTAAATCACCAGCAGCACCTGCTGTAGTGACAAACCCATCAACTACTGTAAGCACGACAGATGCTAACGGTGTTGCTCTTGCGGATAAAATTACAAACTATACAACTCAATTCGGTGTTGGTCAGATTTACTATTATGGTAACCCAGCTACTTGGGGACAATTAGTAAACAATGCTCTACCACTTAATTTTAAGTATACAGAGTCGACTTCTACAACAACGGCGAACGGTCAAAACTGTGAGACGAAATGGTCGATCTTTACGGTGTGTAGCTATTCATCTTCTACATCGTCTACAAGTTCACTCCCTGTTTCAAGAACAGTGCAGAGTAACAACGTAAACGTAGCTTCAAAACAAGATGAATTGAGAGCGATTATTAACTCAAGAAACCCATTGATCCCAATTCAGATCTCTGGAACTTCTTACAGAATTCAAGCGACTGATGGTAAGCAATATGTAATCGACACACGCTTCCCATTACAAGCCAACCCGATCGGTATCAGAAAGACAGTTGATGGCCAGCTTAAAACTGAGTACCTTTTCAACATCGTAGAAGCTCAATAAGATCACTCAGACATTCATAAAAAAATGCGAGGACCCGTAAGGGTCCTCTTTTATTTTTTCCGAGATAATTTATAATTAATTGTCTGCCCAAATTCAAAAAATCAAGGATGGTTTCTCATGGCACAGTTTAAGACAGATCTTAGAGATATTTATTTTAACCTCTTCAATGTTTTAAAAATCCAGGACCACACAGGTTACGCTGAACAGGATATGAAGGACGTTATCAATGAATGTAACAAATTCATTGAAAAAGAAATTTATCCGTGTAGAACACTCGGAGATGTTGAAGGTGTTCATTTGAGCAAAGATGGAAAAGTAACAGTTCCACCTTCATTTCATAAACCATTCAAAAGTTTTTATGAAAATGGTTGGTACGGAATTGGTTATGCTGAAGAAATTGGTGGGATGCCATCTCCGCATTCAGTCGCTCTTATCTGCCAATCAATCATGAATGGCGCGAACGTTTCATTTGCGATGTACCCAGGACTCACACGTGGAGCGATGGATGTAATTTTAAAAGTGGGATCTCAAGAGCAACAAGATTCGATTGTTCCTAAAATGATGTCAGGGGAGTGGGGAGGCACGATGTGCTTAACTGAACCTGGTGCTGGTTCTGATGTTGGTGCTGCTATCACTTCAGCGACTCCAATGGGGGATGGTAAGTTTAAAATTAAAGGGGTGAAGATTTTCATTTCATCAGGTGATAATGATCTTTATCAAAACGTTGTTCACTTAGTTTTAGCAAGAACTCCTGGAGCTCCAGCTGGAACAAAAGGTCTCTCATTATTTATTGTAAAAAAATTCAGAGAAGATGGAACTCCGAACGATGTTCGTTGTACGAAGATTGAAGAGAAGATGGGGATTCACGGTCAAGCGACTTGTGAAATTACGTTCGGTCAGAATGGAAATTGCGAAGGTGTTTTAATTGGTAAAGAATTCGACGGAATGGTGAACATGTTTATCATGATGAACGAAGCTCGACTTCTGTGTGGTGTTCAGGCAGAAGCCCAAGCAAATCTTGCGACAATGTTAACAGAACAATATGTGCGTGAGCGTTCACAATTCGGTAAAGAAATCATTGCTCACCCAGATGTAAAACGCACAATGCTTAAAATGCGTTCAATGTCTCGTGCGATGAGAGCACTTGTACTCTATACTGCAGATTTATTCGATAAACTTCACCATGGTGATACTTCAGTAGAAAATGAAATCGCATTCCTTACTCCAATCTGTAAGGCCTATTGTTCGGATGAAGGTTTTAACGTTGCCGTCGATGCAATTCAATTACACGGTGGTTATGGATTCTGTTCAGAGTATGGTATTGAACAGTTTGCCCGCGATACAAAGATTGCAACGATCTATGAAGGAACAAACGGGATTCAGGCCGTCGACTTCACGATGAGAAAAGTTTTGAAAGATAATGCAAAAACTTTTATGGGAGTTGGGGCAAAGATTCAAAAGACGATGGCGAGACCGGAAGCTCAGGCCTTTAAAGAGGAAATTGGATTAATTGGGAAAAATTTAGAGAAGGCCCAGGCCATTCTTCAACGATTTGGTACACAAGCGAAAGCTAATCAATTCGATGCAATTCTTTTCCATGCAACATCATTCTTGTCGTTTAGTGGAAATTTGATTGGTTCTTGGTTGTTGCTTGAAAGCGCTTGTGAAGCTTCAAAAATGCTCGCTGCTGCAACTAATGCTGAAGAAAAAGACTATTATCAGAGTAAAATACTCGACTTTAAATTCTTCGTGCAACAGCAACTTGTTAAAAATGTTGGGCTTTCACACTCAATGTTAAATTTTGAAGAGGACCTATCTCAATTGAAAGTTTAGTTGTTTCAGTGTTACACTGATTGCAATTACACTTTAAACTTGAGCTAAAAATGGACATTCAGAAACTAAACGAAGAGATTAAACTCTTCTCTTCCAGCACGCATGGAAGTTCCGATTATGACAAAGACGAGTACTTTGTCATGGGCGAAGAACGTGTGGACTTCGCCCCACTTCGATTTATCCAAAAGAAATTGCCCGAATGCAAAGACATCTATTCGCTCTTGCGATTAGGATTTGTTTACGATTCATTCGAACTTTCAAACAATGAAAATTTCCAATTGTGGTACGAAAAGCAATTCTCAAAAAAATTACTGAGAAAAGATGCCCGCAAAATCTCCATTGTTTATGTTCCAAACAACAAATTAATCCTCGATCAAATCGGACTTGTGAATCGTTCATATGAAATCCTTGCTCATGAGCAAATTCTTTTGAACGGAAAAAATCTTCCAACACAATTGGGAGAGTGGTACGCGAAATGTATCTTCGGTTTGAAGCAGGTGAAGTCAACTTCGCAAAGAGGATTTGATTTCATTATGGCCGATGGTAAACGCGTAGAGATTCAAGTTGAGTGGAGTGATGCTTCTTCTCCAAAAGGTGTGAAGATCAAAAAGACTCTCGTCGACCTCTCTGATTATTGCATTATCATTTATGTGGCGAAAAACTTCATGATTCGTGAAGTGTGTTTTCTTGATTCAGAATATGTTTCAAGGAAATTTTCAAATAAAGGTCATACGATCTTTTTAAAAGATAGTGATGTGAGTGCGTATTTCTTTTCGAAATCGAGCAAACACTTCGATAAAATCATCAATCCCATTACATTCTTAAAATATGCTTCACCAAATTTAGCGATGAAGCTTTCAGAAAAACTTAGTAGTCAGCCAGGTAGTTAGATGAGAGTTGTAAACTTCATCAGCCTTGCTTTTATAGTATCGGCCTGTTCAACGACGGATGAAGTTTTCTCTTATAAGAATCACTGTACAGGTGAATCTTATAAGCGAATTAAAACTGTTAATGAGTTGGAAAAAAAGCAACGTCGTGGTGAAGCTAGTAAACTTGAAACTGAAATTATAAAACGCACTCGAATGTTCTCGCGTGAATCTGAAACAACATTGAAGCCATTAATGTTTGAGTGTCTGGCCGAAGCGGAACGAATGGGGAATAGAAAAATCTACAGCATTTGTGCAGTGGCGGAAGTGGATTTAAAAGGAAAACTCAGTTTTCTGGAAGTAGACGATAAAGAGCAGACTCTTGAACCTCAATTGAAAAAATGCCTAACAGAGCAAATGCAGAGTTTTGATTACACTCGCTATCCAGGTGTGATCGCCGTTCAGGCGATCAACATGGATTTGGATCCTTAGTACAGATCGTATTTTAATAAGCGACATTCAAGTGAACCATTGAAGAACGTGTGACGAGAAGCTGTTCCCAGCGAAATACTTTTGCGAAGAAGTGGATTCGATGTGAACACGTAAGCGCGGAAACCTTTAAAGTTCTTCTTAAAGTTTTCACCGAGATCTTTGTAGAGAACTTTCAGTTCTTCTTCATCGCCCATACGTTCACCGTATGGAGGGTTACAGATGACGATTCCAGGTGGTTCATCCATTGGTGTGATTTTTGTGGCATCACGTTTATTAAGAGTCACGATCTGTTGATCGATCATGGCATTATGAAGGTGAATGCGAGTTGTTTCCAATGCACGTTCATTGATATCAAACCCGAAGAATTGACGAGTTTGAAGTTCGTTTAAAGCCGCAAGCGAATGGTTATAAATAGCTTGTGCTCGCTCTTCAAACAGGCGATGCGCTTTTCTATCAGCTGTGAACCAAGGATGTTTTAAAAAATCGAATACTGGCATTTTCTTTTCAATATACTGACGAACTCTGATGTATGAAGGTGCTACTTTCGCACGGATGAGGATAGCTTCGATGAGAAATGTTCCTGTACCGCACATACAATCAGTGAAGATATCTTTTTCTGGATCGAAATCTGTTGTCATTACAATGGCCGCTGCTAAGTTTTCACGAAGCGGAGCTTTGAGTGATTCTTCTCTGTAACCGCGATTCGAAATCGGTTCTCCACACATATCGACAAGAATACGAGCGTTGAATAGATCAGTTCCTGGTTTGCGTTCTACACGAAGTAGGAACGTTATATCAGGGCGACCAGTGTCGACACTTGGGCGTTCGCCATATTTATCACGGAAGTTATCAACGATGGCATCTTTCAATAACTGTGAAAAGATCATTGAGTTGTTAAAACTTTCGCGCGTATCACGATCAAAAAGCGTGTTGATTTTAAACGTTTGATTCACGCTGAAAATTTTATCCCACCATTTTTCTTTTGCGCGAGCGTACAGATCACGTTCATTTTCTATAGTGTAAACCTGAATTTCTTTGAAAACACGAGAAGCAACTCGAGAGTTAAGTAGAACATCAATGGCCTGTTCAGTTTCTGCTTTGAAAGCAACTCCGCCTTTTTCAACTTCAATACGAGTGATGCCTAGATCTTTAATTTCTTTTTCAAGAAGATGTTCAACTTCACGCGGACAAGAAGCAAAGAATGTCGATTGATCAAATTCTTTTGTTCCATCGGCATTCACTTTTGCACGAGGTACACTCTTCACATCACTGCGAACAGGTTTTTCCCTTGTACGTCTTTCTTTATAATCTACTTTCTTTTTAAAATTCTTTTTTTCAGTCATCGCAGTTCCTAAATATATTAACCTTTCATCATTTCGTGATAGTGCATAGCTCGAACCAACAAGTCTCTGTAAGAGTCTTCCATAAGTGGATTGAGATTTCCCTCTTTAAATCGTTTGATTCTCCAAAGAGAAATCGAAAGCAGGCCTAAGATGATCGCTTGATCAAGGTGCATTCTTTCGTTGAGCGGTAGTGGTCTGATGGATTCATAGCCTTTTAAATAGGAAGTCACAAGAGGAGAAATGATTCTCCCTTTCTCAATACATGTTCCGGAGATGGAAATTCCTAAATCGAGCAGAAATTCACCAATGCCTGCCTGTTCGAAATCAAGGACAGAACTTAAATGGTTATTGTTGAAGAGAGTGTTGTCGTAATACAAATCCCCATGAATAACTCCTACTTGCAGTTGAGCATCCAGAAAAGAGTGGAGTTGATCAGGGAAAAAATAGTCGAAGGCCTTGGCGTAATCTTCAGGACAGTTTTTCGTTTTTGTATAGGCCAGAATTTCATTTGGACCAAAACCTACTTGTTCATGAGGTCTCAATGTTTTCATAACCTGAATGTCTTTTGGGAGTGTGTGCAAGCGAGCGAGAGCGGCTCCGACTTCAGCGCATGTTACATCCGAGGGACCTGGGGGAATACCGGCCACGAAAGGATAGAGAACACCAAAGTATTTTCCATACTGATATATATACGTGCCCTCTGAAGTTTCAAAAGGCTTCAGCGAATAAGGGTAACCTTGTCGATGCAGATACATGAGTATCTTTTGTTCATCGGCCAACTGTAATTGATTTTTATCGTTGGAAATTTTCAACAAAACAGTTTCGTTTTCCAGTTCGACTTTATAATTGGAGTTCGAAATCCCCAATGAAAGTGGAGTGCAGTTGACGACTTTTTTCTTTCCATAAAGCTTAAGTATTTCTTCAGCTTCTTGAAGAGTTATCTGAGTATAGCTGGCCATGGATTAAACCTTGTGACGTTGTGGTTAGGATGCTATAGTTATCACGCTCTATTTTATACGAAAAATATCAATCCACTAAGGGGGAAAAATGGCCTTTACCGATTATAAAGTAAAAGATATGTCACTAGCTGACTGGGGACGTAAAGAAATTGAAATCGCAGAAACTGAAATGCCTGGTCTTATGGCACTTCGTGCTGAATTCGGAAAAAGCAAACCTCTGAAAGGAGCAAAAATCGCTGGATGTCTTCACATGACAATCCAAACAGCGGTTCTTATCGAAACTCTAGTTGAACTCGGCGCAGAAGTGCGTTGGTCTTCATGTAATATCTTTTCAACTCAAGATCAGGCCGCTGCTGCGATCGCTGCTGCAGGGATTCCTGTTTTTGCTTGGAAAGGGATGAACGAAAAAGAATTCGACTGGTGTATTGAACAAACTCTTAAGTGGGCAGATGGTTCTCCACTTAACATGATTCTTGATGACGGTGGTGACCTTACTGTTATGGTTCACCAAAAATACCCAGAGCTTCTAAAAGGCATCAAAGGTCTTTCAGAAGAAACAACTACAGGTGTTCATAGACTTTACGAAATGGTGAAGAAAGGCGAACTAAAAGTTCCGGCCATCAACATCAACGACTCTACAACAAAATCAAAATTCGACAACCTTTACGGATGTCGTGAATCACTTGTTGATTCAGTAAAACGCGCTACTGACGTAATGATCGCTGGTAAAGTGTGTGTTGTTGCTGGATACGGTGACGTAGGTAAGGGTTCAGCTGGTTCATTCCGTGGATTAGGTGGACGTGTAATCGTAACTGAAATCGATCCTATCTGTGCTCTTCAAGCAGCAATGGAAGGCTACCAAGTTATGACAATGGATGAAGCTGTAAAACATGGAGACATCTTCGTAACAGCTACAGGATGTGTTGACGTTATTACTGGTAAGCACATGGAGCAAATGAAAGATGGAGCAATCGTTGCTAACATCGGTCACTTCGATCTAGAGATTGAAGTTGCTTACCTGAACAAAACAGCTAAGAAAGTAAACATCAAGCCACAAGTTGATCAATACTTAATGCCATCAGGAAAGAAGCTCATCGTTCTAGCTGAAGGCCGTCTTGTTAACCTTGGTTGCGGAACTGGTCACCCTTCATTCGTAATGTCGAACTCATTTACGAATCAGGTAATGGCTCAAATTGAACTTTGGGAAAACCATAAAAACTACGAAAACAAAGTTTACGTTCTTCCAAAACACCTAGATGAAAAAGTTGCTCGTCTTCACTTAGAAAAAATCGGTGTAAAACTTGATAAACTAAACTCTAAGCAAGCTGAGTACCTTGGTGTAAAACCAGAAGGTCCATACAAGCCAGATCACTACAGATACTAATGAAAATAGCTCTTGGCTGCGATCACGCAGCATATGAAATGAAGGAAGTCGTCAAAGACTTCCTTCGTTCTCAAAATTACGAAATCATCGATGTTGGAACTTTCAGTACCGATCGAGTTGATTATCCAGACTACGCTCAAAAAGTTTGTCACGAAGTCGTTCAACAAAACATTCCGGGTATTCTGATCTGTGGATCAGGCATCGGTGTTTCAATGGCGGCCAATCGTTACAAAGGAATTCGCGCGGCCCTTTGTCGAAGCGAGCTTGATGCGGAAATGTCGAGAAAACACAATAATTCGAATGTTCTTTGCTTAGGTGCAAGATTCAATTCGGAGAGTGAGATTAAGGCCATCATTACTTCTTGGTTTAAACATCAATTCGAAGGTGGGCGCCACTCTGAAAGACTCGCAAAGTTTGAAAATAGTGGAGATGTCTGTTGAAACTTTTCGAAAAATTCATGTATCCCATTCTTTTAATCATTGTCTTTTTTGCTATCTATCTCGCAAGAACAGACAAAGCTTATTTTGAAACAAACCTCGCCGTTCAAGGTGGTTTTTTTCAATGTTTAATCTTCGGAACAATTCTTTTTGCTTCAATTATGTGTTTTTATCGCGCAAGTATTCTTAAGCCATTTCGCGGTGGAACTTTTTCAGGATGTTTGATTTTCATGGGATTTATTTTTCTAGCTTTTGCACTGGATGAAATTTCATGGGGACAAGTCTTCTTTGATTTTGCTACACCAGAGTTTTTTGCTTCAAGAAACTTGTATGGAAAAATGAATATTCACCATCTTGTGATTGGTGGTTTTCATGTTAATGACATTATTTTCACTCTCGCTATTAAGATTTTAGCGACACTCTATTTCTTAATTCTACCTTTCTCATATAAGCGTTTTGATCGTTTAAAATCGTTTGTTAATCGTTATGCTATTCCGTTACCGAGATACACTCATACGGCCGCGTATGCCGTTATCGCGCTTCTGATGAGCCTCATTCCTTCAGATCTGAGATACATTGTTTTCGAGCTTTGTTTTTACTGGATTCTGGTACTGATGATGTACAACCCGCTCAATGATGAAGTGTTCTCACGAGTTTCATTGGTCAGATAAGAAACGCAATTTCACGACAACAATAAGTGCTTCTAAGATAATGGAAAAATTCATTTTCGATTCGCCATGAGTTCTCTGCGAAAAGAGAATCGGCACTTCGGAAATTTTTTTATTTAAGCGATTCATTCGGAAATTGATTTCACATTGAAAGACATATCCCACAGAGATGACCTGCTTCAAATTTATCGATTCAAGTGCCGAGCGCTTGAAACATTTGAAGCCACTCGTTGGATCAGCAATTTTCAATCCCGTCACTAAACTCATGGCCAGAAAACCAAGACGCGAAATGATGAGACGGTACCATGGCCATTCCTTAGTTGAGCCACCATCGAGATAGCGTGAACCAATAGCAAGATCGGATTCCTCCGCGGCCATTCTTAATTTAAGCAGATCAGAAGGATCGTGAGAAAAATCACAATCCATTTGAGCAATGTACTTAAAAGACCTCTCCAACGCCCATTGGAAGCCGTTTAAATAGGCCGTTCCCAGCCCAAGCTTTCCACGTCGTTCAATGAGATGAAGACCTTTATAAGTGCTCTGAAGATTTCTCACAATGTCTCCGGTTTTGTCAGGAGAACCATCATCAATTATGAGAATGGAAAGCGGAGGATAGAGTGAGAAAAGTGAATGAATCATACGCTCAACATTTCCACTTTCGTTATAGGTGGGAATGATAACGAGAGTATCGCTTAAATCGAGATTCAAATTATTCGCCTTCAACCTGTAGCATTTTTCTACCACTTAATTGATAGCGTTCAGAAATGATTTCGAAAAGTGGACGATCGTCTTCACGACGAATTTGGCCAGTTCTTTGAGCATTCGCTTCTGCACGAGCAGCGAATTCTAAAAGTTTGCTGTTTCCTTTTTTATCTCCGCCAAGCTTTAATTTAGCAGCGAGGTCGTCATCTTTTTTCTTGGCCACTTCACCACGAACTCCTAGACCATCACCACCACTGAAGTCGACAATGTGAGAACTTTTATCTGTCGAAGTCATGGCCATCATATCACCCGAAGATCCACCCATTTTTGCAAGGGCCGCGTCTGTTGCACTTGCCGAGGGAGGATTCGAGGCCATTAATGAAGCCACGTTTGCAGGAATCCCTTTTGAAATAAGAGCATCGGCTACAGATTTTTGAGCGCCGTTGAGAGGAATTTTGTCGAAGCGTGAACCAAGTTCGTTAAGCGCTTTTTTAGCAATAGCAGAAGTGCGATCAAAAGATTTTCCGCTCAAAGTACCGCCTTCAAGCTCTCCTCTTGTAAGTGAACGAACACTCTTAAAGGGAGAATTAACATAACCATTTCCAAGACCAAGAACACCCTGGCTTTTGGCTTCAAGAAATCCATCAAAACATTCGTTGCGTGCTTCACACGAACAAGTTGGATCGATCTTCATCATATTGTCTGTACAAGCAACACGATAAGAATCCCCCGCAATTTTTTTGGTGTGTAATTGTTTAATACAATATTGAGGATCACTTTCTGTTTCAGGTTGAGAACAGTAACAAAGTTTATCTGTGATCGGATTACAATCTCCTTTACCTGGAAGCGAGTCAGCGAGCTTTCTCATATCGGCCGCATATTTTTTGTTGGCCGAAACTTCACTTTGATAAAATGTTCCAAGTAAAACAGCAGCACCCATTTTTATAATGAGATTCTTATCTACTGCGAACGTTCCAGTGGCTGCACTTACTCCGTAACAAGCAGCTCCTCCGAACCATCCGGCCGCTTGAATTTGGGCCATCTTCGCTCGGTTGTCATGGCTTTTTGCTACTTTTAGGAATGAATCTTTTTGGGCCGTCTCACCATTTGTTATTTGAGAAGCTAAATCACTTGTTGTGCTTTTTTGAGTAAAAGTTGCGATCCCTTCTGTTGCGACTGGAATGTATTTACAATAGTCAGAGGCCTTTTCATCTTTTTTGTCTCCAGCTTTATCACCAGCTTTATCTGCGCCTTTTTCAGCAGTTTTATCTGCAGCTTTGTCTGGTTTTGCGGCATCAGTTTTCGTCGCTCCATCAGTCTTTGCATCAGCTTTCGTATCTGATTTACCTTTAGAAAGCGGAAGAAAACTATCTCCGCCCATTGCTCCAAACATCGCATAGGCCTGAGTGAGGGCCTTGATCATTCCAGGGTCCATTCCAAGAAATTTATGTTTACCTTCCTGACCGTTACAAATAGCTGCCTTATCTCCAGCACAGGCTTCTTGTATCAAACGATTGGCCTTACCTTGGTGAACAAAGTTTTCACTTAACTGTTTATCTTGGTCTGTGAGGTTAGTTGTATTGTCCGTACCCAAAGGTTTGTCAGAGAGAGTTCCTATCGTACTTTGAGGTTTGTTCGCATTTTGTTTATTTAAATTTTCCTGGCTTTTAATTGAATTATCTCGAAGGAGGTTGTTACGGGCCGTCTCTTGCTCAGTTGAGAGTTGAGCAAACAAAACATGCGATGAAAGCGTGATGAGAAGGAAAATTAATGTTTTCATGGTCTAATTCTATCACTGTCCTGGGGATTTCCCTGGGTGGGCAATTTTGTCTTGGTGATTTCCTCCATTAAATCGTGAACTTAGCCCATTTTTCCAGTAGGGTTTTTCCGGATTCTCCGCCAACTTTTATAGGCTCCGTTCATTGACGAGTAAGGCGAATGATTGGTACAAATTTAGGCCATGACAACTAAAAATAAAGACACAAAAGACACGCACGAAAATGAACTTTCTCACTCGATGGTTCACTACTTACTCACTATTCACAAATTAAAAGAGAATAGAGGTTTTGCGCGTGTAACAGATATTGCAAAAGATCTCGATCTTACAAAAGGTTCTGTTTCAACAATGCTGAACAACCTTAAAAAGAAAGGCTTCATTCAAGAAGAAGATGATTGCAAATTCGTTGTTCTGACAGAGTTAGGACATGAAGAAGTTCACCGCATTCTTTCAAGCCGTACATTGCTTTATTATTTCCTTCGTGACTTCGTTGGTGTCGATGAAGAAACGGCCCTCAACGATTCATGCCAAATGGAACATTTGATGAGCGCTCAAACGAGTGAAAAATTTTTCAATTTCATGAAGACGCTTGCGTGCACGTGTGATGATCTTGATAAAAAAGGTCAACTGCCGAGCACTTTCCGATTTAAAACAACACTCGATCTTTGTTCATATTCAACGTCCGATGAATTTATTCATCAGCAAAAAGGCGATACACATTTACCTAGCGATAATTAGTCTTTTTCTTTTTGCTGTTGCTATCCCTGCTTCTTGGGCCGATGAAGAGCTCACTAGTTTTTGTTTTAAACCAGCAACGAATTTAGCGGAAGCTCGCGACTCGCTTCAAGATCTCCTTCTTCCTCGCGAAAAAGTATTTTTGCGTCCCGAACAGCGCTGTATGGATGTTTTGACATCGCCTAATAGAGTAAAGCTATTGGAGAAATTTTTAAGACTCCGTTACACTCTTGTAGTGGATGAAACAGAGCGGGAGAACACAGCTCTGCAGAATCAACATTGCCAGCTTGAATTGAAAAAGACGACGAATCAGCAAAGCACTAACAGCAATGTCCAGTTAGGGTTGCAGAATCAGGTTTCGGCCGGAGCATCAACGCTGGCCTCAACTGAAACATCGCAACTATTACTTGGTCTTGGAAAACCAGGGGTACTGGCGATTGGAACGCAAGCGTTGTACGTTGAATGCAGAAGAGGGGCGACCGGAATTTATCAGCTCACTTTTTCACTGCAAGAAAATGGAGCTTCTCGTATAACTTCAGAAGTGAGTACGCGAGCGAATGAGCTAGTGAATGTAGGGCAGGTTACAAAAGAATTAAATGATAAAAATAAAACTCTCGGAGTTCCTCAAACGGCGGTGAGTACTGCCATTGGTAACGAAGAGACACTATACCAGTTACAAGTTAAGAATTAATAGGAGTCCATATGAACGTTTTACTTGAAAAATTCAACACACCTTTTGAAACAGTTCCATTTGATAAAATTAAGAATGCTGATTTCATGCCTGCTTTGAAAGCAGCGATTGCAAAAGCAAAAGCGAATATCGATGCGATCAAAACAAACAAAGAACCTGAAACATTTGCGAACGTTATCGAAGCATTAGAAAATGCAGCTCCAGAAGTGGAAATTGTCTCTGGAGTTTTCTTCAATTTGCATTCAGCTGAAACAAACGATGAAATGCAAGAAATCGCAAAAGAGTTTTCTCCGATTCTTACTGAATACGGAAACGACGTAAGTTTAGATCTTGAACTATTCAATAAAATCAAAAAAGTTTGGGATAAAAAAGATTCTTTCAATCTCAATGCTGAACAGATGATGTTGTTGGAAAAAACTTATAAGAGTTTTGTTCGTAACGGCGCTCTTTTAAATGACGATCAAAAGAAAGTGATGCGTGAAGTTTCGACTAAACTTTCTACTCTTTCACTTCAGTTTTCAGACAATGTTTTAAAAGAAACAAATAACTACCTAATGCTCATTGAAAAGAAAGAAGATCTTGCTGGTCTACCTGCTGACGTTATTGAAGCAGCTGCTCAGACAGCAAAAGAAAAAGGGCATGAAGGTAAATGGGCCTTCACACTTGCTTACCCAAGTGTCATTCCATTTTTAACTTATGCAAGCAATCGTGAATTAAGAAAAAAAATCTTTTTAGGAAATACAACTAAAGGATTCAAAGGCGATGAACTTGATAACCGCAACATCATCAAAGACATTGCGACATTGAGACACCAAAAAGCAAAACTTCTTGGGTACGAATCACATGCACATTTTGTACTCGAAGAAAGAATGGCTTCAAATCCTCAAACCGTTATGAGCTTCATGGATAATATTGTTAACCATGCAACTCCAGCAGCTTTAAAAGAAACTGAAGAGCTTAGAGCTTATGCTAAGAAACTTGATGGTATCGAAGATTTCCAACGTTGGGATTCACTTTATTATGCTGAAAAACTAAAGAACGAGCGATTCCAAGTTAACGATGAAGTTCTTCGTCCATACTTTAAACTTGAAAACGTCATCAATGGTGTTTTCAAAGTCGCAGAAAATCTTTACGGCTTAAAATTTATTCCACGCTCTGACATTCCAGTTTATCACCCAGATGTAAAAACGTATGAGGTTGTTGATGAAAATGGAAATCACGTAGCGGTTTACTACTCAGACTTCCACCCTCGCGCAGGCAAACGTAATGGTGCATGGATGACAAGTTTCCGCGGTCAGAAAATTGAGAATGGAAAAAACATTCGTCCGCATGTGGCCATCGTATGTAACTTTACTAAACCAACTCCGACAAAACCGTCATTGCTTGGTTTTGATGAAGTTGTAACGTTATTCCATGAATTCGGTCACGCACTACATGGAATGCTTGCTAATACTCATTACGAATCATTATCAGGTACAAATGTATTCTGGGATTTCGTTGAACTTCCATCGCAAATCATGGAGAACTGGGCATACGAAAAAGAATGTCTGGATCTATTTGCTGAACACTATGAAACGAAAGAAAAAATTCCAGCTGAACTGATTAAAAAAATCAAAGACAGCTCGAGCTTCCTTGAAGGCCGTGCAACTTTAAGACAATTAAGTTTTGCTTCAGTTGATATGGCATGGCACTCAACAGATCCTGGTCACATCAATGACATTGAAGCATTTGAAACAAAGATCACTGATAAAATGGAATTTCTTCCAACGGTAAAAGGGACTTCTATTTCAACAGCATTCTCGCACATTTTCGCTGGTGGATATTCTGCAGGATATTACTCATACAAATGGGCCGAAGTTCTTGATGCTGATGCTTTTGAATTCTTTAAAGAGAAAGGGATCTTCAATCGTGAAGCTGCTAAACGCTTCAAGGACAACATTCTTAGCCGTGGTGGTTCTCAGCATCCTATGAGCCTGTACGAAGCATTCAGAGGTCAAAAACCAAACCCTGATGCTTTACTTAGAAGAGCGGGATTGATTAAATAAATCAAAATGCTTTTTTAAGGAGCCATGAATGACGACTTTCGTATTGAGCTGTCTCGTAGTTGCAGCAGGACAAATGCACTCGATTCAAAAACCAGTTGATGAATGGGCAATGGCCACTGTGAATCACTCACAAAATGGAATTGTTTTTGAGGGAACTGTTGTTGAAGGAAAATTAAATTCTGTGAGCATCGAAGTGCCAGCTCAAAATTTAAAGACGTTTAGTTATTCAGTGAAAGATTATAATCAGAAGAGTTTGACGACAGTTTTAGATTGGAAAGAAAATGGACATGCTTCCATCGATTGTGAAATCGAGGAAGCACGCAAGTAGGGATTAAACTCCAGAGTAAACGAGTGCTCCGCCTTTGATTTTTTCGATAATCTCTTCGTGATATCTCATTTCAAGGGCAGGACATCCCCAGCTTCTTCCAATGATGTCACCTGGTGAAACATATTCGGCGCCATGGATAACGATTGCACGAGCGCGAGCATTAGAATTAGTTGACGATTGGCCATCAAGTTTTAGAGAAAATCCATTCGATCCATAATATGTTTCACCAGTAATAAAGAATCCAAGCGAAGTCATAAGTGAATCTGCTGTATTCGAAAATTTTGTAGAGTATCCACTCAATCCAGGATCTGAACCTTTACCGTGGGCCACTAAGTAGCTCTCAGCTTTTCCAGAAACCATATCAATTAAATAGAAACGTTCTTTCGAGTTATGTTGTTTGTAATCGATAACAACAATGTAATCTTGGTTTGCAAGTTTAGCTTTGTTTTGATCGAAGAAATTAAGGGCCTTTGTTAAAAGATGCCTGGGAACTTTTCCTTCCTGATCAACATACGAATAGGCATTCGAAGTCGGGCCATCATAAGTTGTTCCAGCACCAGTACCACTTCCTGTTCCTGTTGAATCAGTCGGTGACATTTCAGTTGTTAGTGTAGTGTCAGTTCCAATATCCGGTCTTTTTGCACCCGATGCATGCACCTGGCTACTCATGATTAATAGAAAAAAAGAAAAGAAAAATGAAAGCAGAGTATATCTTTGCGTTTGCTTCACTGAAGCTCCTTTGTTGAGTTGTTTGACGTTAATTAAACCTGTGCTCCATGAAAGTGCAGTCAAAATGCCAGTTTGAGTTAGTGTTAAGTGGTAAGTATCCCGTAGAATGAAACGATCTGTTGTCACCGAATTGAATGATCAGTTACTTTTTCACACTACAAAATTTCACTGATAAGAAAATTTCCATCAAGCAATGGCCTGATGGTTTAGTCTCATTCAGTCTTTGCACTGAAATTTTTTTGGGTGATAAAAAATGTAGCTATGGAAAAGCTACAACTTCAAAAAGGAGATTTGGAAATGAAGGCACTCTTGTTAACGTTCGCTCTCACCTTGATGAACGCTCATGCTGGTGAAAGTGTCGGAAATATTCTTGATGAATTGAATCCAGCAGATCCCAATATTGAACAAAAACTAAAAGAGATGGATGCTGAATATGAAAGAGAAACTGGTAAGTCAGCTTTTCTACCATTCGATCTCGATGGAATGCTGAAAGCTACTTGCTACCGAAACTCATGTCCAGTTTGGGCCGATGTGGATAAGCGAGCACAGCGTTTATATCTTTATCTCGATGGTGTTCTAACTTACACATGGAAAGTTTCGTCAGGTAAGGCAGGGTACACGACACCTGATTTTGATCGACATCCAAATGGAAGAATTTATGATCGATATACATCAACACGTTATCCAGATGGTGATTATAACGGATTAGGAAATATGCCTTACGCTGTTTTCATTTCTGGTGGATATGCTATTCACGGAACGACGAGAGGAAATTGGAGTCGCTTAGGAACTCCAGCAAGTCACGGATGTATCCGCGTGCATCCGGATAATGGATACCTCTTCAATCGTCTTGTAAGAAAACATGGAATTTATAAAGTGTGGATTACTGTAAATTAGTTTAAAAAAATAGGGGAGCTTGATAGCGATTAAGCTCCCTTTCTCTTCATCAATTTCTCAAACGCTTCTTCATACTCTCTTACTAATCTTTCAATAATCGTCTGAACATTTTCAATTTTTTCAGTAAATTCAATCGAAGGTCCAGCACACCATACTGTCTGATATGTGGCAGAGAACGCAGCTTTTTCAATCGCCTTCATTCCCTTGTAGTAAGTCAGCATCTTGGCATATTTTTTTAATTTCTTATTCTGATTGAGAAACGATTCAATAAAGTTTTGTTGAGTACCGATTTTTTTAACGTAGTCCGTGGCAATTACAGTACAAGGTGTACCTGAAATTTTTGTCGTCATCACGATGTCTTTAGCACCATATTGAACGACAGCTTTTTTATACTCATCAGAAACTCCAGATTCAACTGTAGCGATGAATGGAGAGCCAATTGAAACACCTTCTGCACCAAGAGCGAGGGCAGATAGGAGAGCAGCTCCCGTTCCCACACCTCCAGCTGAGATCACTGGAAGTTTTGTTTCTTTCAAGAGCATAGGAACAAGAACAGAAGGTGGAATATTACCAGCGTGTCCACCGGCACCAGAGTTTACTGCGATTAGAGCATGTGCCCCAAGTGACTCAACTTTTTTTGCATAATCAACATCAACGACATCACAGAGAATTTTCACTCCCAACGGAGCAAGTCTTTTAATTGTTTCTTCCGGTGATCCCAGAGAAGTAATGATGAATGCTGGAGGAGTCTTTTCTAGCATCTCAAGATGTGAATTAAGATGAATATTTGACTTATTTACTATGAGATTAATTCCAAACTTACCATTGCAAGCGACGTTTAATTCTTTTAACGCAGTCTCAAATTCTGCAGGGGTTCTGTAGTTCAGAGATGGTATGCATCCGATGATTCCGTGTTTAGCGGCTTCAATTAACATCTTATTATTATTCACTAAGAACATTGGTGCGAGAATAATGGGATAGCGAATTTTGAAAGTCTCAGTTAACCAAGTGGCCATCATAAAAAAATCTCCGTCTAAATAATCTAAAAATATTCTAAGAAGTAAGAAGAGAAAAGGACAGAAAATTAGACAAATCAAAATCAATGTCCCACACTTTTATTAATAATCATGGATGATTACCTTTTAAGGATTGAATTATGAAACGCATGAACGCCTTTATCCTAGCACTAGCAATGATTGCTGCTCCCACTTTCGCCCAAACCAAAGAAGTGACAATTTCTATTGATGCAGACGCATTGAACTTTTCTGAAAAAACTTTCGGAAAACGTATGCAGGCCGTTCAGACGGAAGGAAACATTTCGATCATTCAAATTGATGAAGAAGCTCTGCCATGGCTTTCTATGTTTATGCATAGAAATTTCAATCGTTGTGGTGGATTCATGGTTCATGACGATCTTGCTGAAGCATACGATCTTCTAGCTGGTCAGGAAAGCGAGCAAAAATTTGCAAAGAATAATGAATTTGCAAACTACAACCTAGATCAAGAAAGTTTAATTAAGCCACTTCTAACAGAAGTGAAGTCTGAAAATATTTTCCAAACAATTACAAAATTATCGAGCTTCAAAAATCGTTATTACAAAGGCGAATTTGGTAAAGCTTCTGCAACATGGATCAAAGATACTTGGTCAGAACTTGTAAAGAATCGTTCAGATGCTACGGTTGAATTTTTCGCTCACTCACAATGGGATCAGCCATCAGTTATTCTTACTTTGAAAGGTAAATCTGATGAAGTCATCATTGTTGGTGGTCACCAGGATTCAATCAATGGTTCTTTCGGTGGAGCGACTTCAACTGCACCAGGAGCTGATGATAATGCTTCAGGGATTGCAACGGTAACAGAAATTATTCGCGTCCTTGCTACAAGCTCTTACCAGCCAGAAAAAACAATTAAATTCATGGCCTATGCCGGTGAAGAAGTTGGGCTTTTAGGTTCTAAGGCCATTGCTAAAGATTTCAAAACTCGCAATGTTAATGTTGTTGGTGTTCTTCAGTTGGATATGACAAATTTCAAAGGAACTAAAGAACTCGACATCGTTATGATGAGAGACTACACAAACGATGCGCAAAACGCTTTTTTAGGAACAATCATTGATCGTTATGTACCAGATGTTAAATGGGGATATGATAAATGCGGATATGGCTGTTCTGACCATGCTTCGTGGCATGCTCAAGGATACCCAGCATCTATGCCATTCGAGTCGAGAATGGGCGACATGAACCGCAATATTCACACTGTGAGAGATACACTTTCGGTTTCGAATAACAACGCTGATCATGCTTATAAATTTGCAAAAATGGGTCTTGCCTACGTGGTCGAATTAGATCGTTAGGTGTTAGACCATTAGAACTTCTTAAGCTATACTCAGTCGTGTAACCAAAAAAAGGAATTTTTATTGAGCACGACTGATTTTCCCGCCCTCCCAGACTATAAAGGCATCAAATCCCTTCTAGATACTGAACGTAAAACCCTTATTAAAATTCATTCTTTCGCTGAAAATGATGATTATATTCGCACATCTGAAGATGCAGCGATCATTCTCGATTTTATTGAAAAAACGCAAACAGCGCTATGGAATACATTTAAGCAACATCCATCGCTTGTTTCCACTTTTAACACAGAATACGTAAACTTTTTTGAGTTCCTTCAAAGAGACACCATTCTTTCACTCATCTTTATCGATGATTGTTTGATGCCAGAAAAAGAAATTTTCTTTTATGGTCAGGATGGAGGTTTAAATCCGGCCGTTCTTGAACTGCATTACAATGTTTTAAAGAAATGGGTGGAGAGTAAAGAAGCCAATCACGTTGATACTCAGAAGTTACTCAAAGAACAATTTACCTCCGACTTAAAATCGGCAAACCTCACGTGTCAGTGCGTGGCCTGTATGGCCGATTTCAGAACTCGCGTGCGTGAAGTTGTTTTTGAAGAATGTTTAGCTGTTATCAATGAGACAAAAACTCGTATTGAGCAGCAAGTGGACGAACAAAAAGATGGCGCCATTGCAGATGTAACGGTTTCTTATCAAAACCTGTTACGAACGCTTGATCGCAAGTTTCAAGGTGTGCAGTTCAAGCTGAAAAAATCTTCGCTTAATCGTCTTGAAGCTCAAGTTAAGCAATTAACAGAAGATACATTCACCTATCCAGGTGAGTTAGCGCTTAACCACGCTCGCAACCTGATTCTCTTTTTCCATCGTCAGTTACAAGAAGATGGTCTTTCCATCGATCTTGTTAGCGATGAAGAATACCAGCGTTTCTTTAAACAGCTTGGCAGTAACATTTGGAGGCACGAAAAGTATCTCGTTGCTGAATTTAAAAAACTTATCAAATCAATTCTCGTATTAAAGAGAAAAGATATTTCTTCTAACATTCTCCAGGAATATCTTGGACAGTTCTGGATTCACTCGCACGCTCGTAAAGTTCCTAGAAAGATCATCTATCACATGGGACCAACGAACTCGGGGAAAACCTATCACGCGATAGAAGCTCTCGTTAAATCGCGCAAAGGTTGTTATCTCGCACCACTTAGACTTCTGGCCGCTGAACTTTACGATACGATGAACTCTAAAGGAGTAGCGACAACTCTTCTTACGGGTGAAGAGGTTATCGAGATTGAAGGTGCAACTCACTATTCATCGACTATCGAAATGGCGAAACTCAATGAAGAATTTTCATGCGCTGTCATCGATGAAATTCAGATGATCACGGATAAACAAAGAGGATGGGCATGGACTCGCGCTCTTGTTAATCTTCACTCCTATGAAGTTCATGTTTGTGGTGATGGATCAGTCCTTGATCTCGTTCGCCAGATTGTTGAACTTTGCGGTGATGAGCTGGAAGTCAGAAACTATGAACGTATGACGAAGCTGGAAGTTGAAGAGCGTCCGATCACTCTTTCTCAGTTACAAAAAAGTGATGCTCTCATTGTCTTCTCACGCAGAAATGCACTGAGATATAAATTCGATCTTGAACAACTGGGATTTAAAGTTTCTATTATTTATGGAATGCTCTCTCCGGAAGTTCGTCGTGAACAGGCGAGAAAATTTGATAAAGGAATTACAGACGTTATCGTAAGCACAGATGCCATTTCGATGGGGATGAACTTACCAATTAAACGAATTGTTTTCTCTACGCTCACAAAGCACATTAATTCTCAAGAACATCCGATTACTGTCAGCGAGATTAAGCAGATTGCAGGACGTGCAGGCCGTTTCCAACGTTTCCCTATTGGTAAAGTGACTTGTCTTCAGAAAGTTGAAGAGGGTTTAACTGACATTAAAGATGCACTGGACTCAACACTTGATCAGCAAAAACAAAGTATGGTTGGGCCTGATTTAGATATTTTTACAAAAGTTAACAATGCACTTTCGAGCCACAATCTACCAATTTTAAAACTTTCCGAATTCCTCCGTCTCTTCAACACAATGACTTTCACGAAGCCTTTTTACTGTGTTGATTTGAAAGAAATGATCGAACTTGCAGAAACAGTTGAAGATATTGATCACGGAAATACACTTTCGTCGGCAGAAATTTTTGGATTCGCCTGTGCCCCAGTTAACTTAGGTCTACTAGAGCACGTTCAATATTACGTTTGGATCCTGAAAAAATATGTTTCGAATGAAATCATTAAAAATGAACACATCAATCACAATTCTAATGAGATTGATTACCTTGAAACGACAATTAAATGTGTTGAGCTTTATCAATGGTTAGCAAGACACTTTAATGGTAAGAATTTTGAATTTGATGAACGCGATTTACTTGAGAATAAACTACTCGCGATTGAAAAATTAAATACACTTCTGTCTGATAAAATCGTTCCCACTTGTTCAAGTTGTGGAGTGAAGCTTCCGGAAGGTGCTAAATTCCCAATCTGTGAAGAGTGTTTTAAAGAAAGACGCTTTAGTCGCCGTCCATTCCCAAGACGTGGTGGACCAACGAAACCTGGTGAGAAAAATTCAAACCTTGCTTCAGCTGTTGGATCAACTAATAAAAATTTCCGACAAGGAAAGCCGTCTAAAAAACGTAAATTTCAGGGAAAATCTGCTAAGCCGAAAAGATAATCATGAATCACAGAGAATATGCTCGACTCCTTTTAGAAGGACCCTCGCTGGAAGATAAGTTAACTTCCAGCAAGGGCCTTGAATTTTTCGTCAGTAGCGATGAGTATGAACTGGTCGCCAATCCTGGAAGAACTGAAAGATTAAAATTTGATAATGAGCAAACGAAGTTTCCGCGTGCAGCGAGCTTCATCCATGAAGAACGAAGAGGTTTAGCTCTTCACTTTTTTGCCAACCATGAATTACTGGCCATTGAAATGATGGCCGCAGCACTACTCATTTATCCTGATACTCCGGAACTCATGCCTTTTAAAAAAGGCCTTATCAAAACAATTCAGGATGAGCAGAAGCATTTAAAACTCTATTTAAATCGCATGAAAGATTTTAAGGTCGAGTTAGGTGACTTCCCACTCAATGATTTTTTTTGGAGATCAATGGAGAAGCTAAAAACTCCATCGCATTTTTATTCCGCCATGGCGCTCACGTTTGAATCGGCCAATCTCGACTTTGCTCAATACTACGAAAAGTGTTTTGCGGAAGTTGAAGATTTCGAAACAGCAAAGATCATGCGGATTGTTTTTGAAGATGAAATTTCGCACGTAGCTCTGGGTGCTCATTGGTTAAATCAATGGCGAGCAGATAAAGATTTGTGGAACTATTATAAAGAGCATCTTCCTGGTGTGATGACTCCGGCTCGAGGGAAAGGAATTCATTTTGACCGCTCGTCTCGAGTGAAAGCAGGGTTGGATGAAAACTTTATCAACGAACTTGATGCTTTTAGAGACGAGTTTAAAGTCACAAATCGGAAAAACTGGTAATGCGAACGTTTTCAGTTGATCTTGATTATGAGTCCTATCTTTTTGATCCTCATCACAATCCAAATTCTTCAACTTCTCTAAGGGCCAAAAGAGAATTTGAATATGTATACTTCCTCATTCAACAGGAACAAACGCGTTTAAAAAATGTACGCGATTATTCTTCAGAGTATTTACAACATTTAAAAAGTCTCGATTTTGTTATTCCTGAACTTGTTCCGCAAGCAAAGGAAGCATCTCCATGGTGGGGCCATCATCATGATTTAGAATTGGAAAAAAAGTTAAATTCTAAATTAACATCGTCACAGATTGCTCAAACTAATGACTGGGGTTTCGCATACGGACATTGGGTACAGAACTTTGATGAAATTAAATCTCATTGCAAAAAATATCCTCAATTCACAGAGTGGCTATTAAAACATCCGCACAGCTTTAGTGGAATTGGTCATCAAAGCTTTTCCATTGAAACGATAGATGAAAGTAAATTAAGGCTGCAGGGAACACTATTGTTAGAGCCCAAGTACAAACGAGTTTTCGATCTCGGAACTACTTTTGTTGTCAGGGAAGGCGAAATTGTAAAATCATTCATGGTTGAAAATTATAATTCGAGTCGTGGTGCTTTCCGCGGTGGAATGGCAGCATCAACACCTAACGAATTTAAAAAATGTATTCTCGAAAAATATGATTTCGATATCTCTGATTTAGAAAAAGACCTCGAAGACATAGCGGAAATTTATCTTTCGATGGGAGCGCAATCGAATATTCAAATTGATTCTTTTATTTACGAAAAAAATGGAATGCTGAAGGCCTATCCATTAGTAGAAGTAAATTATCGTAAGACAATGGGACTTGTTTTGAATTCGTTGGCAGAAAAATTTAGCAGTGATGGTCCAATAGAGTGGATTATCCAAAATCAAAAAGAGAAAGAAGAAAATGGGGAACCGAGAGATGGAATCCAGCTTTCTCCGGCGGGAAATCAATTCACTAGTTATTTAGTGAACAGTATCGCTCGTTAAGTTCCAGAGTTAATCTGCCCACAGTTTCGAAATCTTCACCATAAATAACCACACCATCTTCATGTCCACGCATGCAAAGTGTTCCCTGAGTTTTTTTAGCGACACACTTTTGAGTAGCGTGCGCCATCTCAACCGTACCATAAGGAATACTCTCACAAGTGTAGTCGGTATTATCTTTGATCATACCTTTCCAGATGTCTGTTGAATGAATGTGGAAAATAACATTGATCTTAGGATTGGCCATGTAAATGGCAGCATGAGTGAGTGCTTCGCTAGAGGCCTCAATAGGTCCCATAGTTTTGATTTTTAGATTTTCGATATCGTAATCAAGTACACGAGTGTAGTGAGCGCCGGTTAAGTCTGCAAATTTTCCTGTCTGCGTTCCGGTGATCACAAATTGGCGATGGTTGCTTTCGAAAATATTTTGATAATCTTGAACGACTGACATGTTTCCGAAACCGATGTTCACTTCTGGATACTCACCAATGAGATTTAATTTGTAGAGTTTTTTTCTCCAGTATTCCAGAGTGTGTATTTCCTGCTCGGGAAGAGAAGGGCAGTAGGTAAAATTTGACCGGTCGTATTTAATTACTCCGTCATCTATGACTTTCATGAAAATCCTTTATAATTTCTATATGCTCGAAAAACTTATCACAAACATCAAAAACAGTCTTCCTGGCGCTAAAAAAAGTGCGGAGGGTGAAGAAGAAGAACAAAATCTTGAAGAAGGCGAAGAAACGTCATCGGAAGAAGGCGAAAGTTCGAGCGACCCAAAGCAAAAACAAGGTATGCTCATCCGCGTCGTTGTTATTATTGCATTGGGATATTTGGCCCTCGATCATTTTATTTTGAATCCTGAAGAAGAAGCTGTTGAAACGGTAGCTACCCCTAAACCGCGCAGAAAAAGACCTAAGCCTGAAGCTGCTGCCGAAAAACCAGCAGAAGCTGTTGTAGCAACAAAATCTGAAACAACAACAACTCCTCCAGTAGTAGAAACTGCTCCACCTGTGGAAAATATCAATATCACTGATAAAGAAGCACCTTCCATTCCACAAGAGCCTACACCTCCTGTTGAAATGCCTGCAGTAGAGCCTGAACCAATTCAAGAGCCGAAGGTTGCTACTGGTGAAAAAGCGTTGGATGAAAAACTAGATCAGTTGATTGATAACGTAGAAAAAAAGAGTGCAGAGTCTTCAAACAATATGGCAGATAAAATTGTTGAAGAAGAAGTTCAGACACCACCACCTTCATATGAAGTATTAGGGCGTGGATTAGTTTATAACTGCAAGGACAAACACTGGGCCTGCATTGATAAACCTCAATACATTGCTTGCAATAAAAACATGAAGTGGAATAAAGCTAAAGGAAACGCTCAAGAGTGTGTCGTACAGAATGTTTATAATTCAGAAGAAGATTGCATCAAAGTTCAGAAATATAATGTGAGTACGAATCTTGCGACGACGTTTTGTCAGAACTAAGCAGCGTCTTTAAGGAAATTTCCTTCTAGCACTTGCAGAGTAAACGTCTTTTGATTTTTCTGTTGTTCCTTCGTCATACAAGCAATAAATTTTTCCACAATCACTGGATCAAATTGAGTGCCCGCAAACTCACGAAGCTCAGCAAACGCCACTTCGAATGGAAGTCCTTTGCGATAAGGACGAGTAGATGTCATTGCATCGAATGTATCTGAGATAAGAATGATTCTTGAAAAAAGAGGAATGTCTTCGCCCTTAAGTCCATCAGGATATCCACGCCCATCAAAGCGTTCATGGTGATATTTTGCATTGATCGCCATTTTTCTAAAGATTGGATAATCTTCTAAGATGGTATACGACTTGGTCGGGTGGAGTTTCATCTCTAAAAATTCTTCATCAGTTAATCTTGATGGTTTTCTCAAAACGGAATCTGGTACACCAATTTTTCCGAGATCATGAAAGAGAGCAGATACCTCTAATTCATAAATTTCTTCAGGTGATAATCCCATTTCTTTACCAACAGAAACACAGAAATAAGCTACACGAAGAGAATGTCCCCACGTGTATTCATCTTTACAGCGAAGAGCACTTAAAAGTGATTTAACTGAAAGTTCGAAAAATTCTTTTTTTACTGGATCATTTGCGAAAGCTGGATTGAGTGGAAAAGCTGTTGAAGCTGGATGAGAAATAACGTGCGCTTCAGTCCTCGGTTTTTTGGACTTCTTCGCCTTATGTGCAGAAAGCTGATAAACGTTATTCTTTTTAGCCATGAAAATTTCCACAAGGTGACCTAATGGCCCACCACTTTCATTTAGTATCGGCTAGGTTCATGTCCAACTTTAGGAAAGATGCGAATTTGACCAGATTACGAGGGTATAAGAAATCCCTCCCTTTTGTTTACTGCCTATTATTTGTGGTGCTCGTTTTTTAATTAACGCTTTTTTCGACGTTATTTTACAATGTTAGGATTACGAGGAAATACCATGAAACAATTGAACTATGTTCGAGTTGAACAACGATTTGATGACTATATTAAAAATCTGGCCCGCGAAGTCGGTATGGAGGCTTCATTGAAGGAGTGGAATACTTCTATTGAAGGCAGTGGACCTCTTATTCTTAACCTCGATCAAGATCGGGTAAATGAATGCAAAATGCTTCTTTCTAAAAGAACGCAAAAAACAGTAATTGCTATCAATGCTCGTCGCGATTTCAAATTAGTTGCTGAATTAAGTGCAAACGTGAATCAAGTTTTCGGATTCATCGATCTGACTCAAGAATTAAATTATAATGTGCCTTTGTTGAAGAATTATTTGCAACTGGCCGTTCCTGCTTCTGAAGTTCAATTAGATTCACTGGCTTCAGATATGGACAAACTTTATGAATACACAAAAAGTGAACTTACGAGAGTTAAAGATCTTCATGATCGATTGGTGAAAGTTCGCACAGATAATTTTAAAGGTGTAACTATCACCAGTAAATTCATGGCCGGTGAAAAAAGCGGAGGAGAGTTTTTCGATATTCTTCAAAGCGATAATCAAATTCTCTTTTTAATGGCCGGTACAAACAACTACATTGTTTCTTCAATGATCCTCGCAGAAATGGAAGTTTTAAAAATGTCGACACCGACGACAACGCTTTCATCACAATGTGAACATTTTGAAACAATGATTGCTAAGCATGCAGCCGACAATAAAGCTGAACTAACTTATTGCCTGGCCACAATCAATTTGAAGAATTTAACGGCTACTTTAAACTGCAAAGGAAATGGAAATTATTTCTTTCACGGAAAGTGCTTACCGTTCGAATCGACAATTGAACTAAAACTAAAACCGGGAGAAAAATTTGCAATTCTTTCTCACGGAGCTGTAAAAAATCTGGCCGAACTTAATGCTAAACTCTCGCCAGAAAAATTCTTCTCGAACAATCAGGATAAAAATACAAAAGATTTGATTAATGAATTCTTCTTCGAAGTTTCTAGAAACAAAGCGGGGAATTTTCTAAACACTGATGCGTTGATGGCGATGGTGGAACTCGATCAAAAGACTCTTTATACACTTTAGTGAACAAAAAAAAGCCCGGTTTCCCGGGCTTCATTATTTAAACTGCTTTGAAGGCTTCTTCAAGGTCATCAATGAGATCCTGTACATTCTCAATCCCAACCGATAAACGAATAAGGTTATCAGTCAGACCAATCGATTCACGAACTTTCTTTGGAACTGAAGCGTGAGTCATGATTGCCGGATGTTCAATCAAACTTTCAACTCCACCTAAACTTTCAGCAAGAGCAAAAAGTTTTACCGTTTCAAGAAACTTGTTTGATTTTTTGATGTCACCTTTTAGGAAGAAAGTAATCATGCCACCAAAACCTAGCATTTGCTTTTTAGCAATCGCATGTTGTGGGTGAGACTTAAGTCCAGGGTAAACAACTTTTTCAACTTTAGGATGTTTCTCAAGGTATTGAGCAACCGCCATAGCATTTTTTTCATGAGCGGCCATTCTGATCGCGAGAGTTTTTACTCCACGAAGAACCAGCCATGAATCAAACGGTGATTGAGATGGACCAATTGAGTTTTGCAGACGGAAAAGTTCCTTTCTGTGGTGATCGTCATTCAACATGATACATCCACCAACAACATCACTGTGTCCGTTAATATATTTTGTCATCGAGTGAAGAACGAAATCTGCACCTAATACAAGTGGATTTTGGAAAATCGGACTCATGAAAGTGTTATCAACTACTGTTAATGCTTTCGCTTTTTTCGCCATAGCTGCAACTGCTGCAATGTCTGTAATCTTGAGAAGAGGGTTTGTCGGAGTCTCTAACCAGATCATTGCTGGTTTGAAACTCTTAATTTCTTTCTCTAATTTTTTAAGATCAGTAGTATCAACAAAACGGAAATTATGTACGTTGTTAAAGATAGTCGTAAATAATCTGTAAGTCCCACCGTAAACATCGTCACCGCAGATGATATTAGATCCAGGTGGAAGTAAATGCATCATGAGCATTGAAGCAGAAAGCCCTGAAGCCGTTACACAGCAGTGCTTGGCCTGCTCAAGAGAAGCAAGACATTCTTCCAGACGCGTACGAGTTGGATTGTGAGAACGTGTGTACTCATAACCTTTATGAACCCCAGGTGACTCTTGAACATAAGTTGAAGTTTGAAAAATTGGCGGCATGATTGCGCCTGTTTCTTTATCTGGATGCCCGCCAACGTGAATAACTCTTGTCGCGATATCCTGAAAAGGAACTTCTTTTGTTTTAGTTTTTTTGGCAGGAGCCGTTGTTTTTTTTGCAGCAGTTTTTTTCGTCATACATTTTCTCTTTTAGCGATGAAGTTAAGAACATCGATATTTGTTAGCAAGTTTTTCAGTTTGCCATTTTCAGTGATGAGTACCACTTCTTTTTTGAGAAGTGAATCTTGAACGTTGGCCAGAAGATCGTTGATATCAACAACTCTATAAGACTTGTTATAAGCAAGGCTCACGTTGTCTGAGAGTTTGAATTCGCCAGTGTAAAGCGGTTTTAACAAGCTAGTCTCACTCACGATACCTTTGATGATATCGCCTTGAATAACCGGCAATTGAGAGACGTTTTTGTCTTCCATCATTTTAACCGCGTCGCCAATTGTCGCGTGGTCAGTG
>CAMLKK010000006.1 GCA_946480715.1 uncultured Bacteriovorax sp. | reverse complement strand
TCGTAAAGATTTCTTTGATTTTTTGTGAGACATCTTTTGGTCCAAACTTTTGAACCGCATCTTTAAATTCGAACAAATCTGAGTAAGGTTTTCCTACGTGATCAAGGTATTGCAATTGATTAAGGAAAGCGCGGTTGCTTTCAAACTTAAAGGGATGTCCGCCTACTAAATTTCCTAATGAAAGTGAAAGCTCATCTTCTGTTACACCCTTCGCACTAATTGTTGAAACCGTATCATCAATAACTGTGATTAACTTATCGATCGTTTCATTTTTAGTGAATGTAGAAATTCCTGAACGTCCATACTGCTTTTGTGTTGAGATGTACGATCCGATTGAATAAGTCAGACCACGTTTCACACGAACTTCGCGCATAAGTTTTGAAGTAAATCCTCCTCCAAGAAAATCTGAAGCGAGCATATCCAGGTTTCTATCCTGCACTTCTTCTGGTGCGAGAAAACGGCCAATTCTCAACTGTACTTGATTGGCATCCGGCACTGGAACAAATACGAATTGTCCTTTAGCTTTAGGTTTTTTAGTTGGAGCGATTTCGCGAACAAAATCTTCTTTTGTACCTGCGAGTTTACATTCATCTTTTAGAATTTTTTCTACACTTAAGATACTTTTCGGACCTGTAAGATAAATTCTCTTTTTTACTTTATCGAGAAAGTAATTCATCTTTCCTTTAAGAGCTGCTGGAGTGTAGCTGTTAAAGTCAGCCGTCTTTCCACCAACCGGATATGAATACGCCGTTCCGCCTAAGCTGATTTCACGGAAGACGCGTTCAGCGAGTCCTTGGTGAGAAGAAACGAGTGACTGCAGTCCTCCCCTTTCAAGTGCCAATTCTTTTTTCAAAACATTTTCAGGATATGTCACATCTCTTAAAAGTGAACACATCAGAGAAGTTGATTTTTCCAAGTCTTTTGCTAGACCTGAAAATGAAATTGTACTGAACTCATGAGTCACATCAGAACCATAGTCAGTTCCGTAAAATTCCAACTGATCGAGAATTTCCTGTTGAGAAAGTTTTGATGTCCCTGAATCCAGAAAACTAAAACTGTGATCTGTTAGACCGCGTTCTTTTTCTCCGTCACTTAGTGCTCCATCGGCAAAATAGATTGAGATGTCATAAGTTGGGAAGCGAGCATCTTCAATATAGACGACCTCAATGCCGTTCCAGTTTAGTTTTTTAATATTGTCTTCAATGTTTTGCGAGCTCGCTGACCAAAGCACCGATGGGGCCAGCATGAGTCCTAATGAGATTGCGATGATATTTTTTTTCATTATTTGTTTCCTGAAGTTTTAGGATATTTATCCCATGCTGAAAGAAAAATGTTTGGTGTTCCGATGAGCACTTCTTTACAAGTGGCCAGTGCTTCGCTTTTTGTAACCGAGTTATAGATTTCCATTTCTTTCAATCCGTAGTTGTAATCACCAAACCACTTTTCATTTCTCATAATGGCCGATGCAACTCCAGCGTTTGATTTAAGTGCATTGTATCCACCAACAAGAATCTGATTTTTAGTTTTCTGAAGAGCACGATCCGTAATTGCAGCATCACACATAACAGGAAGTTCTGCTGTTAAAACGTTTCTGACATTCTCAACCGTTTGACCTTCAACCAACTCTCCGGAGAAATTAAAAACACCACCGAAAGTCAGGTTGTGATTGGAAATACCAATGTCCTGCAGAAGTGGGTTGTCGGATTTCACAAATTTCTGCACAAGGTATGAACTTCCGCCACCCGCAAGGATGTTCGCTACTAAATCCATAACGTAAGCTTTGCGTGTTCCGATTTTTTCGGCCGGATAGGCCATGATAAATTTTGGAATTGGATTTGTTGCATACATTTTGTATTCAGTTCCCAATTTAGGTTTTGCTACAAAACGTTCTTCATTCATATTCTTCTTTTTATGCTCCATGAGATCTTTTGATTCAGGAATATTTTCATATTTCTCTTTCATCATTTTGATCACTTCATCAGGATCAACATCTCCGGCAATGGCGACAATGGCATTGTTCGGAACATAGTATGTCTTGAAGAAGTTCATCATTTGATCACGAGTAAGCGCTTTCAAATCGGCTTCGTCACCAATAACGGATTGTCCGTAAGGAGTTCCTTCGAATAATTTTTTCATCATCGCTAGATAAAGAAGCCCATCAGGGCTATTTTCATAGCGCATTTTTCTTTCTTCAAAAATAACCTGACGTTCGCTTTCAAAAGAAACTGGTTCTAATAAAAGATTTTGCAAACGATCGGCTTCTAGATCGATCATCTGCGGAAGAAAATCTTTTGGAATGTTCTGGTAATAAACAGTCATGTCGTTAGTCGTGTAGGCATTCGTCATCCCTCCACTCTTTTCGATCATGGTATCGAATTCTCCTGGACCATATTTCTTAGCTCCCTTAAACATCATGTGTTCAAGAAAGTGCGTGGCCCCAGTTGTTCCTGGCCCTTCATCTTTTCCCCCTACATCAAAGAGTGTGTAGTAAGAAACAATTGGTAATTTTGGATTAGGTGCAACGAGAACAGTCAGTCCATTTTTCAAGACTGATTTTTTTACATTGAATCCCGCTTTAATGGGATTATTCGAAGCACTTTTTAGCGTCGAACAAGCGCTTGTCGCCCCAATGGTCAAGACCAGGGTCAACATCCGGGCAAACCTAGGCATGCCGGTTTCTTTTTCTTTCAGAAGCATAAATTTATTCCTCAAAATGATCTCGGTTAGGCTAAAATTATATCGTTGCCCATAACTAAAAACAATTATGACAAAGAAGTCCAGGCACACAGAAATGTAATGGCGCTTATGAAATCTCAGAATAAAAATTGCATCACTATTCTAGGAACGGGAACCTCAACAGGTATTCCTCTTCTGGGATGCACGTGCAGTGTGTGCACGTCGATAGATCACCGCGATCAGCGTCTGCGCACGAGTATTTTTGTCACAACGAAAAAGGGAAAACAATTTCTCGTTGATACAACTCCCGACTTACGCACTCAATTTTTGGCCAATAAAATTTCGAGTGTTGATTTTGTCATTATCACGCATGAACATGCTGATCATCTGCACGGCCTGGATGATTTACGTCCTCTGTGTTTTGGACCGCCACTAAAAGAAATTCCGCTTTATACGACGGCAGATTCAAAAGCAGTAATTGAAAACAGATTCCCCTACATCTTCAATAATCAGCGCCCCATAATCGGCGGAGGAATTCCTCGCCTAAAAATTCACCCGCTGAACATGATGGAAGAAACCATCATCGATGGTGAAACCTTTACTTTTTTCACCTACCCCCATGGGCACGGTGAAACAATGGGGTTTATGCACGAAGGACTTGCTTACATTGTCGACTGCGCTTCTCTACCGAATGAGTTGATTGAATTTCTTTCTGAGAAAAAACTCGATCTGCTCATCATCGATTGTTTGCAAAGAAAAGCTCACGGCACCCACTTGTCTGTGGAAAAAAGTTTTGAGTATATCAAGAAAATAAATCCACGAAATACTGGACTCATCCATATGGGCCATGATCTTTCTCATAGAGCGCTCGAAAAACTCGCACTCACCGAACTAGGTCCGTCGGTTAATCCACTCTTTGATCAACAAAAGCTGTTTTACTAGGCGCAAAATCCCTAATCTTTCTTCCATTTTCACTCTTTTTATGGAATTCTCTCGGAAACATTTTTTGTACTTACTAGCAAACCTAAATAGAAGGGAGATAACTATGATTATCGGGATTCCTAAGGAAATTAAAAATAATGAAAATCGCGTTGGTATGGTTCCAGGTGGAATCAGAACTTTAATCGCTGATGGTCACCAAGTTTATGTTCAAAAAAATGCTGGAGCAGGAATCGGTATTACTGATGCTGAATTCGAAGCTGCTGGTGCAAAAATTCTAGATACTGCTGCTGAAATTTTCGAGAAATCGACAATGATCATCAAAGTAAAAGAGCCTCAAGCAGTAGAGATCGCGATGCTTAAGCCTCACCACATTCTTTACACATACCTTCACCTTGCACCAGATCCAGAGCAAACAAAAGGCCTGATGAAATCTGGCTGTACAGCTATCGCATACGAAACAATTCAAAACCTAGATGGATCACTTCCCCTTCTAGTACCAATGTCAGAAGTTGCTGGACGTATGTCAGTTCAAATCGGAGCTGCTTACCTTCAACTTGATAAAGGCGGAAAAGGTGTTCTTCTTGGAGGCGTTCCAGGTGTTAAGCGCGGTAAAGTAACTGTTATCGGTGCTGGTATCGCTGGAACAAACGCGATTCAAATGGCGATGGGAATGGGTGCATCTGTTACAGCTATCGACCTTTCAACAAAACGTCTTGCTGAACTAGATGGACTATACGGATCACACATCACAACTCTTTACTCGAACCCAGACAACATCGAAAAAGCTGTTCTTGAATCAGACCTTGTTATCGGTGCTGTTCTTGTTCCAGGTGCAAAAGCTCCAAAGCTTGTGACACGTGAAATGATCTCTAAAATGCAAAAAGGTTCTGTTGTTGTAGATATCGCCGTAGACCAAGGTGGATGTATTGAAACTTGTAAGCCAACAACTCACGAAAATCCAACTTTCGTTGTTGATGGTGTTGTTCACTACTGTGTAGCGAACATGCCAGGTGCTGTTGCTCGTACGTCGACATTTGCTCTTACAAACGTAACTCTTAAGTACGCGCGTATGATTGCAAACTTCGGAGTTGAAGAAGCTGCTCAGAAAGATAAAACTTTCCGTCCAGGGATCAACATTTACAAAGGGACTCTAGCATACGAGCAAGTTGCTCAGGATCTAGGTCTTCCGTACACAAAACTTCCATTTTAGTCTTTATAATTTTGC
This sequence comes from uncultured Bacteriovorax sp., assembly GCA_946480715.1. The sequence goes on along the minus strand of CAMLKK010000006.1, from coordinate 121,237 downwards.
CGGTCATGTTACTCTTGTAATATGACCGGTAAACGTCTCTTAGATACCATTCTCATCGCCCTCATGCTCGTCTCCACTATCGCAGTGGCCGGACTCTTTTACTACACCGAGAAAGTTTACAAACGCCCTCCCATCAATGAAGAAGCAGAAAAAGCTGCCCTCATGGAATCTGTAGACGCGAAGGCCATCCCTACGTTTTTTAAAATTGATAAACTTGTCATCAGCCTTACTCCCAAAGCAGAGGCCTCAAACTCGCGCATGCGCTGGCTTGAACTCGAAGTTCATTTGGTGCTTTTTAAATCGGATGAATTGGAATTTGTGAAAAGAAACTTACCGGTAGTTCAAGATCGTATCATCGATATTTCGTCGAAAATGAGTCCTGAAGAATTGAATACATTGTCTGGAAAAATTCTGCTGGAAGATCGTTTGAGAAGAGAAATCAACAAGGCCTTAGGGTCTGTAGCTGTGAAGAATATCTTCTTCGCCAGCTACATTGTTCAATAGACTTATTCTTCGACTTATTCTTCGACTTATTCTTCCTCTTGAACTTCGTCAGTATAAGTAGAATTTTTTGTCTCATCGTTCATTGAATCAAGAAACTTTTTAACTTCTTCTTTTGTGATCTTCCCTTCAGCAAGAAGTTTATCTCTTAAACGAACATCCATTAATTTTTCTTCTAATGCTCTACTAAGTCTCATGAGTGCCTCTTTATAATTTATGTATGTCTTGAATTTTAGAAGTTATGACCATAGCACCAAAGTCGCTCAATGCCAATACTTTGGTGGATTCTCGTTGTCATCTTTGACGATTGAGAGTTTGGCCTTGCTTTTTTTAGGTCGGGCCTGCGTCATTTGGGTCATCTTTTCTGAGAGCTTTCTAAAGTTTTTATGGCTAATGACCACCATGAAAATATAGGCCGAAAGAATGGCCCCCAGCTGTCCCCAGGCCCCAATCCCCAATGGACTGGCAATGCCCTGATAGAGGGCGATAATGACCAATAAAGCGCAAAAATACTTCGCCTTTACGGGAATGATCATGAGAAACGAAAAAATGCGGTCGGGATAAATAACGGCATAGGCCATACAGAGGGCACCGACGATGCCTCCCATTCCCGTTAACGGAAATTCAAATACAGGATGACCTTTAAAAAAGATGAAGTTGATCAGGAGATAAAGAACGGCCCCCCCGATCGCTGTCGTTAAAAGGAAACTGATGTAGCGCTTGCGGCCCCAGTTTTCTTCGAACTCTGAGCCCATCATCCACAGCATGAGGCAATTGAGAATAACTTCCATGATCGAACGTGAAAGAAATGGATAAGTAAAAATGGTGTGAACATATCCGCTCATGACGTTGTCAGCAGAAAGTCCCATCAAATGATAGAGTCCTGTTCCGTTAGTCATGCTAAGTGCGAAACCAATAAGAAATATCGCAGAAGAGACAATGATCAAGATTTTATTCACTAGAGTTAATCGAGGAAGATACACTTGTGACTGCATTACATTGACTCCGAAATTTCAACTAAAACACCACCCATAGATTTTGGATGGATAAAATTAACGAGACAGTTATTTGCACCAGGTACTGGTGTTTCATAAATAAGTTTGTAGCCCATGCTTTTTAGTTCATCACATTTTTTGCGAACATCAGGAACTTTAAAACTCATGTGGTGAATACCTTCACCTTTTGTTTCGATAAATTTCTGAATCGGCCCTTGTTCGTTAATCGGACAAAGAAGTTCGATGTGAGCATGCTCATCAATGTGAGCGAAAGCTGTCGTCACGTTTTGTGAGGGAACATCTTCACGATGATCATTAAATTTTAGACCTAAGTCTTCCCAAATTTTTTGAGCTTGATCGAGGTTTTTTACGGCAATGGCCACGTGGTCAAGATAACAATCTTTATTGAACATAACGCTGATTTCCTTATCGCATTTTCATTTTCCACGACTATTGTGAAAGATTATGGATTAAGGGTCAACCATTCCATTACATGTATTTGGATCAGTTGGATCCAGAACTGGTGGAGTCGGCGCAATTGGTGGCGTGCAATATCCGGCCTTACAGTCACCGTATGTTTCAGTCGGTGTACAACGGATTGTACAAGGCGGTCTTCCATCAGTTGGAACTGGAAGAATTTTAACTTTTTTACAAATAGGAATAACTTGTGGCTGACAGAATTCTTTGGCCACACATCTTTGTCCTGATGTTTTTCCACAATAAGCTGGAGCTGCACCGTTTGGATTATGAGGTGCGCACGTTCCGGTTGAAGAATTACAACATAAACTTGAACACTCTAAATCAGATGTACAGGCCGTACCTACTTCCTGGTTACCAATAACTGGAAGTTGATCCACACATTGGCTCACGAGATCTTTTGACCAACAACGATTGTTAAAACAACATTCACTCGATCCACATGAAGAAGAATTTTCACAACTTTTGAAAGCTGAACTTAAAACTTCTTTTCCTTCGAAGTCTGTTTGACTTGGACGAATAACTTGAAGCTTGATTGTTTTATCAGTAGTGATGTTAATCTCTTTACCGTCTTTTTCGTAGTAGACTTCAATCGAAGAGTTAACGTTACATGAACCGATGTTTTCGCTCGTCACAGTGTTGTAGTTAAGTACGCGGTGATTACAACCATCAACGTATTTTGTCGTTCCTGTTGAATCACTTGTCATTGTTCCGCGAACGCCAAAACGATCAGTAGATCCGAGATAATTTACACCCTGGCCAAGAGCTAAAGCTCCTGCGCGCGGGAACAAGAATGATTGATAACCAGTAAAAGGATCGCTCGCATTGCGAACTTTAAAGAGACCATATGTCGTATTAAAGAGAGCATCACCTTTTATTTTCCAACCAGCTGTATTGATCGCGCGATATGGTCCACGATAGCGAGAGCCTAAAACTAAATCATTGTAGTTAAGGCCATCTGTAAGCGGTCTTCCGAATAAATCGTTGAAGCCTATAACATCTTCGTGATCAGGAAGACACATTGTTGTACTTGCGGCCGTTATGCTTGGAGTACGCTCTCCCGATGTCTCCGTCCAGATTTGAGGACGAGTCGGAATGTTCGCGATTCCCGTTGTATTGTTGTAAAGAGTTGTGTCTGTAATTTTAGCGTACGTATAAAGACATTTGTCAGTAGCTGTCGTACATGACGAAGATGTCGCTGGAAATGTTGGATCGTCTTCAAGCTGAAGACCGCGACAGTAAAGACCTCCATCACGAGGATTCGTGACTGGCTCTTTCGTAGGATCAGCATCGTAATCGTTATAGTCAAAAAGATTGTATCCCAAACTCATTTTAGAAAGCGGCTTGCTATTCATATCAACAACAAGAACTTGAATATCTGTTTTAGGAATGATCCCAGGTGCACGAGCAACTGTTGCTGTAAAAGGAACCGACTGACGATCAAGACCAAAATTAAAACGCACGCGAATAATTTTATCTTGAAGAGCTGCTACGTTAAGTCCGGCAATGTAGAGATTACCTTTGAAGTTTTTTGGAATCGTAACTTTCTTTTTGTAAGTTCCGTCGAATGGATCAACTAAGTGAGTGAGTTCTACTTTTTGAGTCATGACGGTAGACGGATCAGTTGTCGTCGTATCAGGAACAGCATTATTTCCTGTTGAACCTGAACCCGTTAAATTCGTCGCTGACTTAAGTGATTTTGCGCGCAGACCTTGATTTTCGATACAAGACGAAGAAACCAGCAATGCCAGCAAGAGCATTAGAGGGGCCAAAATATGTGGAGTCTTTTTCACAGTCATCACTGCACCCTTCTCGGTATTCCTAAGTATTATTTTAATTTTAAAAGCTTAGGTCCTGAAAATTAGTTGGAACGATGATGACAATTGAGAGCTCTTTCAGGGGTTTACAGGCCTTTTGTGACCTCTTTCCTAGTCTCACCCAATGAAAAAAGTGAGTCCTTGAGTGGGCACTACCCGACTCTTTTGGACTTCTTATTTATGGGGTTCCAGAAATAAATAAATCCGCACCAATGTTTGAGTTGTTATCAATGTAACCCAGGCGATCGGAACAGCAAGCCCTACTTGAATGAGAAGGCGAACATCAATGAATGGAATTAAATCAGCTGCAAGAGGAATGAACTCAAGTGCCAGTGTGATTAATCCTGCAAGAACAACTACGCCCACTTTCTTTTTTACAAGTGCAATACTTTTTTTGAAAGCTGGCTCCTCTGGTGACATGATCGAAGCTAGTGGAGCAAGACTTAAAAATATGAAAGCGAGAATTCCGGGAATCACAAAACACAGAATTCCAAGTCCAAGAATCAAGGTATAGTAAAGTGTGTAGACAAAAAACGTAGGAAACGTATAAAGCAAACTTTCTTTGGGACGATTCGTTTGAATGCTTCTAAAAATATTGATGATCTCTACAGAAACAACAATGCTAAGAATAGCGATAAAAATATTGGCCGCAATTTCCCATCCACTGTTTGATTCACCAGTCACCATTTCCCAGGGAAACGCGCTAAAAATCTCAAGAGCAATAAGACATAAAAAAGTTTTGCGATAAACCTTTTTATGAATTTGATAATCACTCGTCGATTGCTTCCAGCAATGAATCAGAACATCTTTTGATTTCATGGAAGCGACTCGAATGTGCGTTTCGATTTATTTTTTTGAACATGCGGAACTTTAAAAATCTGATTATGAAACGAAATATAAAATCCTGGAACGAGAAGTTTTGCTGCTAATAATGCTTCCGTTACATTTTGAGTTGCATCTGTATCATCAAATCCCATCGGAATCATAGCTCCAGTGAAGACCACCGGTACGTTGATTGATGAGATACGATCGAAACAATATTTCGCCGAAAGCGCCATCGTGTCCGTGCCATGTAAAATAACAATCGGAGCATTTTTGGTGAGCTCTTCTTGAACAGTTTTACAAATGAGATCGCGATCAGTGTCGTCCATATAAAGTGAATCTTTGGAAAGAAGCGGATGAACCAGAATATTCGTATATGGTAAGCGAAGTTTCGAGAGAATGCGGTTTTTAATCGACGTTCCCCGGTTTTCTAGCGAGCCGTCAAACTCATCGTAGGTTTTTTCAATCGTTCCGCCTGTTGTGATTATAATAACATCCTGAGGCGCTTGGGCAGTTTCATAATTTTTTTGGGTCATAACCTTGACTCTACTCTCTTTGATACCATGTTGTATTCGTCTAACAGTTTTAAGATAGTTTAAGGAACCAAAGAGGAGATTGCAATCATGACATCACGCAAAGGAACGATTAGCGTTAACACCGGAGATATTTTTCCGATCATTAAAAAATGGCTTTATTCAGAACATGATATCTTCCTGCGCGAATTAGTCGCCAACGCAACAGATGCGATCACGAAAAGAGCGACACTAGCGCGCACGATGAACCAGGAAATCCCGACAGGAAAAATCACTGTGACTGTCGATAAACCAAATAAAACAATCGTGCTTGAAGATAATGGTTTAGGGATGACCGAAGCGGAAGTTGAAAAGTATATCGCTCAACTAGCTTTCTCGGGTGCGGAAGAATTCGTTAAAAAAATGAAAGACCAAGGCAATACTCCGAACACGGATATTATTGGTAAATTCGGTCTTGGTTTTTATTCAGCTTTTATGGTTTCAACAAAGGTTGAAGTCGAATCTCTTTCAATGAATGAAGGTGCAAAACCAACAAAATGGATTTGCGAAGGCGAAACTGATTACGTATTTGAAGACAGCACAAAATCAGAAGTAGGAACAAAAATCACCCTGCATATTAATCCAGAATCAGAAGAATTTCTGAGCGCCTGGAAAGTCTCTTCTACTCTGAAAAAATTCTGCGATTTCATGCCGTATGAAATCACAGTTCGTGATGCTGAAGCGAAAGAAGAGAGCGCTCATCCTGGAGTGGTAAACGACACTCAACCAATCTGGAAAAAAGATCCGTCAGAATTAAAGGATGAAGACTACAAAGAATTCTACCGTAAACAATTCCCAATGGACGGAGATCCGCTTTTCTGGATTCATTTAAGAGTTGATCACCCATTCACACTTGATGGGGTTCTCTTCTTCCCAAAATTAAATCCAAACAAACCTTTCAATGAATCGAACATCAGACTTTATAACAAACAAGTTTTTGTTTCGAACAATGTAAAAGATATCGTTCCGGAATTCTTGTCGCTCCTAAAAGGATCAATTGATTCAAGCGACATTCCACTGAACGTTTCTCGCTCTTCACTTCAAGGTGATCCGAACGTAAAGAAAATTTCAAACTACGTTATCAAAAAAGTCGCTGAGAGCTTAAAGAAACTATTCAATAACGATCGCGCTCGTTATGAACAAATCTGGGATGATATTTCACTCTTCATCAAGTACGGAGCTATCTCTGATACGAAGTTCGATGAGATGATGAGAGACTATGTTGTCTTCAGAAACTCAGAAGGAAAATTCGTCACATTAAATGAATACCGTGAATCAATTCCGGAAAACTTCAAAACGAAGATGGAAGGAAAAGTTCTGTACTTCGAAAAAGGGAAATCGGACTACGCTCTTAGAAAAGAACTTCTTGCTTCAGGCCTTCACGCGATTGAAACAGAATCATACATCGATCCGCATTTCACTCAGCACGTAGAATTCACGAAACTTGGTGAACACGCTTATAAATTTGTGTCTGTTGATTCTGAAATTGCAACTCTCCTTGATCAGGAAGCGACTACAGACTCAGATGTAAAAGTGAAGGATCTCTTCACGAACGTGTTGATTGGAAAAACGGAAGGAAAAACTGAGGAAGAAGAAGACGCTGACTCTCTTAACCACGGCGGCTTAAAAGATATCGAGATCGTGAAAATCAAAAACTCGAAATCTCCTGCTTACTTCAAAGTTGATGAACAAATGAAACGTATGCACCAAATGGCAAAAAACATGGGGAACGAATCAATGTTCCCAGTGAAGAAAACTTTGGTCATCAACCCAGGAAGTCCGATCATTCAAAACGCGCTTAAACTTCACGAAAAAGGAACGAACGAAGCTCTAGTGAAAAAAATCTGTCACCACGTAGAAGACCTTGCTCACATTTCAAGCGAAGGACTTAAACATGAAGACCGCGAAGCTTTCGTCAGCCGCACTCAAGAGCTGATGCAAGAACTCACTAACCTTGCTCTCTAAAATTTAGACAATGATGGGCCCGCTTCTGCGGGCCTTTTTGTTTAAAGTGTCCAAACTTTTGCCACATTAAACTTTTCACCCAAATCATCCGATCAAAATACTAGGTTTTCTTTCACCGGAGTTTTTAACGTGAAAAAGTTGTTCGTTTTCCTCCTTTCATTCTCGTTACTGTCGAGCTGTACTTCTCCGCTTGGTATCGAGAGAAATATCGCTAACAGTGAGCCGCCTCTTTCTTACGAAGAACTGCTTACATTTGAAAAAGGAACAAGTGAAACTGAAGTTTTATTAAAAAACACCGGACTTCAACATACAGAATTTTATAAAGTTGATTTTAAAAAAGAAAAACTGCCGGCCAATGTTGAATTGAAATTCGACCTGGAAGTTAACCTCAACGAATACAAAATAATTGTCACACACAGTGACGAAAAGGTTTCCAAAACAGTCCATACGGAATTGACCAATTTTTTAACGTACACATCACGAACATCATTTAATACTAAATATTCTCTGCCCGAACTTCTCTACAATGCCAAACAAGGTGACATCACTTCAATGTCAGTCCTTGCTAAGTTAAGAAGAGATAACATCAAATTCTCAATGGAAGGTGCCTATTATGGTGAACCAGCTCCAGAACTCAAAGACCAATTAGTCTATTGGGAAGAGAAGGTAAAAGAATTCGAGAAGACCGAAAAAGCTGAAGCTAAATCTCGTAAAGTTAAAATCGAACAACGTAAGGCGATCATTGATAAACTTGATAAGGCCACTGAAGACAAGCAGTTCAAAACTTTAGTAGCTAAAAACGACAGAAAAGGTGTTGCTGAACTTCTTCGTACTTATCTTCCATGGGAGCAAATGCCCCCTTTTGAAAAAAAATATTGGGAAACACAATTAGACATCATGGTGAACCCTCTTCCGATGGATAAGAGAATCATGATTTATCGTGGTATTCAGGATGACTTGATCAATACGAGCATCGTTGACGGCGTAGAGCTCTCAAAAGATAAAGCGCTTAAAGAACATAAGATATTTTTGATGTCGACGATCCTCACTAAAAACCAAGGATCATATAACCGTCGCCTCCGTTCATTGACGGCCATGTATGAAAAAACGATTGCTACTAATGGTGGTGACAGCACTTACACACGAGCAGCGCGAATCAGTACAATGTTCGCCGTTCACGCAGGTGATCCTGTCGGAAGTCCATTCATGTCTTTTTCTCCACGCTACGCCATTGCTCACAATTTTGGATACAACCGTAAAACAGTTTTCTTTTTAGACCCCAGATCACTTACCTACAATACTTCGGGGTTAGCTGGTGAAGTTGAGTTCCTTCTTCCCCTTATTACCTTCCCTGATGAGTTAGGTGCCGTTTACGATGCTACTGAACATGCAGAATTTCCAAATTCAGAAGATACACTCCATAAATTTGCCATTCAAAATTTAGAAGAAAAATATGGAAAAGGAAAAGGAGATGCCCTGTTCAAAAAGATTCAGGAAAACTCTAAAAAGTATTTTGAACCTGTGAAAGAACCTTACCAAGTAAAGTATGGATCGGACTTTTTTAAACATGTGCTCGGTAAAGACGCGTCCCAGGTTGCAAAAAAGATGACTCCTGATGCGAACATGCAATGTACAGACATTATCCAGCTCTTCTGGTAATTTCAGTACATGCGAAATTTTGTAATAACGCTTTTTATACTTTCATCAACACTTCTTGCCCAAGATAAAATTGAGAGGGAGTTTAATCTCCCTCTTTCTATTTCCAATTATCAAACTTTGAAAGAAAAATTCCTCGTCTTAAATGCGAAAGAAAAATCACGCGAGGATTTTTATTTTGATCTCTATGAAAAAGAAAACTACGTTTTAGCACCACACTTTAAAATGAGACTCATGATAAAAGCTGATGGTGCTGAATGGCAGGTCCAGAAAAAAATCTCGCAAACAAAAATCGATTCTTTTTCCGTCAATGAAACACAATCGTTTCGTAAAGATATAAATGGACCTGAACACCTAAAGTCCATAATCCAGACTTACAACAATCAGCTTAAAGATTTAAACCCCATCGCTCTAAGTTCAGCAAAGAATATTCAGCATGGGCTGCATGAAAAAGGAGTTATTCTTTTTAACCGAACTCATTGTCCACCATGCGAAGGTCAATCAAATTATTTCGTTACCCACACCAACAAAAAGCAGCGACTCTCCCTCAAAGTGAAACTCAAAACAGTTCAATTAGATCTCACGTTGGGTGAAACTCACCAAGATGGAAATGTCGCCTATGAGTTGGAAGCTGAACAAAAAGTGCTGGCGTCAAATGAAGTGACAATCGCTCAGCTTCAAGAATGGCTTAAAGACCAAGGTTATAATGAGAAGGACCCAGCTCCTGCAAAGAAAGATGCAACGGCCGAGAGTTTAAAAAATCTTAAACGTATTCTTCAAACTCAGTATTAATCACTGCCGATTCTTCCGGTGTGAGTTTTGTCGGATCGATTCTTAAAACGAAAGGACCAATTTTCAACACGTCATCAAGTTTTAGACCCGCACGTTTAAGTTTAGATTTATTCAAAAACACATCGCGCTTTTGATCTACGTTCGTCACTACGATATGACCTGATTTTGAAAACTCAATTTCACATTGCATCTTCGCAACCATTTTATCATTGAGAGTGACATCACAGTAAGGCGACTGACCTAAAACAATTTTTTTTACAACAGGTATCTCTACCTTCGGGTCATCTTTTTTATCAGATCTTTCTAAAACGAGTACTACTGCCATAAATCCACCTGTTTCAATTAAATTTTAAAAGAGTGTCTTAAGATAAATTTATTATAGAAGAAAGAATCACACTTTTATGAGTTCATCGGCAAACAATGACTTGGAGTAAAATGAAAAAGTTAGGCTTACGGTGATTGCCAACAATTTTAGCACAAAAAAGAAAACCCCCTGTAATAAGGGGGCTTAAACAGAAATCTTTTGTAAACAATTAATAATCAGAATTGATTGCCATCACATTTTCTAATTCTTGAACATGTGCTCTTAGCGGAATCACGTTTGGACCAAATCCTTTACCTTGAGTGTGTGAGCGCTTTTCATAAAGCATTTGCCCTTCGCCTTTTTCCTCTTCTTCTTTACATGCGATACATTGAGTAGCAACTGGACGAGCGCGAAGACGATTCATTTCAATCTCTCCATCACACTCTTCACAAATTCCGTACGTACCGTTTTTTATTTTAAAAAGAGCATTGTCGATTTTTTTTAGCATGAAGTTCTGACGTCCAAGAAGTTTCAGCTCGATTTCACGTGAACGCTCTTCTTGTGTAAGATCAACTTCATCACCTTTTTCAAATGATGGTTCATCTTTTTTCATTTCATTAAGAGTGTTTTTCTTTAGCTCGATGAAAAGATTTTCAAATTGCTTTAACGTTTCGAGATTCATATGTACTCCTGTGGTGTTCGTTACATTCCTTCGAGATAAACGCGAAAAATCCTTTCTCGCTAAAACAACTCGTCCTGAGCCGTTTCGAGAATGTAGTGTGCATGGCCCGTGCCAACCTGAAATGCTTTGATCAAATGAAAAAAGGGCCTGAATGGCCCTTAATATGTATGAAGTCTGAAATGTTGTGGACTCATTTTTTCACTACTCATTCGAGAGCAGGGTTATTATGTCCATACGAACGGCCTTACGGTCTAATGTATTGAGATAATAATAAGTTTTGATTTTTTGTTCGCGTGCGATTCGCTCAATCACACATTTAGTGTAAGTTTTACTGCCGATATAATTTTCAAGATCAGCATAGGCCTCTTCTAGTGGAAGTTCTTCATCTGGATAGAATCGAATAACTTTTTTGATACCTTTTAATGTTTCACTCAAGACAACATGAGCAGGTACTTCTTCACAGTTTTCTGGTTGAGTGATTTTTAATTTTTTGTCACTTAAGAGGACGGCTTCCGGCAAGTCTTCTTTTACTTCATTCATAAACTGAACAAGCGTTAGAATGGCCTTTGATTGTTTGAATGAATGGATAGAAGTTGCTGATGGTTCAGCCGATTGTGCTGAATGAATAAAGAAAAGAATGGACCAAATAAAAAGGGCGTACTTCATAGGGAATGAAAGTACGCCTTAATTGCCTAAACGTTAAATAATTTTATTTCATGCTTACTAGCTAATAATTAGATTATTAACCTTACCAATCCCTTTTCGCTTGTGGGACACGTTTTACAGGTACAAGGACTCGTGCGGGTACAAGTTGTCGGGGTGGATGCATTAGGAGTGAGAAAAATTTTGAAACGTTTTTTTGTAGCTCAGAAATGGTGAAAAATCCTTTTTTTCCGCTTGTCTGGTCTCTCATGGTTTCCCCTGTAAAGTTTTAGTCTCCATTCCTTGGCCATCATTTGGTTTTCTCCCATCCTAGAAAAAAACGAAGTCAGAAGCATCCATCCTAGACTCTCTTCATCCTCTGCTTTTATATAAAGCGAACTTCATGCCAAACTAGTTATGTAAAAACTAATTTCTGGTCCTACGGAATTCAGCAAGTTGGTCCTATGGCAAACAATAGTTGATGAATTTAGCTGGTGCTATTGGTAACTGGAGATGTGAAAGCGACACCAGTTAAGTGAAACAAGTGGTGACATGAGATATAAAGTCAGAAATTTAGACGAGAGTATCGCTGCCGTCTTTATTGATAATCAGCTGCCCCTTATCGATTTTCTCTCTCACAACCGCCATTATTCGCTCTTGAGCTTCCTCTACTTTAGAAGTTAGTTGAGGCGGCCCCATGAGAATTTCTTCAAGTTCCTGACGAATTCCTCGGGGAGTATTCTTGAGAAAATGATTCTTGAGTTCGGGAGAGGCAATTCTTAAAGCAAGTCCCAAGTCAGGTACTTTAATGGAGCGAACAAGTTCAATCACCATGATGGGTGTGAGGTATTGAAGATCCTCAAGCGTGTACATGCTTTTATGGAGCGTCTGCGCCATAACAGGATCTTTCTTACTTATTATTTCTAAAACCTTTTCACGGGCCGATTTAGACAGTCCTGCGAGCATCTTTGCGGCTTCTTTCACTCCACCTTGGAATTTCATCATAACTCCTTAACAGTGCGGGTTCGGTTTCATGAGATGGTTTTGCACGTAGTCTGCAACTCCCTCTTCCAGAGATGTGAATGTCATTTCCGGGAGGGCCTTCTTCATTTTTGTCATGTCCGCTTCCGTGAAGTACTGATACTGCCCGCGAATGGATTCCGGCATATCGATGAATTCAATCTTCGCTTCTTTGTTCATCGCTTTGAAAGTTGCTTTAACAAGATCATGAAAGCTTCTCGCTTTTCCCGTTCCTAAATTGTAAATGCCTGAGTGTGCACTCTTTTCTGGATCAGCTAGTAAAAGCATTGCTTGAACAACATCTTTTACATAAATAAAGTCACGTAACTGTTCGCCGTCTTTGAAATCAGGGCGATGTGATTTGAAAAGTTTTACACTTCCCATTTGCTGAATTTGTTCGAAGGCCTTGTGTACTAATGAACGCATATCTTCTTTGTGATACTCATTAGGTCCATAAACATTGAAAAATTTTAGACCAAACCAATGATCAGGTTTGTGTTCTTCTTTTAAAATCCATTCATCGACTAATTGTTTTGAGTAGCCGTATGGATTCATTGGCAAGAGTGATGGAATTTTTGAGTGATCATCACTGTAACCTTGCTCCCCTTCACCATAAGTAGCTGCAGAGCTCGCGTAAATAAAGGGGATATTTTTAGCAGCGGCGAAACGAAAGAGTGCTTTCGTGTAGGCCACATTGTTTCTCATAAGAAAGTCGACATCTTTTTCTGTTGTAGCGGAACAAGCACCCATGTGAAAAACGAGATCTGCTTCAGCAATAAGATCATCGTATTCGCCAGCGAAAAGTTCATCCGCATGAATATATTCGCTGTATTTAATGCCGCGAAGATTTTTCCATTTCGTTGATGATTCAAGTTTATCAACGATGACTAAATCTTCATGACCCAAGTCATTTAGTTTTTTTGCCAGCACACTTCCAATGAAGCCTGCGCCACCTGTGATTAGAATCATACAACGTCCTTGTTTGTTTTAATTTTTTCAGCAAACACAACACCGAAGAAAATGAGAAGGACAATGAGTTTTGTCGTATCAAACTGACGGTACATATTGTGAAATTTAGCGTGTTCACTTTGAAGAATGGCGTATTGAGCATCACCTACTGCCGTCATGTGAATCGCTTCCGTAAGAGCGATAATTTTAGGAGTCATGATGAATGTATAAAGTAATGAAAGGGTAAAAAGCGGAAGAGCAAAATAAAAAATCTTGCGCGAAGGAAATCTTAGAAGTGCAGTAATGAGAATGATTGTTCCAAAAACAACTTCAAAAATATTGTAGCGAGAGAAAACCATCATTCCGACTTTCCCCGCTTCCTGCAAACTCGTAACGTTTCTAAACACGACAGGAACGGTAAAGATGTCTACAAACACTGTCATAAGAAACCAGCAAAGAATCAAAGGCAGCAGCAATTCATTTAAAATTTTTTTAAAAAGTGTCATGAATCAAATCCTATTTTTTTAAGTGTACTTTACTGAGGTAGGGGTGAACAATCCAGGCAACAAGGATAATACCCAATTCATAGAGCACGAGAAGTGGAATCCACACGGCCAGCATACTGATCACGTCGGCCGGAGAAAAAATGGCGGCGATGACCGCAAGTCCGACATAAACATATCGACGAAATTTGCGCAGAACTTGTTTAGTAACGAGTCCCATGAAACCAAGAATGAGAAGAATGTTCGGAAATTGAAAAAGCACTCCCATGAGTAACAGAATCTGGCTCGACATGGAGATGTAGTCTTTGAGATTGATGTTGGCCTCGACATTGGAGACACCGTACATCGAGAGAAATTTGAAAGCGAAAGGAAACACGAGATAATAACCGAACGCCATTCCTCCGATAAAGAGAACCCATCCAAAAATCATAAATGGCTTCACCATTTTTATTTCATGAGAATAAAGTCCCGGACGGATGAACGACCATACTTGATAAAACCAAAACGGTGACGAGAACATGATCGCCCACCAAATACTCACGTTCAATTGAACTAACGTTTTATCAAAAATATTGTGATAAACGATCACACCAGCTTTCGTATCAAGAAGAGAAGCTCGCAGTGGGGCCAGTAGATATTCAGTGATGTCGTCGGCAAAATAGGTTGTGCAAACAAAGGCCACGGCCAATATGATCGCAACACGCATAAACATTTTGCGCAATTCTTCGACGTGTTCCCAAAAACTCATTTCTTTCAAAGTTAGATCCTTAGAGAGACTTGTGGTGTGTTTAAGAGAACTATATACTTAGAGGGCATGTTTGTAAAAAAAACGAGGATTTGTTCAATGGTTCTGAGAACACTATTTGGTCTAGCTTTATTCGTCTCAATGGGGGCAGATCTGGTCCAGGCAGCTTCACCAAAGCAAAACCTCCTGCTCCAATGCTTAGCAAAAGAAGAAGAGAGGCTTCATAAAAAAGGGCCGCCCGACGCTCTTTTCCGCCTCAATCAGGAGTTTATTAACGAACTGGCTTCGGCCAACGACATCACCGTTAAACGCGAATACATCAACGAAATTTGTGCAGGAAAAAAACACTCTCCTTCGGTCGGACTTCTTCGCCTCCTACTCCTCAAAGAAAATGAAGTCTATGACCTGAGTCTATCTGGTGTTGACCCCAGCATGCGTCCCTTCAAAATGGCCTACATCAACGAATTTAACAAACAAGTGCCACGCCTCTTCATTTCTTACATTGCCGGCATCCAATCAGAGATGGCGACTCCCGATTGTTTAGAGAAGGCCATTCCAGAGCTTGTCAGCTTCAATGAAAAATTAAAATTTTTAGAAGAGGAAATGAGCACTCATCAAATCATTCACCAGAAAACGAAACTCGCTCCGGTTTTTACAAAGCTCGAAAAAATTTCTGAGATCAAAGCGCGCTGTGAAAAACAAGCTGAAAGATCAGCGAAGGTGAAGAAAAAAAAGAACGCCCGTTTGTGATTTAAGATAATCAGTCAACGCTTCTATAAGGGCCTTACCACGTTTGTGATCGCTGTTACCATGATCATCAGTGATCACAACATCCAGATGCAATCCTTCGATCATAACAAACTCAATTGAAAATTTATCAACAATATCTTCTCGTTTCATCCAATCGTTTTTTAATTGATCAATTTTAACAAGCAGTGGTCCTGGATAGAGATCAAGAATTTTAATCCAATGTCCTTCTTTATCCACGCGTGCTCGGGAATTTGAGAGACCTTTGATAAGTCCGTTTTCCAGTCTTGTCTTTTCAATAAGAGATACGATCTGTTCTTTGCAACTACCACAGGCCGAAGTCGCTCTCGTCGTCATGACTAAATCTTTCAGATCAAACGTTGAACTCGCCAGTACTTCTTTGACGATCTCTCTTTTCGTCACACCAAAACAAAGACAGAGATAATCTTTTTCCTGCTTATATGTTCTGTTTTCTCCCAGATATTGGAGAATGGCCTCTTTCATGAGCGTGAGCGAAAGTGAAGCTATGGGACGTTGAAAATTTTCGGTTAAATGTTCGTGAGAAAGAGAGCTGCGGGAAAGAAATTTGAGATCAGTGATCTTTTTTCCCAACACAATTTTTTTGAGTTCCTCAAATTCATCGTGATGAGATTTGGCCTTAGGACCTTCGTAAAAGAAATCTTTGATCGTATCGTCTTTAGGAGAAATATCCAAAAAGAGAGTCAACCGATCTTGATACGATGCCTGCGCATTAAAAATCATTAGGGAGTTTCATCAGAGCGAAGAGTAAGGATTTCATGTCCGTCTGGTGTCACGAGAATGGTGTGCTCAAATTGCGCTGACCATTTTTTATCACGAGTGACAACAGTCCATCCGTCCTTTAAAACTTTTCCTTCTTTTCTGCCTAAGTTGATCATGGGTTCAATCGTAAAAGTCATTCCTGGTTTCATTTCAGGGCCTGTGCCTTTTTTTCCAACGTGAACGACTTGCGGAGCTTCGTGGAAATCACGGCCGATACCATGACCACAATAATCTTCTACAACTGAATAACCGTAAGAGTGAGCAATTTCCTGGATAACAGCACCGATATCACCAATGCGTCCACCTGGGCGAACTGTTTTGATTCCTTCGCGCGTACAAAGATATGTGACTTCCACAAGTTTTTTTACTTCATCAGAAACATTTCCCACGAGGTACGTTTTGTTTGTATCACCGTGGAATTTATTTAAATAAGTTGTAACGTCGACATTTAAAATATCTCCGTCTTTGATGATCTCGTCTTCGCGGGGAATTCCATGGCAGATAACTTCGTTTAGAGAAGTACAAACTGATTTTGGAAATCCGTTGTAGTTTAAGCAAGAAGGATAAGCGCCATTTTTGATGATGAAGTCGTGGCAAAGTTGATTGATATAGTCCGTGCTCACGCCAGGAACAATAAAAGGCTCGATATATTCAAGAGTCTTCGCTGCGAGTTTCCCCGTCGCTCTCATAAGTTCAATTTCTCTAGTTGATTTTATTGTAATCATTTCAGTTCCAGTTAGAATTAATAAGAACGCCCTTTTAGATAATCGTGAAGATATTTCATTATCCCTCTTTGCGCCTTGAGTCAAGCTCGGGAAAATGTTACAAATTCGACGTCACACCAGCGGAGATAGAGATGAGAGTTCTCGCCCTATTTATACTAACAATGTCCATGCTTTACAATACTAAAGTAGTGGCCGCGACCCATGACTCTATCACGTCACTCTTTCAAGGGGCAGAGATGCAACTTGATCGAATTGAATTCAATAAAACTCGTCCACTTCGCGACATTAACGGTAACTTGAAGTCCTTTAAGGCGCTCACAGAGCTCTTTAATGAATTACGAGGGTTTGATAATGAGCTTGCCCGTGACCTCCTTAAAAAGATCGAAAGAAAAGACACGCTGACGGGTGATGAGCTTTATAAAATTAAAAAGTCTTTTGAACTGTTGGTAAAGTTTAACTTGAAATTTATTGAAGTGATCGAGCTTTATGAATACCGAAAAGTCGTCATGGCCGATACTTATGCACGTCTGGACCAAAAGAATCCTATGGTTCGCGCGCACATCATTTACCTCACTTCTGCTCTCATGATGCTTGATCATATTAGAGAAATTCATAAGATTTTCTATGCTCAAGACGGAAGTTTAAGACGAATCATTAAGAACACGCTTGATGATCAAAAGAAACAAACGTTAAAGGCGATCAACGAACAAATTGAAACTGTTTCCGGAATTGTGGAAGATAAAAAATTTCTCCAAAATGTCATTCTGGTTCGTAAACTAGAAGCTGAACTGAAAGAATTATTTAAAGCTGAAACAGATTCACTGTTCATGCTTCAACATTTTATGGAGAGCGAAAGCTCACAGGCCATTGCTCAAAACGAAACATCTTTTAAGCTCGAAAACTTTCAGCTTGCTGACTCCATCATTATTTTCTTCAACCAGGTTACCAATACGCTGAGTGAAGTTTTTGGAAATATTGCCGGTTCTATTCATTGGAGAAAAGGTTATTTTTTCAACTCTCCTGATGCCAAGGAACTTCTTCTGACTGATCTTCAACCAATGGATCTTTTATTGGAAAAGAGCCCGTTTGTATTAACAGATAAGTTTATTCCAGGACATTTCGGTCACGTGGCCATTTACTTAGGAACGCGAGAGCAGTTGGAAAAAATTGGAATGTGGGATCACCCTGATCTTATTGAATATCACGATGAAATCGAATCGGGAAAAGTCATTTTAGAGGCCATCCGTTCCGGCGTTCGTCTCTCAACGATCGACTCATTTATGAACATCGATGAAGTTACAGTTGTACGCAAAGAAGATGCGCTTTCAACTCCTGGGTTAGTTTACGAGCAAATTAAACGTGGTATTGACCAGATCGGTAAGGCCTATGATTTTAACTTCGACATCAGCACTCTCGATAAAATTGTATGTTCTGAGTTGATCTATATTGTTTACGGTAATGTTCACTGGCCGACTCGCTACCGTCTCGGTCGTGCGACCGTCACTCCAGATGATTTAGCGGAAGTTCTTTTCTACAAAAACACACGTTTTAAAGTGAAGAATTACCTACTCTCCACTAAGCGTCATCGCATTGAAGTTTCAAACACTCAAACACTCGCTGGCAATTTTGACTACGAGTTAAGATTTGAGGACGGATCTCCAATGAATGATGAGCGCGATCCAAGGAATAGTTACTGGAAAAAAGAAACGAAATGCTATAATGTATCGGCAATTCCAGTGTCTAGAAACGGCGATGCCGATGAGCAGTTGCCGAAAACTGAGAAAGTTTGCCGTACAACTTACAAAGAATTTTATTATGAAGAATGGGGCCTCTAAATTAAAAGTTTTCCGCACGAGCACGTCCCCTTATTTTCCTGCAGATTTTAATTCCCGCGAAAAAACGACTCTCGAATCTCTGGGAGTCGAAATGGTTTCCCAGTTCCCTTGTGATATCTTAATTACCAACACACACACTGACTTTTCAAAAATTAGTACAGATCATTTTCATTCACTTAAACTCATTTTGCATCCCAATTCTGGTTACGATAATTATTCGAAAGTTGTCGTTGAATCTCTTAATTGTAATGTCGTTGTAGGAAGTTCGATCCGTTACGAAGCCGTTAGTGAATATATTCTCTCTGCACTTTTTAATCATGTCGTTTCCATACCTCATCAGCCAACCTGGGAAAAAGCACGAACATTCAAACGTCCACTTCTCAGTGAATTGAAAATAACGATTTTAGGTGCTGGTCACATCGGCATGCATTTGAAGAAAAGTTTAGAGGCCTTGAATGTTAAACCGGTCATGATTGATCCGTTCAAAAATCTGCATGGTGATTTCATCAATAGTGATGTTGTGATCCTCGCCTGTGGTCTTAATTTCAGCAATGCTCACATGATCAATGCTGAATTTCTCCATAAATGTTCTGATCGCTTGCTTCTCATCAATGCTGCTCGCGGGGAACTTGTGAAGACTGAAGATCTTGTGGAATTTTTGAAAACGCATCCTGAGGCATTTGCTGTCTTGGATGTTTTTGAACAGGAACCTAACGACTTTGCGACTTTCAAGAACCTCAAAAATATAAAAACAACTTCTCATATCGCCGGTGTTTTTAATTCTATCGATCAATCGACACTGAATTTTGAAAAAAGAGTGATCGAAGATTTTCTAAAACTCTCGGCATCTGAATTCAAAAATAAATACAATAACCAAATTTTAAGTTCGCGCGTCCACGCGCAGGGACTCCTATGACGACGATCTCTCGAAATGAATATCTCTCAAAATGTAAACTCTATCTCGCACCTCCCGGTGAAGGAGTTTTTACCGTCCATACGGCCGCAGAAAAACGCGCACATCTACAAACGAAACTTTATGGTGAAGCCGTCGTTAAAGAAAAACGAGTTCGCGCACTATGGGAAGAGAGTTTAGAAAAAACACTTCCACTTTCAAAATGTGTGATCTTCGGAATTCCTTCAGACTCTGGCGGAGGAATTCAAAGAGGAGCGAACTGGGGACCACTCTATCTGCGAGAAACGCTTCTTCAATCGCGTGAAGATCTTCGCGCCTACGACATTGGTGACGTTCGAGTTATTCCTCACCTGTTGCATGATAAATACTTAAATGAGCAGACAATCACAAATTGCCGCAAATCAATTTATGGTTCTGAGTCAGTGAAACTTCCTGTATCACCTCTTTCGATTGCTTATGATTTTGCCAGTGGCTTTCATGAACAGTTTCCCTCAAAATCAATTTTTATGATTGGTGGTGATCACTCTGTAAGCTACCCGATGGTTCGCGCTTATCTCGAATCGAAAAAAGCTGCTGGAAAGAAAGTGGCCCTCATTCATTTTGATGCTCACACAGATTTATTAGAAGAGCGCATGGGAATTGATCTCTGTTTTGGAACATGGACGTCGCAAATCATTCCATATCTTGAGAGCGCTGCTCATCTTGTTCAAATTGGCATTCGCTCGAGTGGTAAAGATAAAAAGCATTGGGAAACTAAATTCGGCCATACACAGATTTGGGCCCAGGATGTTTTTGATCGTGGAGCAAGTGCGATCGCTGATGAGATTGTGGTCAAATTAAAGAGCATGAACGTTGAAGAAATCTACATTAGTTTTGATATCGACAGTCTCGATCAAAATTATGCAGGCGCCACAGGAACTCCTGAGCCAGGTGGACTTTCTCCACATGAGCCGATGGTCATCATGCAGACACTCTTCGAGCATTTTAAAATAACGGGTGCAGATATGGTGGAGATTGCTCCGTTAGTAAGGCCTTCGCATATCAAACAAATTGAACCTGAAACGACTTTAATGGTGGCCGCTTCACTTTCAACATTCCTTATTCAAGCGATGGGATCGAATACATAATGGCGATAGTAAGTTTCCCTCCTGTTGAGACCGCTGATGAGCATGGCCTACTCGCCCTAGGAGGCGATTTAGAAGTGGATTCACTTCTGCTTGCTTACTCGCAAGGTATTTTCCCGTGGCCGATTTCTGAAGAATATCCCCTCGCCTGGTTTTCTCCAGACCCTCGTGGCATTTTAGCGTTCAATAATCTGCACCTCTCTAAAAGTTTTAGAAAATTTTTAAAGAAGAACCCATTTGAAATTCGCTTCAACACAAATTTTGAAGCTGTGATTTTAAACTGCGCTCGAGTGAAACGTTCCGACAACCAAGGGACCTGGATCACAGACGATATCATCAATGCCTATATTGAATTGTTTAAAGAAGGTTATGCTTATTCCTGCGAAGCTTACGAAGATGATTCATTGGTGGGTGGAGTTTACGGCGTTTGTATCAATCGTTTTTATTCAGGCGAATCCATGTTTCATACAAAAGACAATGCTTCTAAAGTGGCATTGGTTTCACTTCTTTATAAACTTCAGCAGCAGGATATTCACTGGATCGACACCCAAATGGTGACACCGGTGGTGGCCTCGCTGGGTGGGGTCGAAGTCCCACGCGATAAGTACCTGCGAATGCTGGAACATTCACTGTCTAATTCTTAGACGGCCCCCTAAAAGAATTTCAACTCTCACCTGTTATGCTCCAAGTTCCTCTAAACTTAAGGGCATGAAAAATACACTTATTGCCCTCTTTTTGGCCGCCACTATTAATCCGCTTTTCGCAGCTGAGATCCCCGACACTGTTTGCGAAGATATCATTGTCTCACACATTGAGACCGTACATGATTCAGAAGCTTTTATAGCCTCTCTGAAGACTCCTGGGCGCGAGATTAGAGCTTATGATGTCACTTTATTGCAAAAGAATTTAACGACCCGTTTTGGAAGTTTAAAAGGACTTCTCGAAATCTACAAAGATAAAGATCTAAACTGTAATCCAAAAGTTTTGGCAAAGGCCATTGCCTCTCACGATCTTTCTTTAATGGGAAAAAGTATTTTTGCAGACAATGAATTAAGAAGACTCGTTCTCGGATTTTCAAAATTCTCACGTTACCGTCTCACTGATCTCGTCGCTTATTACAAAAAATACACTGACTCTGGAATGATTAAGGACATTCAAGAAGAGATCGTAAAAGAGCAGGCGAAACTTCCAGATGGCATCATCATGGATCCACAACATAGAGATTACGATCCTAATCTTTATAAACTATCAGATGCGGCCATTAAAGGAACAACATCTGTTGTTGCTGGAGCTGCTCGCGTGTGGGGTTTTATCTCTGATCATTTGAAATGGAGATCAGGACGTTTAAATAATAATCAGGAAGTTAATTCACTCGTTAGAAGTAAATTGAAACCACTTGATCTAGTTTTTGAAACTCGAAAATTTACTCTTTCCAATCTTACGATTCCAGGAAACTTCGGACACGTTGGCGTGTGGTTAGGAACGAAGGAAGAGCTAGTCGCTCTTGGCATCTGGGATGAAGAGTTCTTCACACCATTTCGTACTTTCGTTGAACAAGGAATGAATATTGTCGAGATTCGTAAAGAAGGATTAAATTTCCAGAGTATCGAATCGTTTATGAACCTCGATGAATTTGCCATCACACGCATCGATGGAATACTTGATCGCGCTTCAAATGTTTATGAAGCACTATCAGAACAAGTTGATAAAAAATACGACTTTAAGTTTAATGCTCACTCTCTGGAAAAAATCACGTGCGCCGAAATGATTGCTTTTAGTTACGGAAATATTAAATGGCCGGAAACAAAAACACTTTTCCAATATAGCTTGAGACCAGATGACCTCGCTGTTCTTACACTCGATCAAGAATCGCCTGCAAAATTTGTTCTTTATTTAGTGGGTGAAAAAGATGGCCAGTATAAAAATGTTCCAGAGAAAGAGTGGAGAAAGATTTTCAACACTGATAAGCACCTCACTCCAGAAGAGCGCCTTGATTTAGAAATCGAGAAGATCCTGAAAAAACAGAAGTTGGCCCAGGAAGAAGAAGAGCGAAGAATGCGCGAACAGTACATGAACTAATGACGCGTATAAGAAACTTTAATTGGCCATTTCCTTAGATGCCTTGATATACGGTGCCTATTCAACTGGAGGTATCTAATGAAGCATCTATGCGTGGCCTTAATGATTTCTATTCTCCCACTTTCTGTTTTCGCCAAAACAATTCACTGTGAGGGACAATCACTCAAATCACCAGAAAAGAAAGTGACTGCTATTGTAGAAGAATTTAAAAGCGCTGATCTTAAAGTTGAAAACAACAATTATTTGTCTGGAGTTCTAGAGCACGTAGAAAACAACTTCTACTTTAACTCACTAGGCGATTGTTCAGATCAGGCGACTGGTGGCCATGATTACTCTTTCCAATTAAAAGGTGACAAGGCCGTTTATCATTACTCTTGGTGCGATGATGATGGCTGGAGCGGATACGAGTCTTTTGAATTAACTTGTAAATAAAACGAAGGCCCTTAATAAGGGCCTTTTTTTATTTGAAGATCAGTTTTGATTGAACTTGTTTCCACTCTTCACTCGCGACCATAACATGAGGAGTGCTCATCGCCTTCTCGGTGCATGCATTCATCTTTGCTTGGAAATCAACTTCGTCCCCTTTCAAGGCCGAACATTGTCTCTGCGTTTCGTTCGCAACGGTTTTCATAAATTTCAAGCAAGACTCAAAAGTCTTAGGTGTTTTCTTTTTTGCGTAGGCCGTAACTTCAGAATAGATTTTTTCAATATACTCTTTTTGAAGCTCTGGTTGAGGTCCCTCAACGACTGCTTTTAATTTTTTAAATGATTCGAAAAAAGTTTTATCAACTTGTTCTGAGTAAGCGAATGGTTTGAGTTTGCCGGATTTATCAAGTTGAGTTGTGGCCGCGAGAGACATCACTTGACCAGCACATGTTTTTTCGATTTGAGAGTTAGAAGACTCTCCTTGCGCTTTAAAACTTAAAATTAAAACAACAAGGAGAGAAGTGATTTTCATTATAAACGAAGTTTCATGCGGTCTTTGTCGTCTACAGTAGAGACAACACCTTTTCCGCCGTTAAGAGATTTTCTGAACGCTAATTCGTGGTGATCAGCAACCCATTCTTGTTCTGCGTGACCAGACATTTCGTATTCGTTTGTTAAACGGATAGCATCTACTGGACAAGCTTCTTCACAAAAACCGCAGAATACACAACGAAGCATTTCGATTTCAAAAGATACTGGTGCTTTTTCAACTTCTTTATCAGAGTCGTCAGCAGCTACGATGTGAATACACTGAGCAGGACAATAAGTTGAACACAACATACAAGATGTACATCTTAGTGTGCCGTCTTCTTTTACAGTGAGAACGTGCTTTCCTTTGAATCTATCAGAATAGAAATACTTTTCTTCCGGATAGTTCAACGTCATACGCTTATCGATACCGAAAAGGTTTTTCGTTAGCGTGATGGCCGTAATTTTTAAACCTAAGTATAGGCCTTTTAAAAATCCGTGTTCGCGGTAAAGGTCTTGTTTTAAAATCATACGTTCACCCATTTTCCGTAGTGGCCGATGTCTTTAGAGATGTCTCCATAAGACAGACCAGCATTAAGTGTTCTTGCTTTTCCTTGGTAGTTAACGATTTCGCCGTTTTTCTCAAGGAAAGTTGGGAGTGGTAACAAGTAATCAAAGTTGCGAAGGCTTGCTAATGTTTCACCTGGAGTAAGAGCAAGTTTTAATCCTGCACGTCCAACTTTAGAAACAAGAGTATTGAAATGATCTTCATCGTAAATCATTTCTGGTACGACAACGAACACAGCATCGTTTGAAGAAAGACCGCCAAGAAGTTTATCAAGAGCAGCTGCACTTGAATCAAATCCTGCTTTTTTGAAAGCGGCTTCAGCTCCACGAAGGTTCGGGTTTTTGTCTGCGCGACGAAGAATACCGTCGAACTCAGGACCAATTTTTGGAAGAGCATAAAGCGCCACTTCTGCATTTGTTCCTTTAACAGCATCAAAGAATTTTTCGTATTCGCCGTTTGTAAGTCCTGCTGAAAGAACGAATTTTGTCTTTTTGCCTTTTAGTTTTTCGTAAACTTTTACTTCGTCAGCTGGCATGAAAAGGTTGTTCACGTTTTCAACTGGACCAGAAAGACGAGTTGGGCTTGAAACGTGTTTATAGATCTGGCGACCATCATCACACATCCAGTGTCCGTTTACGTCGTGATCGTACATTGGCTTAACTCTGTATGATCCGTTTTTGTTTTGAGAAACTTTTACTGAACATCCAGTTTCACAACCAATACATGTTGTTTGAACTTCTTCTAAGAACCAAACACGTTGCTTGAAACGGAAGTCTTTCGATGTAAGCGCTCCAACCGGACAGATGTCTACTAGGTTTTGAGCGTAGTCGTTTTTCAATTGTTCGTTAACTGTGATTTCTGCGTGGTCACCACGGTTTAAAATTCCCAGTTCGTTTGTCTTCGTTACTTCTTCAGTAAATCGAGTACAACGTGAACAAAGGATACAGCGTTCAGCATCGAGCATTACGTTCTTGCCGATGTCTTGAACTTTTTCTTTGTGAACTTTTTTGTCGATCATTTGCGAGTCGTACTGACCGTGCTTCATGTAGTAGTCTTGAAGACCGCACTCACCTGCTTGGTCACACACTGGACAATCTAGTGGGTGATTCAATAAGTGAAATTGAAGAGTCGCTTCAACAGCAGCTTTAATTTTTGGAGTATCGTTGCGAACAACCATTCCTTCCGCGCAAGTAGCGTTACATGAAGGATATGGACGAGGAACACCATCCTGTTCAACCATACACATACGGCATACACCCGCGATCGAAAGACCAGCGTGGTAACAGTAGTGGGCAACTTCCTCTCCGTTATCTAAAGCAGCTTGCAAAAGGTTTGATCCTTTTACTGCTTCGATTTCTTTTCCGTTCCAGGTTAATTTAACTTTTTCAGTCATGACTTTCTCGTCTTAATTATTTTTTATTCGTGTTTGTAATATATTGTTCAAGTTCTTCACGGAAAACTTTAATCATCCCCTGAGTTGGCATGGCTGCCGCATCAGCAAGAGCACAAATAGTTTGTCCGCGCATTGAAGCGGCCGTTTTATCGAGAAGATCGATATCGCTCTTTTGAGCTTTACCCGTATTCTTACGTTTGAAAACGCTTTCAAGCCAACCTGTTCCTTCACGGCATGGAGTACACTGACCACACGATTCGTGGTGGTAGAATTCAAGTGTCCACTTAAGAACGTCACCCATGTTGCGTGTTTCATCGAGAACAACGATCGCACCAGAACCAAGCATTGAGCCGTTCGCTGCTACATCTTCGTAATCCATTTTCACGCGTTCAGAAACTTCAGCATTGAAGATTGGAGCTGATGATCCACCAGGGATAACTGCTTTAAGCTTATTGCCGTTTCTCATTCCACCGCAATGAACGTCGATGATTTCTTTAAGTGTTGTTCCCAATGGAACTTCGATTACACCTGGCTTATTAACGTCACCAGATATTGAGAATAATTTTGTTCCCGCTGATTTCTCTGTTCCGAATTTTTTGTATTCAGCCGCTCCAAAACGCATGATCCAAGGAACAGCAGCAAGTGACTCAACGTTGTTAACCATCGTTGGAAATCCTCTGTAACCTTTGATTGCTGGGAATGGTGGCTTCAATTTTGGCTGACCTTTTTTTCCTTCAAGAGATGAAATCATTCCTGTTTCTTCTCCACAGATATAAGCGCCGGCCCCACGGTGAACGTAAAGATCGAAATCAAAACCTTTACCCATGATATTTTTTCCCAGGTATCCTTTCGCGTAAGCTTCTTTTAAAGCGCGCTCAAGAATCATCGCCTGGTGATAGAACTCTCCACGAATGTAGATGTATCCCTTTTGTGTTCCTAGTGCCCACGCAGAGATGATCATCCCTTCGATCAGGATGTGTGGATTTTTTTCTACAAGGAATCTGTCTTTGAATGTTCCCGGTTCAGACTCATCGGCATTACAAAGAAGATATTTTTTAGCATTGCGATCTTTAGAGAAGAATCCCCACTTCACACCTGTCGGGAATCCAGCACCACCACGTCCGCGAAGACCTGAAGCTTTCACTTCTTCCTTAATCGCTTCCGGATCCATGCTGAAACACTTCTTCATCATTTCGTATCCACCAGCACGTTCAAAAACTTCAAGGTTATGAACACCTGGGATGTGATGATAGCTTAGCAATGTATAGTCTTTATAATTGGCAGTATCTTTTTCCATGATTATGGCAACTCCTCTAATTTTTGAATAGCTGTCGTTAGGTCAACTGGACCCACGAAATCATTGTTCACTCGCATACAAGGCGCCATTTCACAGGCCCCAAGACATTCCATTTTTTGTAATGAAATTCTTCCATCGCGAGTTGGAGTGAGATAATCAGTATCAAAGTGCTTTAAAAGACCTTGATAAATTTCGCGTCCACCGAACATTGAACAAGAAATGTTCGTACAAACGTGAACTACGTTTCTTCCTACTGGAACGTCATAAAACATATCGTAGAAAGAAATAACTTCTTTGATTTTGATTTCAGGAATGTTCATAAGCTTTGAGACGTATGCAACAGCGTGGTCTGGAAGCCATCTATTTTGCTCTTGAACAAGGTGAAGAACTGGCAATAAAGCAGATTCTACATCATCGTAACGAGTAAGAAGTTCTTTATACTTCTCCATGTTCTCTGCTGTGAAAGAAAAAGTTTCAGCACTCATCGGTCTAGTTCTCCTGCGATAATGTTCATTGAACCAAGTTCAGCAACAGCATCCGAAATCATTTTGTTATGAATAACTTCATTGAATGATTGATAGATAGCAAAACATGGTGGACGAACTTTTACTCTATAAGGATTTGGTCCGCCATCAGAGATAACGTAGAAACCAAGTTCTCCGTTAGCTGCTTCAGTCGCTGAATAAATTTCACCGACAGGTGGACGAACGCCTTTCATGATCAACATGAAGTGGTTCATTAGACCTTCGATGTTTGTGTAAACTTCTTTTTTCGGTGGAATACAAACGCGTTTATCAAGTGATTGAACTGGCCCGCCTGGAAGGTTAGCAAGAACTTGATTAACGATTTTTAATGATTGTCTCATCTCTTCCATACGAACAAGGTAGCGATCGTATGTATCACCTGTGTGTCCAACTGGAACTTCGAAATCAACGTCTTTATAGAAGTAGTATGGAGACGCTTTACGGATATCGTAGTTCACTCCCGAAGCGCGAAGACATGGACCTGTGTATCCCCAAGCGATAGCATCAGCTGCACTCACTGGACAAACACGAGTTCTATCAACCCAAATTTTATTCTTTGTAAGAAGACGATCAACTTCTTCAATATTTTTTTCGATGATTTTTACAACTTCAAGACAGTCAGTCACCCATCCAACTGGAAGCTCTTGAGCCATCCCGCCGATACGAGTAAGAGAAACTGTTAAACGAGCTCCACAAAGTTTCTCGAAGAGTTCGTACACGCGTTCACGTTGCTCGAAACAAAACCAGAAAGATGTAAGGGCACCTAAGTCAACCGCACCAGCACCGATGCAAACAAGGTGATCGATGACACGTGAAAGTTCAGCAAGAACCATACGAAGCGCTTTTGCACGATCAGGAATTTCAATTCCCATCATGTCTTCGATCGCTTTACACCAACCAATGTTGTTCATTGGAGCTGAACAGTAGTTCAGACGGTCTGTATAAGGAATAACTTGGTTATAAAGATGCGTCTCCGCCATTTTTTCAAAACAACGGTGAAGGTATCCGATTTCAAGTTTAGAACGCTTAATAACCTCACCTTCAATTTCGGCCATGATTCTTAATGTTCCGTGAGTTGCCGGGTGAGAAGGACCAATATTGATCCATTCACGCTTAAGCGCTTCTTCAGCAGTGATCGTTGGATCTGGATCAAAGTGAATATCGAGAGATTCTGAAAGCGGCTGATTCGCGTCAGCGGCGTAATCTTTTCTTAGAGGGTGGCCTACAAACTCGTGGTGAGTAAGAAGACGTTCTTTTTTTCTTCCTTCGTATGAAATTCCGAACATGTCCCAAGCTTCACGTTCGAACCAGTCAGCAGCTTTCCAAAGTCCCATCACAGAAGGAACTGTTTCGCCACCATCAACATCGACAGGAACGCGAACGCGTACGCGCTCATGATTTTCCATATTGAGAAGATGGTACACAGACTCAAATCTTTTTCCGTGCATCCATTCTTGTTTTGGGCGTTTCATATTATCCACACCACAAACATCGAGAAGCATGTTAAAGCCCATCTCGTTTTTTAATTTCGTCATCACTTGGATGAGGTTTTTTGGTGTGGCAAACAACGTGTGATTGAACTTGTGAACGTAATCAGTTGTTCCGAAGTTCACAACCATTTCATCTGCATAACCAGATACAGGTGAAATAGAATTATTCACGGTGTTTAAAGTTGTTTCTGTTTTGTCAGTCATTATCTTTAACCTTGATTAATTAGTTTGCTTCAATCGCTTTTTGAGATTGTTCGAATTCTGCTTTATCGAATTCAACAGCAGACGAAACACCGTTTTTAATACGATCTTGAATTTGCATAATACCTTGAAGAACAGCTTCCGGAGTTGGAGGACAACCTGGAATATAAACGTCTACAGGGATATCTCTCGATACACCTTGAACAACGTGATAAGCACGGTAGAATCCACCTGAAGAAGCACACGCGCCCATAGCGATAACCCATTTCGGATCGGCCATTTGCTCGTAAATTCTTTTTAAAACTGGTGCTTGTTTTTCAGTGATTGTTCCCGCGATGATCATAAGATCTGATTGGCGTGGAGAGAAGCGAACAACCTCAGCACCAAAACGAGAAGCATCGTATTTAGGACCAACAACGGCCATATATTCAATTGCACAGCAAGCAGTTCCGAATGGAAACGGCCAGAGTGAGTTGGATTGTCCCCAACGTTTTGCCCATTCTAAGAATGAACTAGCTTTTGTCGTGACGATCAATCGATCAAGAGCGAATTCTTCTTCAGATGCTTTTGTAATCGGACTGACGAGTCTCTTATTAGTCGACATAAAGTCTCCTATTTAAATAATTTAAATGTCATACGTTGAAGGTATTTTAGGGAAGGCTGTAGATTTTGTAAATCAATAACTTGTCGTCAAAAAGCATTGAGTCACAACGAGTGTTTTGCAGGGAGTTTTTAGCGAACTGTACGATCACCGTCAGTCTTAAACGATTCCCACGTTACGTCCTGCGGAAAAATATCAAAGGCCGCTGATTGAATGTCCTTTTCTTTTCCGACGCAAGCGTGGTGAGTGGTTTTTCCCTGGATCCATCCATAGATTTTTTGGTGAGAGCCGCCTTTTCCATTATCGTACTCAACAAATCTAAAATGCCGATTTGTCTGCGCTTTCATCAAACTCATTCCGTTGATTGCCTGATCAAAACTTTTTTCGAAGTCCTTTGCACGGCAACGAGCGAGCTCATTATTTTGGTTGTTAAAGTATTTTTCGCTATCCACTTTTGGATTGAAGGCCCAAGCATTGTCATGACAATTGTAGAAAAATCCGTTTTTCTCGAGGAGCGTGAACGCCTGAATGTAAGTAAAAAACCACAACCGTCGATAATCTTCATTTATATTGGCGGGGCGAACTAGCTTCTGGCAGCCATAAAAATTCTGGGAATTTTTCGCGTAAAATTCTTTGAAATATTTTAAGAAAGCATCTGATTGACCATTTTTCATCGCGCGAATTTTCTGCGCTTCGCTCCACATAGAATCATAAAGACGAAGACAATCCATTCTCCAGTCTTCCATTTTTTTCACATTCACAATCGTCGCATTTTTATCAAAGTGAGCTTTTGTATCCTTCGCGTTTAGCTCTTTAGTAATTCGGTAAGCAGGATAAATTTTTCCACCGACAGAGTATGTTCCAAACATATTCGTCAGCATCGCTTTGGTGTAACTCCAATCGACTTTGCTTTTTAGATCCATGAACGATTTGATCTGATACATTTTTGGATCGGCCGCTACGACACCAACTAGAATCTGCGTCGGGCTCCACTTCTCTGGACGATCACAAGGAAAACTCTCACAAGTGTCCATCACAATCGAACCAATAATTCTTGCTTCATCATAATGAGTCGGCAACAACTTAAAAGGCTGCACCTGCTCTTTATCTGAAAGAATAATCACGCGCTGAGGAGAATTTGTTTGATCAAAAATGCGCGGAACAATCCCCTGAGTGAAATTAGGTTTTTCAATGTGACCTTTATAGAATTCCCAGACGTCATCTTGAGCACAATACTCTCGCGAGCGATAAAGTTTCCCCGAGTAAAGATCGAGCTCATACTGAAACGGACTCTCTTTCGGAGTCGTCACCACGTAACGAATATTAAAAACTGAATCCTCTTTATAATAAGCAGGCTCAACATCAAAAAAAGGATGAGAAAGAAAATTATCGTCCTTGTCGCGATCTGCGAATCTTAATGGCAACTTCAACCACGAAGCACGTATCACCCGCTCATCAATGATCACATCATTCGAGCGCTTAGTGGCACAACCAAACGTCGCCGACACCAAAAGAAGTAGAAGGATTATTTTTTTGAAGCTGAATTGTAATTGACAGATGCTCATAAATTACTCAAAATCACAGTTCTTCCGATCGTTTAAATGACTCATGCCTGGGTGGTGGAATCGGTAGACACAGCAGATTTAAAATCTGCCGACCTTTACCGGTCGTACGAGTTCAAGTCTCGTCTCGGGCACCATGATTCTTCCCATTTTCATTCATCTTCGTCGTCGCTGTATTCGTTCGGCTCGGTCACATACTACTGTATGCTCCCTCTCCTCACTACTCGCTCCTAGAATCTGAACGAAACTGGAAAGAATCAAGACAATCTTCTTTTGTTATTATCCACGGTTTTCGTTTTTTTATCAAAACTATTATTAGTTAGTGTAAAATTCTAATCAACATATCTATGGAACAATAATGCTTGAAGCGATGTATTTTTATTTCTTGGCCGGAGTACTTTATGTCTATGCTTCAATTGGTGCATTCTTCCTACGTTATTTTCCTTCTGCTTATGTTGAAAAACCATCTGCTAAATATGAAAAGTTAATCATTGGGATTGCGGAAGATGCTGCAAAAAATCGAAGAATGATTAATGGCATTTATGAACCACTCTTTCCGGATCTCAATAAAGATCAAGAGACTCTATTGGGGATAGATTCAAATCACGATGGTATTCGCGACGATATAGAACTCTGGATAAATAGAAAATATAAGGCTGATGAAGAAATAATGGCCGCAAAAAATTACGCGAGAACATTTAAAGATATTTTGCTTTTCGAAAATGTTAGCCAAGCAAAAGCCTGGAAGTTCGGCAGAATTAACGTCAACGCAAAGGTGGCCCTCGATCAGCTTTATCATAAAAATTTGAAATTCAGCACTATCGAGATTCTCTCTTCCGATTATATTGATGAGTTAACTTACAACACCGTGGCCAGAGCTACCATGAAAGTAAAATTTATTAGATTTCAGGCTTCATATAGACAGTAAGAGTAATTTGAAAAATACATTTGATTTTTTTCTTCTGATGTTTGTTTTAATCAATATATGCAGTTGCAGCGATTACGATGCATACAAGAGTCCTTATTTAGGAAAAAAATTCAAGTCACGACAATACTATGTCTATTCTCATGACATCGGTGAAAGAAATCGTTTTTGTGATTTCACAAGAATTTTTAAAGCAAAATATGAATTGGATGAATTTCATTTCGAATTCAACGGTAAACCTGGAGATTGTGTTTTCAAGAAAACGGGTGTTAAGACTTATCTCATTCCCAAGGGAACAGAATTTGAGGTAGTAGATTCTTTCAAGCGTGAAGGACTACTTGGTTGGGGCAGAGTTGAATATGTAGTATTAAAAGATAAATTTGGAGATCTATCAGAAACTATTGAAACTAGCTTATATGACGAGATCGAATATGTTAACAATCGAGTAAATTATCATGAAGCTCAGCTCATTCTAGAGAATGATCTAAAATATTTAAGAAATAAAAATCTTAATATGATTTTATGTGATGCTCACAATAGGTTGGAACCTTTTCCCGATTACAATGAAGAAAACCTCAATAAGGAAGTTGTTCTAGATCAATCTCCATTTATTGAATTGAAAATTTCGAATTTTATTCAACAGTTTAAACTGAATAATGAATTAGAAATTCTTGAACTACTCTGGGTAAAAACGGAAAAGTTTCAACCTTGTGCTCTTATAAGATTCAAGACGAAAGAAGCCTATGTCACATCTATGTATCACATGGATCGATGGGATATTACGCCAGAAAATAGGGCCTTCATCAAACATCCTGAGATTGAAATTTTTGAAAATCCCGTAAAATCTCTTCCATATGAAAACGTGTTTATTCTTAGTGAAGAAAATCTTAGAACAAAATATCATCCAATCGATGTTTCAAAAATGAGCGCAAAACAACTTCATGAATATCGACGAGAGAAGATGCCGAATTAGTTAGCAAATGGTTTAAGTTTGAATTGGTATCTTACAAAGTGCTAAAAACTTATTCGAACTTCATTTTTTACATTAAATATTTATAAAACTATTCTTGATTAGATCATTAAAGGTTCCAACACACCTTCGAGTCTATAGACAGTGAAGTGAGACTTTCTCTTAAATTTTTTTAACGCTATCGAGTCGTTTCAAATTGTGACTTTTCTCAAAATAAGAAATTATTCTCCACCAATTAAGCCTGGAAAATAGTACATTGCCGTAATGAAGGAAGAACTTGAAGCAAATGATAAAGGATAACAGGTTTGCTGAGTCGACTTATCCTGCATGTTCAAAGCCGTCATTGGAGCGTTTATTACAACTTCATTTTCCAGACCAAATGCACTTAAAGCTTCTTCAATCTTACGTTGGCTAACATTCATTGCAAATTGATTGTTAGGGAAACAATACAAATAGGACAATGTCGAACTTTTGGTAATCTTTTTATGTTTCAACAGGTTTAATATATTATTCCCTTTATCTTTAGCGGACGAAGAAAAATCACGACTAGAACATTCCATCCCTGACATATTATTAATCAAGACAAGATGAAAGAATTCTTTCAGAGTGCTCGTGACCTTGAATGAATTGGAAAATTCAAAAGTAATCAATGTATCAAAATCACTATTTTTCCTGAAAAAATCTGATTCATTCCCCATTCGGCCTTTTGCCTTTATAGGGTCATAAGAAAGTATTCGGAACTCGCTGCCAATGGGAATCAGATCACTTCGAAGTTTAAGAGAAGATTTTATATTAAGTGGATTTTTCAATATAAGATCTTTTCCGTGGAATTCAACCTCTGTTAACACGTTTGTAAGATACTTCTTTTTTTCTTCAGTAGAACCGCTATGAACCAGAAGATTTTTTTCTGTTTTCAACGGGAGTTTTTTTGCTTTTTCAATTATTTCTTTTGGCTCGGGAACAGGAATAGACAAGCACATCGTTGCTTGCACTCGTGCACTTATCATTAATAACAAAAATGAAATAATTTTCATGATAACTCTTTTAAATAAACATATTTTACATCAGTATATAACAATGACCAAATATATTCTTATCGTTATTTCATTATTTGCATCATTTGCAGTACCTGCATTCGATTGCAAAGTTGACTCTGAATGCACGGCCGTCGAAAGAAGCTGTCTCGTATTTGGCATCAATAAAAAAGAAGCTGTTCAATTCGCCAAATCAACCACCCCAGTACCAAATATATGTCTCACGAACAATCGATATAATTCTCAACGTGTTTGCTACAAACCTAAATGCAACTTGTTCAAGTGTACTGTTGTTGAAAAAGAGTGTTTTGCCGGGAAGTCGCATGAAAGTTTAAACATAGGATCGAGTCTATTTTTCAGTCCCGAATGTAACATTCCTGGCTATGTTTTCAGTGAAGAACTACTTAACTCTGAAGACTTGAATGAAGAAAATAGTCATCTTGATCTGATTTTGAAATATTTAAAAAGGGTTGCTAGATCGGATGACTGGCAAACAGAAAGTCAGAATTTAAAATGCGTAATCCCAAATGTTTTAAACCGAAACAACAACTCACAACTAAGCGAATATTTTCACTCAAAAATAAAAGAAACTGCCGATACAATTGTGGATTCAAAAAATAAAAATTTTCTCAAGCTAATTGAGGAACTCGAAGAAAAATATCCTGGTAGCGCACAACTACTTGCAGATGGAAATTTCAATATTATTGCAACTTTCAGCGAGGCTAACAAACTAAGATTCTTAATAAACTGCATTTATAGAAACAGAAATTTAGAAATGGCATTAAAAGATTTGTTTTCACTGCCGCCTGAGTTGCTTAAAAAAGATTGGGACTCATTAAAGGAGACACTGGGGAGTCGACTCTCGACCCCAATAAATCGAAAATGGCTTTTAAAAGGGATCTATTCAAATCAATACAAGAATCTTCCTGGTGATTTAAATATATATCTCGATCCCACTGACCAAAAAACGAATAAAGAAGTACTGAAATTCTTGGCCAATAATCAGCATTCTCCGTGGGCGTGCACTCTCGCGAAAGCCGCCTCTCAAATATTTAATGGTAAAGATAATGCTGAATTGTACCTACCCTTTGCAAATTCTGAAGTCCAATGCGTGAAAATGCACTTGGGTTTAATCGGCCAGCGAGCTTGGACATCTAATGATAATTGCCAGCAAAAACTAAATAGTTTGGGAAATTTTTTTAAAGAATTTCCTAACTCAGAAAGCTGGAAAGCAGAGAGCTTTTTAGGGAAATGTGCGACGTACTGTGAGAAAAATTCTGACTGTATAAATTTAAATTGTTCGATTATGAAACCACGTAATATTGCTTTAAAAGAAATTTATGCCAATATTTGCAAAACTAGCTCTAAGTCGGCACTAAGGTCTCCATCAAACATTCAATGCCTTAATAATCAATGTGCAGAAACTGGTTTAAAACCAAAAGATTGTTCTGCGTCCAGTGTTTATACGAATATTAAAAATGAAATTAAGAAGCTAGACGGACTCAACTGTAAAACTGATAACGATTGTATTCTTTCAAACCCACACGCTATAAGATTCTTTCTTAATGAACAATTCGCCAATAACTATAATCTTCAGATAATAGATGATTATGTATTCCGCTGTGAGAACTCGGAATTAAGAAACCTTCCATCGGATCTTTTCACAAAAGATGAACTCATCCCTCGTTGTGAACATGGGCAATGCTCTAACAACTTAGATGTTGATGCAAAAATTAAGAAATATCACAGCTTTCAAAGCGAATGTGAAAAAGAAATACCCGTTGAAAAAAAGGGTTATTTTATCAACGCTTGCAAACTTGCAAAAACGAATAACATCAGAATAGAAAAAGCAGATTATCTTGTGGCCGACTTTATGCGGTCATGTGGTGGACATGCCTACCTAGATGGAAAGACCTCAATGACTAAACCACCACAAGATTTGATGGATTGTACTCTTAAAAAATATCAACAATCTCATCACTTCAAAGTTAACAAATAACAAGGTTTCAAAGACATAATTTTTAATAGTTTCAATGTTCATAGATAGACCACAATCTTCTAAAGGAATAAAGTTATATTTCTGTGGCCAAAAAACAAGTTTGTTATCAAAACTATTCTTGGTTAGAATATAATCTGCAAGGAAATGCGCTTTTTAAAGAGGCCGAATGCTACCGTCATTTGAACTGTTAAACGTAATCACTCAAAGATTTAGAGATGAAAAAATCACTTTTGTTTTAGGTGGGAGCGCGCTCCTCTACTCCTTGGGTCTTCTGAGAGATGTGAAAGATTGGGACTTATGTGTTGAGGTTCCGCTTGAACGAATTGAAGCTTGCTTAGGTGATCTTAACTACTCTCTCATTCCAAATAATGACATTTTCAAATCAGATTTTCTTATTCACGTTCAAGATAATAATACCGAAATCGACATCATTGGGCATTTTAAAATTAAAAGACTAGATGATGGATCGATTCATAGGGTACCACTCAAAATTTCCCATTACTGGAATGGATTTCCGATGGCGGATCCTCATGAGTGGATGCTGGCCTACGAATTTATGGGAAGAAAAGACAAGGCCGAGCTACTTAAGAAATATTGTGGTTAAAAAGATATTCTAAGAGAAAATCTTAACCGGAAATTTTTTTGAAGTACGCCTCTGCTTTCTTTTCGAGTCGTTTTAGTTCAGGCGTACTTCTTACATGGCCATTGGGATACAGAATTTGAGAGGGATGTACTTTAAAGACGGCTGCAAAAATTTCAGCATAATGAGAAGTAAAAGGGATTCTGTCATTTTCGAGTGCACTGAGATTTGTTCGTTTTATTGATGTTAGTTCTGCTAATTGATCTTGCGTGAGACCGCTATTGATTCTGAGGCCACGCAAAACTTCGGCCGAAGATAGATCATCACCCAATAAATTTTGCAGAACACTGCGCATGTCTTTCATTAATACCTCTAACTGTCTTTTTTATAATTATGATCATTCGTAACTTTAGCGACTAATACAATGATCAAATTATCCAAAACTTTATAAATTATTCGTCCAGAATGACTAAAGCCCGATGAGCGGTAGCCTATCCACTCTCTTTCAAGTGCATGGTCACGCCACTCTTTTGAATTCTCAATATGTGAGGGACCAAATTCCTCCATCTCATCTACCCATCTGATCAACACTTTAAGATCTGCATTTGAAATCGATTTTTTGAGTAATAACCTGTTGAGTACTTTCTCTGCTTTTTGTTCTAATTTCACTTTCTAAAAAGGCACAGCTTCCTAACTTACCTTAACGTATATTTATATATACGTCAATGTTTTGACTAAACGTTACTGTGCAATGATGGAAATTAAACTAACGAATTAATTCATTAATATTATTGAGATTAAAAAATGTGAGTCTGTTAAACAATTAGGAGTAAGGTGATGTTCAGTCAGTTTTGATCGTTCACAATGGAAAAAAGCTCAATGATTTTGTGCTAAGATTCTTCAGTTTCTAATTGGATATATTGAATTTCCTTTGAACTTCTTCTGATTTATTTTGAATATAATTTTCTAGATTTTTTGAGCTTGGATTTGGTTGTTCGTAATCATTTCTAATTTTCTGACGTAAATCTTCGGCATCTTCAAGAACTTTTTCTTGCAAATCAATCCTAGTGCTTTGTTCTTGATAAATGCCCATAAGCTTTTCGAATTCTGTAATTTCTTCGGGAGTCATTCCATATTTGTAATCTTTTTCTAGATAAGGTTTTAGTGTAGTTTTAAGATCGACAAATTCAATTTTACAGAACTTTAAATTTGTCATTAGACTTCCACTGCCCCATGAATGTACTCCACTTTTCACCAT
The DNA here is from genome assembly GCA_946480715.1 of uncultured Bacteriovorax sp. Next base: position 83,216 of record CAMLKK010000006.1, on the reverse strand, counting down.
GCGACCTTGTTTATCTTGATGTCTCACACGCCAAAAATTATTAGCTAACATTCTATTAATTTTCACTCCTGCATCATTACCTTCTCTAGGCTCTGCAACAGATAAAACTTCATTACAAACCAGTGCGTTTATAAATTCTAAAGCTAATTCATTAATCTCTTGTGGATTAGTTGATTTCATAAACTTGTTGTAAATCTTAGCGTAATACTTTTGATTTCTTCTATAGTTAGGATCCGAAAAAGACTTATTCACATAAAGTTCGAAATCATCTCTTACGCCATCATTATCAGCATCAGCGCCGTGAATGGTGAAGTAATGAAAGAAAGCAGGTTCGGGGGGAATTATATCGTCACCATCAATTAATTGGAGTTGATAATTGTTTTTTGAGCATCCGAAGAAAAATGAGATAACCGAAAAAAATATTAAAATTTTGCTTTTCAAATTTTCCCTCAAAAGTGTCGAAATATTTATGGAGATTTAATCTTAAAAGAGATGTATAAAGTAATCTACTCTCAATGATATTTTCTTTGTATTGCTTCCTTTTTTTCTAACATGTAATTTTCAAGTTCTGCTGTATCATAGCCCTCAGAAAAATATTCATTTTTTAGTTTTGAAGATGTGTTCTTCGATTCTTCAGAAACGTAACCACATCCAAACGATTTACTTACGCCTCCTTCATTGAACACAACTGCATCACAAGTGAAATTTGAGTTTGAAAAAGAACTGGTCATTATAGATGGATGATCTGTAACAGTACTATCAGCGAGGCTACTGTTATATATATAAGGAACTCCTGAAATAGTAGTGTTTGAAATGCTACTGTTAACAATATTCATGATTCCATTATTTCGTATACTGCCAGTCAAATTGCCGCCAAAATTAGAATTTAAAATATAGGCAGCTCCTTTTGCAGATGCATTAGACCACAATCTCGAATTAGCAGTAAGATGTATTCCTCCGTAATCAACTTGACTATCTCCCTGCAAACCATATCCTTGTATGGTTACATTGTAATCCACTCGACCTGCAATATACATTGGTCCGCTCAACGTGCCTTTGTTAATATGCCAGTTATGGACGTCAACAATCGTCAACCTTAGCGCTCCATCAGCTTGATTATGACCTGATCCATGCACTTTTGTATCGTGCAAATTTCTACTGATAAAATAATAGCCATCTATGTCACTTTCTCCGCTTAGTTCAGCATTTTCAATTATAGGGAATAACCAAGTATTGATTCCAGTGGTTACTCTATTAAAAAGTGATCCCTTTAAACTTCCTGTGCCATGAACGCTTAAATTTTCCGCATAAAGTGATCCTTCAATATTAAGATTCCCAAAAACGAAAGAATTTTCGAAAACTAGTGGTTGAGAAGTATTGCCGTAAAATGTAAGTTTTTTATCTTCGACAGCTTCGGGTATAACTGTTGTACTCACAAAAACTAAATTACCACTCAGCTCTACGGGATTATTACCAATAATTGTTGAATTTAAAACTTTAATTTTGAATGTTGGATTGGACTTTTGAGCATAGATTTTAACATCTTTGCAGATTTGTGAGTGCTTATCTATTTCTAAATTCAAATCATCATCTATTGTGACTGTGTTTTCCAAAAATCCTTCTTCTGCATCAGTATCATAACAGTAGATTCTCCATAAACTTTTGCTCGCCCAGCGACTTGAACTTCACCACTCACATAAGCACGCCCCGAAACAACAGCCCGATCAGATATTATCGCTCCTTGAATCACTGTCGCGCTATCACATACTGAAGCATCGGGCGAGATAGTTACAGTTGGATCAACTGTGGCAAATCCAGAAACGAACCCACCTTCGGTGTTGTCTGGATTAGTATGATAAGTGCCAGGTGCTCCATCACATGGATACACAAACGTATGTCCGACATTTGGAATGATTGCTGTTACTATGGTTGCCCACAAAATTCCCTTGATCACATATTCTCCTTGTAATTTATAAACATCAAAATGTTTGTTATGAGATTAAACAAGTTTAAAAATTAATCAATTACAATTATGCGAGTAAGAATACTAATTGTCCCCATTGTCGGAGCTGGACAGTCAACTATATCTTGAATGGATCATCACAACGAAGACGTTGCCTTGAAACTTTTTATGTTCGAGCTTCAATTTTGATAATAGGGAATCATAAGTACACAACAGATTTGCCATTCTACGAATAGCATCCAGATCAGCAATATTTAACTGCAACCCAATACTTTGAAAGCAATTTGAAACATGAATCTATATTAGTAAATTGGGCAGTTTTGAGAGAGTTTTCGACGTCCCATAGGGTGTAACTCTTGTAATAAGGCTCGTGATAATCAACCGGAAAATTTTCGAGCACTCGATTCATTTTTGGGACATCATCTTTTTGAAGGGAATCACAAATTCCCACTATCCCATCTTTTTTCAAAACTCTGTAGGATTCTGACAAAACTTTTTCTCGTATAGATTTAGGTAATTCGTGAAAAAGAAAAACAGAGAACACGAGATCAAATTCTTCGTCAGGAAATGGAAGTGATTCGCCTGCAGCTTCCACAAAACTCAGTTTAGGATTATTGAATCTCCTGCTTGCTACATTTAAATAGGGCGCTGAAATATCCGTCACTGTGTAAGAGTCAAAATCGAAGGCCTTTGTGAAATCTAATGTCGCCGATCCAACACCTGCTCCTATTTCCAGAATTTTTAAAGGGCGATTGTGTGGAAGTTTTTCTTTAATTAACTTGATGAGCATTCTTCGCATCGGAGCCGCGGTCCCAGAAAAAAGAATCTCCACCTGATGTTCATAAAGATTGGCAGAATGTTCTGAAAAATAACCATCCGTTTGAAAATGATAATTACGTTTTAAATAATCAGGAGCATTTTCAGCACTAGCTCCCAAATCATATTTAATGTTAAGTTTTCTTCTGCGTGAAATTTTCAAGGAATCAATAAGTAAACGCGGAAAATTTAGGAGATGTTTGGTCGCATTTTTTGGTTTTATAACTTCAACTGGGTAGAACCCATCGGCAATATTTCTTGCATCTTCCTGATGGAGTTTAATAACTTGTTCACCTAAAAACTTGATAAGCTCTTTATCTTTTTCCTGATAAGGAGGCTTCACGAAAAAAGATAATGCCTTCGACAATTGATTGAGTAATTTGTACTCAATCGAATAGAGTATAGTTTTACTTAGGTTCGAAGCGACAATGGAATGTTCCAGAAGTGTCTTCATAATTCGCATTATAGAAAAAAGCAGCGAAGATAGATAGCTCGTGTAAACGATGTCTAAGGTTCCAACACACTTTTCTTGTTACAGTGCGACCAGAAAAGTGTGTTGGAACTTTTATTTGAGGAATTTTTCTAAGTCAGAACATCCGCCAATTAATTTTCCATCGATGAAGATTTGAGGATATGTCGGCCAGCCACTCCAGAGTTTGATAGCAAGACGTTGTTTCCACTTTGAGAGGTAGTTTCCGTACGAGAGATAAGTGTATTCCATCTTTTTTTCATCAAGGATCTTGCGAGCTTTTTTAACGACTGGATTCTGGCCCATACCAACGACGACGATTTTGTTTTTTGCTACAGCATCGATCACTTCATTTACTGTTGCTGCGTGATTGTTGGCCATGAAGTTTAAGGCTTCGGGGTGGATCTGAGTTTCTGCTAAAATTTTTCTTTCCATAAATAGCTTCCTTAATGATTAAACTGTTTTTCAATTAATTTATTATAAAATCCATCTCTGCTTAAAATGAGTTCGGCATGCGTTCCGTATTGAACGATCTTTCCCTGGTCGAGAACGAAAATTTTATCGGCATTTTTAACTGTCGAAAGTCGATGCGCGATAATTAACGTCGTTCGGCTTTTCCTTAAATTCTCCAGTGCCTTCTGAACAAGTGATTCACTTTCACTGTCCAGAGCACTTGTGGCCTCATCGAGAATTAAAATTTTAGGATCTTTTAAAATGGCCCGGGCAATCGCCACTCTTTGTTTTTGTCCACCTGATAATTGAACACCTTTTTCACCGACTAAAGTTTTGTAGCCGTCTGGAAAAGATGAAATGAAATCATGAGCGTATGCAAGCTTGGCAGCGTTTGTTACTTCTTCAAAGCTCGCATCAGGTTTTCCATAACGAATGTTATCTTCAATTGACTCTGATATAAGAATCGGTTCCTGTGAAACAATTCCGATTTGTTTTCTAAGAGCGTAGAGATCGTAATCACCAATCGGTTTTTGATCGATAAGAATTTTACCGGAATTCAAATCATAAAAATGCATCAGCAGCTGAGCTATAGTTGATTTCCCGCCGCCTGATGAGCCGACAATTGCGACAGTTTCTTTTGATTTGATGTCCAGACTTAATTGATTGAGAATTAATGTTTCAGGTCTGGCCGGGTAAGAAAAATCTGCTTCTTTAAATTCAATGGCCCCTTGAGAAATAATCTTGAGAGGTTTATTTGTATTTTCCAAATGAACTGTAGATTTCTCCAGGAGTTCAAATATTCTGTGACCAGCACCGAATGCAGACATGAAGTCAGTGTATAAACTTCCTAACAGTCCCGCCGAAAAAGCAACGGTCATCACATAGAGGATGTAGGATGTAAGTGTTCCAATACTCATTTCATCGTGAATAACGAGTTTACCGCCGAACCACACGATAAAAACAATGGCCAGAAATCCCAATGTCGAAACGAGCCCTGTAAAGTTGGCGACAATTGAAATTCTTTTTTGCGAGAGATTAAACGATGATTGCAATTGTTCATTATATCTTTCAATTTCCCAGCTTTCCTGCGCGAACGCTTTCACTGTGCGAACTCCGGAGAGACTCTCCTCTGCCACTGCAGAAGAGACTGCCAGCGCATCTTGAGTCGCTTTTGAAAGTGCTTTCACTTTTTTACCAAAGTAAGCGACTAACAAAGCGATGGGAGGAATAATGACTAAGATGAATAAGGTCAGTTTGGTCGACGTTATAAAAAGAAGAATTAATCCGCCTACCGTTTGGAAAAAATTTCTAATGAGCATGGAAATGTTCACGCTCAAAGCGTTTTGTAAAACGGCCGTATCCGCCGAAAGTCTCCCTAAGAGTTCACCTGTTTTTGAAAAATCAAAAAACGGCATCTCTTGAGAAAGAATTTGGGAGAACAATTTTAGTCGCAGTCGTTTAACAGTTTTTTCACCAGCGAGTGTGAAATAATAAAACCGCAAACTCGAAGAAATCGCTTGGATAATAAAAACGCCCATTGCAATGAGGGCCGCTTGATTAAGACCACTCATGTCTTTGGCCTTCATGGCATCATCAATAATAACTTTTATATATTGCGGATAAACCATGAGAGCAGCACTGCTGATCAAAAGAAAAATCATTCCTTTTATCAGTATCGGCCACTCTTCTCTACTTAAATTAAGTAATCTGTAAAAGAGAGCTTTGTCTTTTAACTTAGGCATGTTCTATGTCTTTGGTAAGATGAGATAATTTAATTCGACCGAGAATCAGCAGATGGGCCGCTTCAAGTTTTGCAGAAAGTTTGAGAAGAATGGCCTGTGCTGAACAACTTACCGGGCAACTCAAACCTGATTTTTTTATAGTCGAAACATTCGATCGTTCATGAATGGCCAGATAGATATCTCTTAAACTGATGTCCTTTGGATTTTTAAGCAGACTGACTCCGCCTGCCTGGCCGCGTTTCGTTTCAACAAGGCCTGCCTTAGACAATTTTGCCATAATTTTTCTAATGAACGCGGGATTGGTATCCAGACATTTCGCAAGTGACTCCGAATTCAACTCTTCCTGATTTTTCACAGCAAGATTGATCATAATTTTTATCGTGGTATCGAAATGTGAATCGAGCATGTAATGTAATTCCTAAAATTACATTAACTGTATATTGTAATTTTCAAAATTACAATACCTGGAAGAAAACCTTCTCCTCGAAAGGAGAAGGTGGAGAACAAATCAAAGAAAGAAGCTCTTAAATTCTTCCTTTGCGCATTGCTTTTGTAACACATTTTTTTAGTTCTTTATCAGAAATTTGCGAACCTTTAGAAGTCAGACAAAGCTCTCTAGCGTCTGCTTTTGACATTTTGTGTGCTGGTTTTTTTTTGTTGTTTTTTGCATGTGCCGTGTTGAAAGCAACTAACGTGACTAAGACTAACAGTAAATGTTTCATCATAACTACTCCTTGTTATTTTTAAAAAAAGATACCACCTCTTCAAAGTTCAGGGCATGTTTTTAAAATAAAGTTTTTTTTATCTTGGGATTGTAGGATGAAAAAACGAAACGCTAAGTCTTTGTAAAGCTGACAACAATGCGTGTGCCCACGGACTCATTTTGAATTGTAAGATTCCATTCGTACAATTTAGTTATGGACTTTATCCACGCGAGTCCTAGGCCTGATCTTTTATGCTTTAGAGCGTGATTAAAAGGCCCGCAATTAAAGGGTTGCCCTATCCTTTCAATGACCTCTTTAGGGATTCCTGAGCCCTTATCCGTAATCGTTAAACTATTCTCAGAGATTTCTACATCAACAGTAGATTCAATGGGAGAATAATTAAGCGCATTTGTGAGAAGGTTTGAAATCAACTGATGTAAATGCTGAGGATTTGAAATGACCACAAAGTCATTATTGGATTTAAAATTAATTCTGTTCGGGTAGATTCTCTCTAAATTAAAAATTTCATCTTCTACCGCCTTAGCTATGCGAATCGCAAATAAATTATCTTTCTGCTGAGAATTTTCCACACTTGCCCATTCAAGAAACTGTGAGACTGTTTGGGATATTCTTTCGATTTGTTCATTCATTGATGATGAAATGGATCTATCAATTTTTTTTTCATCAATAAGCGTTTCCACATCAAAACTTAAAATTGAAAGTGGTGTTTTTATTTCGTGGGCCAGTTGATATGACCATGGCTTTGTCATTTTATAATTGATGTTAATACGCTCCAAAAGCTTTTCAATTTTTTCAATCATAATGGAGAATTCATCATTATTGAGAAAAGACTTCTTGGTATACTTAAAAATGGCCTTTGGCAGTAAAGGAACTGGTTTTAAATTCTGCAAATCTTCGGTTGCATTCTGAATATGCCGTGAAATGATGGTCAATGGGTGTAAAAGATAATTGGTAAGAAAGTAAGCGACGACTAATATAGGAATCAAAATCATTATCAAATAGACTGACAATCGCTTTAGAAGAAACGATCGATCAAGGATTAAGGGATCGATAATCGTTCCTACTTGCAATGTACGATCTGCTCTTTTTGGCAAATTAAGATTCAAAATACGAATATTTCTGTTTCTTATCTTATAGGTGTAAATTTGCGGATTTCTGGGAGGATCAATATCCATCAGCGAAGCACTACCCGACCTAAAAACAATCTCACCTTTTTCATTCCTGATGATAAAGAACTTACCTACTCTCGAACTGCCAAGTTCTTCGGAAATTAATTCTTCAGCTTCTTCGAAATTTATTTTTTTTAAATCAGCGAGCTCGGAGTTAACTAATGTAACGGCATTTTCTCTCAGCTGCAAATCGATCAGACTTAATTTTTCAGCGTTTAAGAAATAATTAAATGACAACATTAATGTCAAACCAATGATAGCGAGTGAAGCCAAAAGAATTAAGAAAAATCTAATTTTCAATCCAATATCCTACATATCGAGTGTTTTTGATTTTTAAACTAGAACCCGCTGATTCCAGTTTTCTTCTTAAACTGTTAACTGTTGATTCAACAACGTTGGTTTCATTTTCAAGTGAAAATCCCCAGACTACTTCTATGAGTTGGTTTTTAGAATATATTTTACCGATGTTTGTACTTAGGAGATTAAGAACTAGATACTCTTTTACGGTTAGATTCAAAGTGAGCGTATCGACTGAAACAATCCTCTGAATCAAATCAAAAGAAGTATTACCTAATTTGAAATTCAAATTATTTTTTTGTGGATCTCTGGCATTTCTCATAAGAGCTTTGAGTCTTGCCTTGAATTCGGCCGATTCAAAGGGCTTCGCAAGATAATCATCGGCACCAGAATCTATTAAATTTGCTTTTTCGATAGAAGAATCAATTGCGGAAACAATAAAAATTTTTAGTTCAGAATTGTAATTTTTTATTGAAGTTAAAAAATCAGCTGAATCAACATTGCCTAATATACGATCAAGAACAATTGCATTGAAAGTAATGAGCTTGTCATCTAATACCTCCAACACGCGCGGTATCGTGTGGACGACAGTACATGACCAACCAAGTTCCTCAATAAGTGATTTTATTTTTGACGCGATGATTGGTTCATCTTCCGCTACTAATATATTAATGGAATCCATTGGGACATATTAGGCCGATCTCAATGAGGCTTCAAGGTTTAGAAAGGCCCTACGAAGATAAATTATTTTTTATCTTCGTAGGGCCTAGTGTAAGGCTACTTTTCTGTAATAACAAAGTTAGCACGACGGTTTTCGGCCCAAGATTGCTCATCATGTCCAAGCATTAGAGGGCTCTCTTTCCCAATCGAGATAGTCGATAATCTGCTGCCTGGAACATCATTCGAAATGAAATAGTCATATACGGCGAGCGCTCTTTTCTCACCCAAAGTGAGATTATACTGAACACTTCCACGTTCATCTGTATGCCCTTCAATTTGAATTTTCACGCTGGTATTGCTTTTTAGAAAGGCGATATTTTTGTTTAAAGCATCGATAGATGCTTTGGATAGCCGCGAGCTTTTATAATCAAAAAAGACTGTGCTTAGTTGACCAGCAGTCTTTGCATCAGAGCTGCCGTTTAATTGAAGTGAATTCTTAGTCTCCATTGCAAGATTTGTATCATCTACCGGAGAGGTCGTATTTTTTTTAGAGCTGCTTGAGCATGAAAATAAAAAAACGAGAGATAACATGACGACTGCTGATTTCATTTAAACTCCTAAATTGTTAGTCATGTTTCGACTATATTCAGAATCCAAAAGGAAACCAGTTAAATGAGAGAAGATAAATTATATTTTATCTTCGCCTCCCGCACACATCCAGAAATTTGAAAAATTAATTACATATCCGTTAAATAGTTGAAAATAACTTTTTTTTTATCATTCAATTTTTCAGGAATAAGCAGGTCTGTCCGTAGAGATCACAGGTCTTATTCAAAGGATTAAAAATGATTAAGAAAATTTTATTACTCGCTTTTTTTTTGGCAAACTCTGGTTTTGCTTCAGGACCTGTTAAGCTTGCTGACGCCATCGTCAGCAACACAGGAATTAAAAAAATTGTCGCCCAGACAGGGCTTAAAGACGAGGATGCTCGCCAGGTTGAGAGTTATCTAACTTCGTCTCTTAAAGCACTGATGAACTCTGATAAATATACGGCCCAGGAGGTATTAGAAAAAATATCAAAAATGCCTGCGACCGGAGAGGATGCCCAGTTAAAAAAAGAATTACAGTCTTTGCTCAACAAATCGACATCTGATTTGAAGAAAGAAGACATCGTTAAAACAATCAATCATACAATTTATATTTCAAATCGCTATGGCAAGGCAGTAGTCATCACCTGTTCTGATTGTGTGAACGATAATATAGCTAAAACAGGATTTAAATTTTCTGTTCAGAACATCCAAAATAGCTCGGCGAAATCATTATTAGACAATGTCATCCCAAACAATGCACGAGATTTGAACACATTCATTACTCAACGATCGAAAAAACTTGGTTTTGGAGATTATTCTCGAGCCACTCCAGGAGTGGTGTTGCCCGAAGATGAGAAAACTCTCGCTCTCTTTCTTGGGATGAGCGAATACGGTCCACAGGAGTTTAAGCAACTCTCCAATGTCGTAAAGAAACTGGCCACTAAAAACTCTCAGACAAATCTCTATAGTGATTCTTCCGGAAAATTCTGGAGAATCGCTGCGCGAGACATGTCAGGATCTGAGATCAAGGCATGGACAAATGCGTTCGAAGAGACATTAAAAACGGCCCAAACAGAAAAACTTACCAATGAAGAAGCTTTTTATGCAGTCTTAAAAAGAAAGGCTTCCGATAATCCGGCCATGTTCAAAAAATTACAAAATGCAAAAGCAAAAAGATGCTTCTTTAAATAGGTGGTGTTCAATATGAAACAATTAATTCTGCTTACCCTACTGCTGCTCTCTGCTTGTCAGAATACACAAGTTCGATCGATTGCTTCTGATTATCATATTTCCAACAATGCTCATCAACTTGTAAAATGGGAGACAAAAGCAAATGCAGTTTCCACTAGGAGCGATGAAGTCATTCGCGTTGAGCACTATGAAATACCCGCTCGTCTGATTCAGCAGGATATTGATTCGACTCTTGATCCCGCTATGAAAAGCTCATTGATCTTCGAAAAAAATGGCGAAAAGTATGTACGCTGGGTGATCAATCCTGAAGATTCTAAATGGCACCTGGAAGTTAAGGCCCTCCTCGAAAAAAATGGAATCGACAGTACACCTAAAAAATTTTTTGATGGCTATCTAACAGCTTCCCGTTCAATGATTATCGTGAATCCTGAAAATGGAGCTACCTTTTCACTAAAAGTTTCCACCAATAAGACGGGAGGAAACTGGACCGATAAAAAACAGACATGGACAGATGCTAAGCAGGTCAGAAACATGAATAAGTGGATCGGTGAAGTCATGGCCAATATGGAAACCGAAACGCTAGTAATCATGGATGAGCCGCTCTCAATGGGATTAAAAGAAATTGATCAGGGAATGATTATGCGTTCACTTAATGATGTTCCAGGAGATCAGCATTTCTATCTTCCAGGATTTTCAGTTCTCCATGAAAAAGAGGGTGCCCGAATTGCAAAACTTAATGGGGCCACTAATGTTGCTGAGTATTGGGACAAACATTACAATCAGCCTCTGGCCAAAGCGATGGCAGAATTTTTCGCCTACACAGGCGCGTGGTACGATTCACCACATTCGCAAAATTTTTTAGTCGAGCTTGATAGAGATATGCGCCCAACAGGAAGAATAGTCTTCCGAGATCTTGGAGACACTTACTTACTTGAAGATTTCGCCAAAAATACGAAATACGCTCATTTAACGTCAATGTGGGAAGACGGTAACGTCCATATTAATCGTATAAGCTCTGCCGTAGGACTTCTTCATGGAAATAAACCACCTTCTTGGTTAAACGCTGCAGAGTATGAAAAGTATGCGAAAAATTTTTACAATACTTTTGAAAAGAAGTTTTCAGAGCTCAGCAATGTTTCAATTGCGGACTTGAAAGAAACTTCACTTAATGTAAGTTCATTTTCTTATGCTGGAAAAGTTTATAAAACGACATCCGAATCTTGGAAAAAATTTCTTATTTTTGCCAACTGTATGAACGGAGAAAAGAAAACTATCACCGGTTTAAAGTGTCCTGAGTTTTACACCAAAAGACATAAAAAAGTTGATTGTTACGAATCGATCAATCAGATCTTGATGGCAAATTAAACAAAAGTATTCTCTATTCTCTTAGAGAATAGCTGGGATTGACATTTTTCTGTTTGAATGATTACATGATGTAATCATCTTATTCACAACGTAATCACTTAGTTCTTGATATATAATTCATTTGGGGTTCGGTTCAACCGAAGTTTTAGTATGTAGGGTCGCATACGCATTGGAGTTTCTATGAATCTTCGCGTAGGCCTATTCGGTTTCGGCAGAACAGGCTCTGTTGTTGCCAAAGAAATTGTCAACGATCCGAATCTTAATCTTATGTGGGTTTGCAGAAATAGCATCCCCACAAACTTAAAATATGCTAGTCATGCTTTAGGTTTTGATAAAGGATTCGCTCCTTTTGTCTGTAAAGAAAACTTAACTTCGCATTTTTTACGTAATAATCCTGTTGATCTCATCATTGATTTTTCATCTGCAAGTGGATCAAAATTTTATTATTTGATGGCTGAAACCGGCACAAAGATCGTCTCAGCGATTTCAAACTACTCATTGGCAGAAATAAAAATTCTTAACGAAGTAAGCAAACAAACAGCTGTTCTTCATTCACCTAATATCACTTTAGGTATCAACTGGTTGATGCTGGCTTCAAAAATGCTCAAAAATATAATTCCAAACGCTGACATCGAAGTTGTGGAAGAACATTTTAGAGACAAAAAAGAAGTCTCAGGGACGGCCTTAAAGCTTGCAGAGAATCTAAATCTTGAACCAAACAAACATGTTAATTCTATACGCGTTGGTGGGATAATTGGAAAACACGAAGTCATATTTGGGCTACCTTATCAAACGTTACGCTTAACTCATGAGAGTGTAAGCAGAGCTGCTTTTGGTACCGGAGCTATCTTTGCAGCTAAATGGATTGCAGATAAAGGAAATGGGCTTTTCAGCATGGAAAAAGCACTAAATGAAACATTTATTCTTAATATGCAGGCCAATAATGAATGCTAAGTATTTCAGAATAAGAAGCTCATTAAGAAAGTTCATCGAATTAGAATCCTTTTCAAGTATCGTTTTGCTTTCAGGCGCAATTCTGGCAATGATATTTGCAAACACTACTCTTTCTGATTTTTACCAACAATTTATTCATTATCATTTTTTAGGTTTATCGATAAACCATTGGGTCAACGATGGTTTGATGACAATCTTCTTTTTTGTCGTCGGTCTCGAGTTAAAAAAAGAAATAGTTCAGGGAGAATTAAGCAATCCTAAAAAAACTGCGCTTCCCATTTTTGCAGCTATTGGTGGGATGATTGTTCCAGCGCTTATTTATTCTGCTTTTAATCTTTCAGGAGACTATAAAAGCGGCTGGGGTATTCCCATGGCTACGGATATTGCATTTGCCCTAGGAGCTTTATCCCTTTTTGGAAAAAAAATTCCACTATCCCTCAAAGTATTTCTACTCTCAATTGCGATAGTAGATGACTTAGGTGCCATCGTTGTCATCGCTCTTTTTTATACATCAAAAATAAATTCAAATGCATTAATGACAGCGCTTCTACTTTTTGTCGTTTTGTATTTTTTAAAACGCAAACATATAAAAAATTACTTTATCTATACTCTATTGGGAGCCGCTATCTGGCTTGCCGTTTTCCGATCAGGAATTCATGCCACAATTGCTGGAGTTCTTTTAGGATTATTTACGCCCTTTGAAATTGAAACTAAGCCCGGTTCATTAGACACTTACTCTCCAATTGAAGAGCTTATTAATTTTCTACACCCATTTGTAAGCTTTATTATTCTCCCAATATTCGCATTCGCCAATTCAGGTATAAACCTTTTGAGTATTAATTTTTCTCAATTAATAAGCAGTCCCATCCATTTAGGAATCTTATTTGGTTTAACAGTTGGCAAACCATTAGGGATCATATTGTTCTGCTTTATTGCAGTTAAGATGAAACTTGCTACTTTAACTTTAGGAATGAGATGGAAAGATGTTTTTGGGATCAGTTTGCTTGCCGGGATTGGTTTTACAATGTCTCTCTTTATATCTGACTTGGCATTACCCGCAGAAGTACATATTTATTCAAAATCAGCGATCGTTTTTGCCTCTATTCTCTCAGCTTTATTCGGTATCGCTATAATCTACCGTAACTCTAAAAATGAAAACAATTCAACACCGTAATTAACTTTACTGTGTTTCTCCTTAGTTTCGTGAGAGGGGCCTTCATCTGCCCCTCTCTTTTTCCAAAGACGAAAAATTCTGGTTCATTAAACCACCAATCAAAACTGCTGAGCCGATAAGTATTATGCAATCAGAAAAAGTAAATAAACCGTCAGTGCTTACAATCCAAAATATAAAAAATAAAGATGATATGGTGATGAGAGTTTGATCTTTAATTTTTAGAGCAACAATTTTTTTTATAAACCTAGTTGCCAACCATACAACAAGAATAATAACTGCAATACTTGCTCTAATGAATAAAGATAAGTTCCAATTTAAAAAAATACTCAAGGTGCTATAACAGATAAGTGAAAACGACAAAATTAGAAATATTAATCCTAAAGTCTTTCCTGCTCCGTTTTCAAAAAACATCTTCTTTTTTGCAACAATACTAAAAATTAGCGACATTAAAATTAAAAAAATATCAGACGCTTCTTTCATCCTTAAGTCCCAAAAGATTTAACAGGTTTATTTCGAATCGCCAGAGTAACCATCTTTTTAACAGCAAATATAAAAACTCCAGTTAAAACTAAGTTCAAGGCCAATGACATGAAGGCCACAGTAACGTAAGGTGCATTAATTCCGTATGAAAGTGATATAGCGAGTACTCCTGCACCTACTTCCCCACGCGGAAACATGGCCACTCCCACTGCAAGTCTCTCTTTAAGACTCGCCTCTCTTTTATAGCAAAAGCATGCAAACATTTTTCCCAGATTTGATAATATTGTGACGGCCAAAACGTGAATCATTAAAGTTGTCGTGCTCATTGTGTGAACAATTTCTGCATTTTTTCCAAAAGCGGAAGGCATCGAGAGACCAACCAGAAGCATAAAAGCCGATGATATAACTAATCCGGCCGTTTCTTCTGAGCTATTTCCTGGTTCATCCTCTCCTGGTATGACAACTGACTTTTCTTCTTTCTTTAAAATGCATCCTAATAAAAATGCGGGAAGTAAAATTTCAATATGTACCCCGAGTTTCCCGGAGGTGTCTTTAGTTAAAGAATAAATAAGTTCACTAATGGAAACCATTAAAACAGAATAAAATAATAACCAAGGCCAACTTTTAGGTAACTCCAATTTTCTGTAAAACTTAACGCCACAAAAAATAAGTATCGCCATTATGAAAATATTTGCACCCAGCTGCCAGACAAATCCTACGATTAACATCTGCAATGGAATCATCAGCAAAACGGTATCTAAATCATCGAAGATGGCGAGTATCCTAGTTTTTTTGTAAACCCATGTTCCTGCAAGTCCTGAAGCTGCCAGCATGGAGAATAGTACACCTGCTGAAGTGGGAGCTGCGAATCGACCTACAATCAAAGGTTCAATCCAACTTGATTTTTCAGTCTGGGTAGTAGATTCCGGCATTAAAAAAAAAATGAAATAACCGGTGACTAGCAACCAAGGAAAAGCAGCCGCAGTCGCTGCTACACCGTAATCAACTGCATATTGTTTTTTATTTTTCAAATCTATTTCAAATTCACGACCAACTTCTATCATGATAAAGGCCAGCAATGTCATAGTAAGAAAATTTCGCGAATAGGAATACCATTCAGGAATCGTTTCAATGAATAAAGTTAAGACTTGAGAAAGAAGCAGTCCAATAACAAGGAGAAAAATAAGTATGCCAGTACGTTTCAACTTTACCTCACTGCAAATATTACTTTAAATAATTGCAAGAAGTAGTCCCATACCTTCTACGCGAAACTATGGGAAATAGCGGAGACTAGATACGTTAAGATCTGCCCATTTGAAATTTTATCTTCCATCAGGTCATTATAAGATGAAGTTTCTTTTTCAAAAAGCTGGTGAACGACAATTGAATGATTCGTAATTTAACTGACATTTAACTTTTAATTTTAGAGTCTATAATTTGAAACGTGATCATTCCAATAATCATTGCCCCGACAAAATAGAAAAATTCTGATCGCCCAGATGCTAGCCCCACTATACCCGGGCCAGGACAAATTCCAGTCCATCCCCATCCTATACCGAAAATCATCGCGCCGATAACTAGTCTTGCATCAATAAGAGTTTTAGACGGAACGTGAAAATTTGAATCCAATAATGGTGAAGATCTTTTTAGAATGAGACGGAAGGTCACTGCATGAATCGCAATGGCACCAACCATTACTCCCATCAAACGCCAATCCCATGAACCTGTAACATCTAGAAATCCCCTAACAATATGGGGCTGAGTCATACCGCTCAATCCGAGTCCCAGAGCGAAAATAAAACCAACAATAAAGGCGATAAATCCTCTCATCCTTCACCTCGCAATAACTTAAAAACAACAACTGAAACTACGCCAAAGAAAATGAAGACAAGTGTTGAAACAATAGAACGCACAGATAATCGGGATATCCCACAAACTCCGTGCCCGGAAGTGCAACCGTTTCCTAAAAGTGTGCCGAATCCTACAAGAAATCCTGCCAAGAGATAATCTTCCCTTTTTGCTCTGGCAATAAAAGTAAACGCTTCAGGATAAATAAATCGTAGTAACACTCCACCAAATACCAATCCTAGAATAAAAAGAAGTCGCCAGTCTTTATCGATGGTTTTGCGATTGAGCATTCCCCCAACTATTCCGCTAATCCCCGTTACCCTTCCATTAAAAAGAAGCATAATACTAACAGCTACTCCGATAATAATTCCACCGATGACTGAATTCATAACCAACCTCACTTTACAATATTATAATTTTATAATATTCTAATGTCAATGGGAGGCCAGATGGTCTTTGTAAGCATTGGATTAATTGTAGGTATTGTTATGGGGTTAACGGGGGCCGGCGGTGCACTTATCTCCATTCCTCTTTTTTTGGCACTTCTAAATGCAAGTCTAAAAGAAGCAACTATTCTCTCACTCACTGCAGTTATCCTAAGCACATTCATGAACCTTATTGGCCAAAAGAACAAACCAGAATTGAAAATAGTCGCTCCCTTCGTCATTTTTGGGGCCATTGGAAACTACGCTTCGTTGCCACTCAAACGTGAATTATCAGATCTGATCATCGCTTCTCTCCTGCTTATTATTGGTCTCTACAGTTTATGGTCCATTTGGAGTAATAAGAAAGAAGTTAAAAAACGAACGGGAGACAATCATCTTTTAAAAAGTTCGGTCATTGGTTTAATTTTAGGCGTGATTACAAACTTAACAGGTTTAGGCGGCGGCGTATTGTTGATTCCCATTTTAGTTAATTTCTATAATAAAACATATCTGGAAGCGATCCCTACCAGCTTGCTCACTATACTTTCAATTTCCAGCATTTCTTTTTTCTCACAAATCGATGGAGCATTGACTGTTTTAAAACTTAGCGACATCTTTTTCATAGGTCTTGGTTCGGCAGGTTCTTTTCTGGTTTTAAAGTGGGCCTTAAATAAAATCGAGAAAAACAAAATAGAATCGATTCGAAAAATTGTCTTTACGGCAGTCACCTTCTATTCTGTAACAACAGTATTTTTAAAAAGTTTGGGGTTTAGTTTATGGATATGAAAATCATGAAGAACAAATGCGAAGAAGTCAGTGGGCTTCTTAAACATTTCTCGCATCCTCAACGACTTCTTATACTTTGCTTTTTAAGTGATGGTGAAAAACAAGTTTCGGAAATTCACGAAGCCGTCGGATTGTCACAATCGCAAACTTCACAGTTTCTCAAAAGAATGCAAAATGAAGGCTTATTAGGATTAAGACGTGAGAAGAATTTTTCTTTTTATTATATTGAAAACAAAGATGTTCTAAAGCTTCTTAAATCTATGCAGAGGATTTTTTGCAATTAAATAAATCCAACGTCATCACCATCCTTCTCCTCGCATTAGTCATCTGGAAACTTGCGCCTCAAGTGATGAACAATTTTGATTCACATGGAAAAGTCATTCCGGTTGATAGCTATCAAATTATTGAACAACAGAAGACCCAAATCTTCCCACCTGAAAAACAAAAAGTGGCGGCCTTTTTTTGGGCCACGTGGTGCGGTCCTTGTAAAATTGAAATGGCAAGGCTACAGAAATCTATTGAGGATAAGAAAATTGATGCTTCAAAAATAATCGCCATCAATCCTTTCGAATCACCAGAAGAAGTGGCGAGCTTCATAAAAAATCACAAATATGATTTTACTTTTATTCACGCTCCGGAAGTTTCAGCGAAGTTAAATATAACCGCAACCCCTACTATCGCACTTATTGAAAAAGGAAAAGTCGTCACCCAAAGCACTGGCCTGAGCATCATTGGCATTTGGACAGTCGAAAATTTTCTTCAATAAGGTTCCAACACACTTTTCTTGTTACTTTGCGACAAGAAAAGTGTGTTGGAACCGGTTATTTACCGTGGCACTTTTTGTATTTCATTCCGCTTCCACATGGACATGGATCGTTGCGGCCTACTTTTGGTTCTTCGCGAACCACTGGAGTAAGTGGAGCGTGCTCGACTTCCTCGGCCTTTTGAACTTCAGGATGGTCTTTACGAGGATTCTCGTGTTTTGCCTTCGCCATTTTTAGATTAATGAAGCTATTGTCAGCGATTGTTGGTGCTGGTGCTTCTTGAGCAGGAGCTGACGCTTTCTTTTCAACTTTTTTTGGTGCAGGAACTTTTTTTGCCACCTCTGCTTTCGCTGGAAGTGTTTTTGTCTCAACTTTTTTTGCAACAGCTTTTTTAGCTACTGGCTTTTTAGTTTCGACTTTTTTTACTGCTTTTTTTGTTGCTGCTTTTTTTGGAGCTGCTTTTTTCGCCGCTACTTTCTTCGCCGCTTTTTTGGGAGCAGCTTTTTTTGGAGCCGCTTTCTTCACAGCTTTCTTAGCTGGTGCTTTTTTGGCTGGTGCTTTTTTGGCAGGGGCTTTTTTCTTAACAGTTTTCTTTGCAGTTTTTTTGGCCATAAATTCCTCCGAAGACTTGAATGAGATAAAAGTTTTTCTCTTTTATTATCTATGGAGTTTATTTTTTAATCAAACTTTTCTTAGTTAGGTTACAATATTTTGGTCACGTGATATAAATACGATTGTCCCAAAACCCAATTTTAAGTCAAAAGAGGTCATGTGAACAATCGAGATATCTACAAAGATGAATACGGAAACTATCACGAAGTTGAAGAAGAATTAGAAGATCCGACTGATAGTTACGAAGATGACGAACAAGATTATAGCGAAGAAGAGGATTCAGAAGATCCTTTTCATTCCGAAGAATATGATGAAGACGAAGATACATACGACGAAGATGCGGAATACGCTCGCGGCGGTGGAAACGAATACGACGTTGATGACGATTAAAGAATAAGGGGAAACACAATGGGTCAACTTGCATCTGAAAAAACTATTCAAGATTTACTCAATTGTTATTCCTCCCTAGGAAGTAAAAAAACAAAGATCGGTCAATCATTTGCATTTTATCACTGCGAATACTGGCGGAATTTTGTTATGTCACCAGTTTTCATTACATCCACAAAAGGATGGGAAAAAGATCTACCCAAAGTAGAAAAGGCCTTTAAAACATCGGTTTCGAAATCACCTTATAACGCTGGACTCCCCTACATTAATCTTCTCACTAAAGGCAAAGCATCCGTAGATAAGAAGCTTATTAAAAAGCTGGAATCTGAAGGTTGGAGCGCCAGCGATTATGAGAGTAGCTTGAATGTCTGGAGAAGGCCTATTCCTTTAACAATACCAAAAGATATTCAGATCAAATCCGGCAACTACTTTGATCCAGAGATCTATCCTGAATTTTTAAAAACGATGAAGGACAATTTCTCTAGTTCTGATCTGTTCATGAAAACACTTAATAAAATGCTCAAAGGTGTTCAAGAGAACCTCATCACTGTTCTTCTTTGCCACAAAGGTAAGACGATTGGTGCTGTAGTTGTGTCAGTAAAAAATGAAGGGGCCTACCTCTTCTGCGGCTCCATTAATAAATCTCACCGAAGCAAAGATCTCTGGAGTGTTCTTCACTCTGCCACTCAGGCCATTTCAGGAGCTCGAGGCGCTAAGATCTGGGTGTTCACGACAGGAACAAAACAGTTACTGTGGCGTGGAGATGAAACTTATCGTGTGAAGATTTTCACTAAAAAGTAACTCAAACTTAATCGTTTATAAAGGCACTCATAATCTTAGCGCACGAATCCGGATTTGATCGTGCTCGTTTATTTTTAACTGTCATATCGACAAACTTTTTGAGAATTTTATCACCTGTTTCGTTGAACATGAGTTCTGGGTGAAACTGCAAAGTCACTCCCATGCCATTCTTGAATTCGATCGCTTCGACAATAGGATTTTTATCTAAACTTGTAGCGATGACTTTATAATCTTTGTCATTGTCGGGAACGATGACTGCTTGATGGTGAAGTGAGTTTACAAGAATTTTATCTTTATCGAAAATACTGAAGATTTCACTTTCTCGATCAGTCTTAATAAGATGGTCGCCATTAAGGTGAATTTCGGAAGCGCCTTCTTCAATCTGAATGTCTTGAACGAGCTTTTTATGATTGGCGACGGCACACATCTGGTGGCCGCGACAGATCCCAAAATTCATTCCTTTTTTTGATTCAATAAACTGACGAACAAATTTGAGTTCGCTTACATCGCGTCTTCTTATGTAGGATTTTGCATAAGTTGTTTTTTCACCGTAGAGATAGGGATCAATATCATTTCCACCGAGAACAAGTTGAGCATCAAACAGAGCAATTAATTTCTCTCTGAATTCTTTTGATTCTTTCGAATTCAACGTAATATCGTGGACAACTGGAAGGATGAGTACTTCTGCTCCGACTGCCTCCAGACGATTAATGACTCGTCTTGCTCGTACACCATATGGAGGAGCATAGAGTTCACGCAATTCATTTGTCACAACAACAAAACGTGGCTTCGCTGCTGATGAAGGTTTTAAAGTTTCAAATGTTCCTTTTTGGTAATCCATTTTCTCTTGAACTTTTAAAGGTTCAATTTCATCTCTGTTTAAAAGTTCACTTAAAGAAGGCGTCTCATTTATTTTTTTGAAATACTCATTGAGTGCTTCTTCGTTTGATTGATGATCTTTGCGTGCAAGAATTATGGGAGCGGAATCCGGTGACTGCCTCCAAATGATTGGTTCAGCTGCATAGAGAGCAAACTGCTGGAAGGTTAGAACAAGAATGAGAATGAATCTTTTCATCATAATCAAATAAGCAATTGAATGGCCAAAATGACGATCACGTTTTTGATGGCTTAGCTTGCGTCTCTTGTTTAATTTTCTAAAGGGTGACCAAAGTTTCTACAAACCTCGATCACAATGATATTGGGCACCTTTGCAGGTGATTTTCACTAAGCAAGGAAATTCTGCATGGATTTACTCCAGTACTTTCAAGACCCTGCCACAATATTTTTTGCCTAGGATCTTCACCCGCCATTATCCACTACAATAATGTGATGGAGTTCCAATGAAATTTCTAATCCTCTCACTTTTCTTTCTCATGTCATCTCTCTTACATGCTTTTGAATGCAAACAGGCCACCCCATCGGGATACGGCCAATCACTCTCACTTGCAAAAGATTCATTAAGCATCGCTTGTCAGGCAACGAGAGATGAATATCAATGTTCAGAACTTGAGACAGACATCTCAACTGACTTAAAAGAAAAACTCAGCGAGTGTAAAAAGAAACCGAAAGAAGAAATCGCTCGTTGTGAACTTGAAGAGAACGATAAGGCCGCTAACGATAGACAAAGAATCATCCAATGCAATCCAAAATTTATTGAAGAAAACTCAATTGGTAACATTGGCATCAGCCAGTGTGTGTTTGACGGATTCATGGTGAAGTTTGATCAATTAAAAAATCTCGGTGAACTTTCAGAAAAAATCATGGAAGGTGCAGTAAAAAGTTTTCGTGAACAAACGGCCTGTAACTCAAGTGTAGAAAAGAAACGTGAAATCTTAAACACGTACAACCTCACTGTCCCCGATCCACGTTTCAAATTGAGCGAACAATTTCTTGGACGCTGGCTGGAAGATGCCACTTGTGCTGAAATCGATAAACAACTCTGGGCCCGTTATCAGAACTATCAAGATACATTGATGCGAGAGCGGAAAATCGCCATTGATACTGGAAAAAAACCAGCGCCACTAAAAGAAGGTGAAAAAGGTTCAGACTTTGTAAAAATGATCAAAGAAGCTTTTGCAGCCGCTCAGGTTAAATATGAATGTTATTCTCCAAAGGCAAAAGCAGAACTCATGTGTACGGCAGCGACTTCACTCATTCTCGATTTAGCAACAGGTTTTGGGATCAAAGGAACAGTTGTCAAACTCGCAAGTGTTGCACGATCGAAAAAAGCTCTACGAGCAATTGCTTCAACGACAGAAGCAGGTGGTAAAGTTGATCTAAAAGATGCAAGTAATCTGCTTAATGGGGATAGAAAAAAAGCAGCTGGCCTTTTACTCAAACGAGAAATTACTCCCGATCAGGAAAAAGCATTAATCGCCGCTCATGAAGTTGGTATGAAAGAAGGAAGAGGCTTCTTCACATATACGACAGATGACCTCCGTAAAAAAGCTAATCTTCTTAAAGACGCTGGATTTAAGCCGGATGAAATCGATGTCTTGATGAGAAACGGTATTGCGGGACAATTCTCTACTCAAGAAGCACAGAAAACAATTACTGAAAAAATCAAAGCAACACTTGGTCGTTCTGATCCGAAAAAAGCTCAGCAAATGATTAAAGATCTCGATGCTCGAATTGCAGAACTTGCAAAGTACGCGAAAAATAATCCAGACACTCTGGCCCAAGCAACAAGAACAAAAATTCTGGGTGAATTTTCTCAATCACATGATCCTAAAGTCGCAAAAGGTTTTTTTAAATCCGCGCTGGAGCAAATGAAAGACGTTGTAAAAAAACCTGGAGTTCTTAAACTTGATCGCGTGGCCGCCAATTATCTGGATATAGCCGCTTCCGCTGGGGATCAAGCAACCGTTAAAATTGCTATGAAAGAATTCATGGCCCAACAAAGAAATCCACAAAAGTTCGCTAAAGAATATTTCGAACAATTGGAAAGTGAAATTCAACACTACCGCAGTTTGGGTGCGAAAGGTGAAGTTGCCCTCGAGGCCAATCTTCGCAAACGTGCTGCCCTGGCAGAAAGTTTCAGTGTTAAAGAAAGTTTGGATTATCAAAAGAAAGCAGTAGCAGAATCGCTAGACGCCATTAAAAAATATGACCTTGAAGGGGGAAAATAATCATGAAATTTTTAATCATCGCTTCGATGTTATTCTTCGGCGCAGTTCAAGCTCAACAGCCTCAGCAGCAAGCTCCACAGCAGGCGGAAAACGATTATCCAGAGCAGATGATCGAGAACTCGCTGATCTTCAGAAAATATGATCAAGCGCTATTTGATCGCGTTCAAGCAGAAGGGAAACCGATTCTTGTTATTATTTCAAAAGGTGATTGTCCAAATTGTAGACTGCAGGCACCTACTCTTCAAAAAATTTTGAAAGACAGTGAATATAAAGACATTGAAGTTTTCCAAATCGATTTCATCAATCAGCCAGACCTGGCGAAAAAATTCAATGCTCCGGGATGGACGTTATTGATTGGGTATAAAGGAAAAGTGGAAGTGAATCGTCAGTTCGCGCTTAAGCGTCCGTCGGAATTAAAACAATTTCTAAAATCCCTGAAATAGGTTCCAAGCCAACACACTTTTCTTGTTTCTTTGCGACAAGAAAAGTGTGTTGAACCAGGGTTATTTCCAAGAAGTTGGGTAACGATATCCCTTAAATTTCTTTTTAGCGTAGGCCTGGAACTCTTTTGAGTTGAGGGCCTTAATGATTGCTTTTCCGAATTCACTTTGCGCATCTTTTGTTCTTACGACTGCATAGTTGATGTAGGCTTCACTCTTTTCAGGTGCAAGTTTACTTTCAAGCGAGAGACCAGAACTTACAACATAGTTCCCATTGATGATGGCGAAGTCGACATCTTGAAGAGCACGCGGAATTTGAGCAGCTTCAAGTTGAACGATGTTGATGTTCTTTGTGTTTTTAGTAATGTCTTTCACACCAACTTTGAAAGGATCAATTTTCGCTGGAAGTTCAATCCATTTTAGATCAGCAAGGATGAGTAGAGCGCGCGCGAGATTTGTTGGATCGTTAGGAACAGCAACTGAACTTCCATTTTTTACGGCTGCTAATGTTTTTGTTTTTCCCGCATAAATTCCAAGTGGTGCAGTTGGAACTTGGGCGATGGCCTTAAGATCTAGTCCTTTTTCTTTTGCGAACTGATCCAAGTAGGGTCTGTGTTGAAAGATATTAACATCAAGAGAACCCTCTGCGAGTGCAATGTTTGGTTGAACATAATCCGTGAATTCAACGACGCGAATTTTATATCCTTTTTTTTCTAACAACGGTTTCAAACTTTCTTTTGAAAGTTCTGCAAAGTCACCAACAGTTGCTCCAATGACCTTTTCTGTAGCGGCGAATGAGAATGATGAAGACAATAATCCCATCAAAGAAATGAACAATAATTTTTTCATAAAACTCCTTAACGTTTATCTAATCTACGTGCAATTGTGTTACCTAGCATTTGAATGATTTGAACAAAGATTACCAGAAATAAAACGGTGACGATCATGATGTCTGTTTGAAACCTGTAGTAACCATACCTGATGGCCAAATCTCCTACTCCTCCACCACCGATGATTCCTGCAGCGGCCGAATATGAAAGATAGCTGATTGAAAGTGTTGTCACTGCTAATACAAGTCCGACTCGCGCTTCTGGAATGAGCACGCTGAAAACAATTTTAGGAAGTGTTGCACCCATTGATTGAGCAGCTTCGATTGTTCCGCGAGAAACATCTTGGAGTGATATTTCTACAAGACGAGCAAAATAAGCAATACCTGCAATAGAAAGTGGGACTGTTGCAGCGATGGGCCCGATACTCGTACCAACTGCTAATCGAGCGAGCGGCGAAACCGCAATCATCAGAATGACAAAGGGGAATGATCGAACGACGTTCACAATCCCGCCGACAACTAAATGAAGAAAAGTGTTTTTAAGAAGTCTTTCTTGTCCCCAAAGGTAAAGATAGATACCTATGATTCCGCCAAAGAAAATAGATATACTAAGACCAATGCCCAACATAATCAAAGTTTCGATGACTGCTTTTTGCAGATCAGGCAATAATGTTAAAAGTTGTTCCATTAGAATTCCCTCACAAGAGCTTTTCCATACTCAGTTGTCGGATGGATTTCACCATTAACAACATCGAGTGTTTCGAGAATTGTACCGTCTTTAAAGATCGATACTCGTGAACACATTTTTGTAATGACTTTAAGTTCGTGAGTTGAAATAATAATTGTTAAATTCAGTTTTTTATTTAACGTGAGAAGACAATCGATGACTTCATTTTTGGTAAGTGGATCGAGTGCACTTGTTGGCTCATCCGCGAGTAAAACTTTTGGGTGATTGGCAATCGCACGCGCTATACCTACCCTTTGTTTTTGTCCTCCGGATAAATTGGCCGGATAAAAATGCTTTTTATCGCTCAATTGAACAAGCTCCAAACATTCATCAATCCTTTTATCTCTTTCGGCCTTATTCCATCCGGCAATTTCTAACGGTAGTGAAATGTTATCTCCAACCGTTTTATTGGCGAGAAGGTTGAAATGTTGAAAGATCATTCCGATTTTTTGTCTGAGAGTTCGAAGTTCGTTAGCATTTTTAGTGACGAGATCCTCCCCTGCAAAAAAAACATGTCCACTATCCGGTATTTCTAAAAAATTTATACTTCTTAGGGCCGTTGATTTACCAGCACCGGATTGTCCGATCAGACCATAGATCTCGCCTTCTTTGACTGTGAAGCTTATGTCTTTCAAAGCATGAGTTTTTTGTTTTTTTGATTTGTAAATTTTCGAAATCGATTTAACTTCAATCATGTTCTTCCCACCACTCTATTGAGTTTACATGAAAATCAATAGAATCTGATAAATTTTGTCTTCGAAATAAGTGGGAGGATAATGGGCAATAGATTAAATTTTGGAATTTCACTTCCGCGCTTTAGCTATTTTTTCGCCCGCAATCTGCACTCAAATCGGCGTGAAATCTTCTTTTTGATTTATGGTACAACAAAATCAAGAATTCATATGCTATTCTTTTACTGAGTTAATAAATTAGTGTCAAGTGACCGTGAAAGTTTCAACTGAAATTCACTGGGTACAATCCGGTAACTTTGGAACAAAGAGAGTAAATAATGTCCTTTTATGCCATCGATTTTGGTACATCCAATTCGCTTCTCAGTTATGTTGATGAGCGCGGGACCATTATCCCAGTACCACTGGATAATGGATCGAATGTATTTAGATCACTCCTCTACACGGCCGAACAAAATGCCTGGCATTTCGGTCAAAACGCAATCAAAGAATACATTGCGACTGATGGTGAGGGCCGCTTTTTTAGATCAGTAAAAAAGTTTTTACCTGAACCAAACTATACCGGAACAACTGTTCATAACAAAACAATGAACATCTCTGAAATCGTTGCTGTCTTTTTAGGCGAGATGAGGAGACGTGCGAACGCTGTCACTGGACTTAATGTTGAAAATGTCGTTTTAGGAAGACCGGCCATGTATTCACTTGATAAAGACGACGATCAGCTTGCAGAAAATCGCATGCGTAAAGCCGCTGAGCTTGCAGGCTTCAAAAATATTTTCTTCTGTCCAGAGCCAGTCGCTGCTGGTCTCGATTATAATGGACAGGTCACTGACGAAAAAATAATTCTCATTGCTGACTTTGGTGGTGGGACATCGGACTTTACATTGATGAAAGTGCATGGTGGAAAATATTCACAAGACGACATCTTGGGATTGAGTGGTATTTTCAAGGCCGGTGATGCTCTCGATGGTGTCATGATGAAAGATTTCATCGCGCCTCATTTTGGCTCACGCTTTGAGTACAAAATTCCAGGGGGCAACAACGTTCTCACGTTTCCAAGGCAGTTGTTGAATAAAATTTGCTCTCCAGCGCACATTACACACTTAAGAGAACGTGATACGTGGGAATTTCTTCAGCATATTAAAAAATTTGCGCTTTCCAAATCAGGCGAACAACAAATGCATCAGCTCTTCACTCTTGTTGAATGCCAGCTTGGGTTTCCTGTTTTTGATGTTATCGAAAAAACAAAAGTAAAATTGGGTTCCTACAGCGAAGCACAGTTTTCCTATCACTATCCTGGAATTGATATTGAAGAATTGATCACAAAACTGTCCTATGAAGAAAGTTTGATGCCGACGATTGATGATATATTGAATTCTATGCAGGAAGTGTTCAAACAATCACAAGTTGAACCTTCATCTGTCTATCAGGTTGTTCTAACAGGTGGTACATCTCAACTTCCACTTATGCAAAACAAGTTTGCTGAGATTTTTGGAAGGGATAAGTTAAAACAATTTAACGTTTATGAATCGGTTGTTAACGGGCTAGCTCGATTTGCTCAAACAAGATTAGCAACATGAAAAAAAAATCTCTGTCCCACTTTCTCATTCCAATCGCCGCCTTATTTATTTTGACACCTTGGGGATCATCGGCGATTGCTTTGGTTTTGGGTGTTTTCCTGGCCGTTACGTTCGGTAATCCCTACAGCGATAAAACCAGAAAAATTACTCAGCATGGCCTCTCACTCGCAGTTATGGGATTGGGTTTTGGTATGAATCTCGGGGTGATCGCCAAAGTCGGAATGCAGGGAATCGGTTACACTGTGGTCGGGATTGTTTTTGTCTTTCTCATCGGAAGCTTTCTGGGGAAATTGTTGCAAACTGATCGAGATACTTCATTACTTATCACTGTGGGAACGGCCATTTGTGGTGGAAGTGCTATAGCTGCGGTTTCGCCGGTTATCAGAGCAAAGTCGCATGACATTTCTGTTTCACTAGGAACAGTTTTCATGTTGAATGCTCTTGCCCTCTTGATCTTTCCTTCTATTGGCCATTCTTTAAACTTGAGTGAACATCAATTTGGATTGTGGAGCGCACTTGCTATTCATGATACGAGTTCAGTTGTTGGAGCCACTCTCCAATATGGTCCGCAAGCGCTGGAAGTAGGAACAACGGTGAAATTAGCTCGCGCCTTATGGATAATTCCCGTAGCGATGATGATCGGTCTTTATCGCTCGAGAACTGAAATTGAAAATCGTGAGCAGAAACAAAAGGCCAAACGTCCATGGTTCATTTTGGGATTTATTCTTGCTGCTGCAATCGTTACTTGGGTTCCGTCATTAGTTCCAATCGGACAATTTATCGAGGGCCTTGCTCGAAAACTCATGGTTTTAACTCTCTTTTTCATTGGCACAAATATTACACGTGAAACATTAAGAAGCGTGGGAATCAAACCATTTCTGCAAGGAATTTCACTTTGGTTCATAATGGCAACAGCAACTTTATTAGGCATCACGATGGGAGTAATATCATGAAACACAACCCGATGATCGGAAAACATGTTCACAACAATCGCGAAAGTAAAGAAGGACAAGTTCTTCGTCTCATTCGTGAGAATAGAAAATTATCGTTGCTAGATGTTGCCACGAAAATTAAATTAAAGGCAATGGATATTGATCATTATGAGAATGGCAGACGCTTTTATACTCCAGAAGAAATTGATATGTTCCTAGGTCTGTATAATTTTAAAAAAGAAGATTTTACGGCCCTAATGAATTTAAAAATGATTAACAGACAAATTGTTAATCACTACATCATTCAAAATAAGGCCTAAAAATTAACTACCGTTTTTTGACCGCATTTTTTCAATTGGTTTTTTAAGAGTTGCTGATCTTTCGCGAGAATCGCAAGCCATAAATCATTGGAGCAATCGGAAAGATTTGTGCTCAGTGAGGTATGACCGCCTTGTAGCACATTGATAAAATATTGTTCATTCGTTTGATGTTGTGAGTGATGAATGGCATGAGATTGCGGAGTCACGGGATCCATTCCACCACTAAAATAATAGACTGGTGCCTTTATAGAATAATTTCTTGAATCATATGGCCTGTCAAAATTAATTCCAGTGCAGAGTTTTTCTTTGCGGAGAATAAGCTCACCTTTTTTCCATTCGTAATCATATTTCACATCACGAACATCTGGTACGAATTCACGGCAAGATATTTCTTTATAAAGAACAGTCTTCTCAATTGTTGGAGATTGAGTCATCCGCTTAATGCGCATTTGAAGTCCTTCTCTCAAATCCTCATCACCTTTTGGATCAAGAAGCTTTAATTCTTCCAGAGCGTAATCACTTCCATCCGGGAGCACTCCATAAATTAAAATGGCATTAATCCATGCTGCAAATTTTTTTTCTTCAAATCCAAATGGGACTGATGACTTGTTTAATTCTTTTAACACTCTCGCTGGCAGTTTTTCTTTCACGCGTTTCCATTGTAAAAGAACATCGTGAGCATATTCATCTGGTCCAAACGCCTTTCCAATTATGCCTTCAAGGATGATTCCTTCAGGTTGTGGCATATTTTCTTTAGCTATTATTGAAGCAGCAATTGTAGCTACTAAAGTTCCGTGTGAAATAGCATGAATAAAATAACGTTTTGGATTGAGACTTTTAATCATAGAAACAATGTCACGAGCAATGGACTCAGAAGAGAGATTGATCGGTTGCAGTTTATCATTTAAATTGCAGCCCACACCTCTAGGGTCTGTTCGGACAACGGCGAATTCCATCGGATAACTAAGCCCCATGTCCATTGAAGTTTGGCCTGGTCCACCTGGAATAAATATTAGAATGGGTGCATCTGCATCTTCTCTCGTGCTTAATCCATAACGGTAAGTGAAAGTTTGCTCAGGTTGATTATAGTCAACAGGGAGCTCTATGCTTTGAGCAGATTCACTGAAACATCTAGATGGAAGTTCCACCGCTAAGACTGATTGAAAAATAATCCCTGAAAATAGAATCAAAAAAGATAGTGTTTGCATGGAAGTAATACCTGCAAATGACAGACCTAATTCAGCATCCCGATATCAGTCAATTGAACGTTTGCAGGCCGACAGGTGTCTAAAAATTAGACAGTATTAGGTCAGATTCCCTTTGAAATTCGCTGGAACAAAATGGAAAAAAACGAGGTCGCAAAAATTTCCATTTTGTATTTTTTTACGCCAATGTGGCTGTGATGATCCAAAGTAAATGAGAGCATCACCTGGATTCATCAAGTATTCGTCAGATTCATCACGCACGCTTTTTAATTCATCTTCGTTTAAATGATCTAACGAAAGATATTCTTTCCCATTTACATAAAGTGCCCATGGATCTTTTTGATCAATGCAAATATCGAGAGTCAAATAGCACTGTTCGCGATCAATATGTAAGGGACAAATTCCTTTTCCTTCATCATACATGCTGGCAAAACAATAAGTCGGAATGAGTTCAAGACCTGTCTTATTTTTTATCTCATAATGAAAGAGCGAATGGTGCAGAAATGAGAAAAAAGGATCATTAGGAACTTCTTTACGAAAATAAAGTTGATCATCACATTTGGTTTCTGAGTCTGTTTTGAGAAATTCCATTCTCGATCTCATTTTATTGAGAATAGACTCGTTCAGAAAATTACGGATGAGCATAGGACTAGTGGCCATTGCCTCATTATCCACAATTTTTATTGGGAAAGCTACATCTAATCTCAAGCAAATGTGAAGGTTTCTAAATTTTATATTTAAGAGAATATTTTAAATAAAGGTCGCCTCTCTCTGAGTCGATAAGCACTTATGATGAGTTCCTGGAAAAAATATTCAAACCTAATTGTACGATCAAAAAACGCTCGTCTTTTTATGGGTGCACTCATCCTTGGACTTTTTGTTCTTTCAAGCTTCATCTATGAATCGTACAAATCTTATGAAAGCGAGATTAAAAAAGCTGAAATCCAGACAACCAATCTCTCACAGGTTTTAGAGGGACAAATTGCCATTTCGTTTAAAAACATTGATCTCGTCTTACAAACTCTCCAGGACCGTGTTGGCCCTGATTCAATTAATGCTAAAAACATCGACCAATACAATGAGCTTTTGCGTACTCACAGCTCCAGGCTTTCTGAAGTTCTCAGTATCAAAGTCATCAATGAAAACGGTGATTTTATCGCTGATGATAGAGGAATAATAGAACACAACCTAAACATTGCAGACCGTGACTACTTTCAGGAAATGAAGGCGAATCCTCACAACCATTTAGTCATTTCAAAACCGGTTATTAGCCGCACGGCCAATATTTGGATCATTGTTCTGGCAAGACCTATCCTAACAAAGGCGGGTCAATTCAAAGGGATCATCATTGCTTCAATTACGATCGATCACTTCAAGACGATGTTTGATAAAATCAACATCGATAAAGAAGGTATGATTGCTCTGTATGGTGTTGATAAAGTTCTATACGCTCGCAGACCATTTACTAAAAAAATGGGAAGTGTCGTAAATGTAGCGCCCGAGATTGTTCAACTTATCAACTCGACTTCACCTTATATTACTTATAAGCGCAATTCTCGTGTTGATAAAATTAACCGCGTATTCACTGCTCGTAAAATGTCTAACTACCCTTTCGTTGTTGTTTCTGGTTTATCTACCAATGATTTTCTTGCGGAATGGAGAACACGAACGGCGATTCATTCTGTTATCGTCTTTTTAGTTCTCAGTATGGCCGCCTATTTCTTATTCAATTTTCTTATTTCGCTGGAACAAGTTGAAGAGCAAAGAAAGCAGGCCATGCAATCAGCGAAACTTTCGTCGCTTGGAGAAATGGCAAGTGGTATCGCCCACGAAATAAATAATCCATTGAGCATCATTTCTATGACGGCCAAGAGTCTGCGCAAGCATCGTGCTTCTGATGCTGATCCTCGCCTTATCGATGGTCTTGACCGAATCGTCTCAACATCTGACCGAATTGCAAAAATCGTCAAAGGCCTGAGGAGTTTTTCAAGAGACTCATTTGATGACCCTTTCCTACCAGTGCCGGTTAATAAAATTATTGAAAGCACCCTTGATCTTTGTCATGAAAGAATCAGAACGAGAAGCGTATTTCTGACGGTTACTGTGGCTGAGACATTTTCAGTTGATTGTCGCGAAATTCAAATTGCCCAAGTCCTACTTAATCTTCTAAACAATTCACTCGATTCAATTGAAAACGATAATGAACGTTGGATTAAAGTTGAAGCAACTTTAGAAGGGCTAACCGGAAGAATCACTGTAACGGATAGTGGAAAATTAATTCCTAACCACATCGCTGAAAAATTGATGGTTCCCTTCTTCACTACGAAAGAAGTGGGTAAAGGAACAGGACTTGGACTTTCAATTTCTAAAGGCATCGTAGAGTCGCATAAAGGCCGTTTTTACCTCGACAGAACTCAATCGCATAATACTTTTGTTATTGAACTTCCTGCTTCTCTAAGCGTTTCTAAAGCTGCCTAAATGGCCGACCAGAGAAGTAGCCTAATTCCTTACTTGGAAATCAGTCAGTTTAAACGTAACCTATTTGTATTTTAATAAATCAAATAGGACTCACATGAAAAAAATCGTCATTCACAAGCCAGGTGATTACCAACAACTTAAAGTTGAAGAATTTCCAACTCCAGAAGTTAAGGATAATGAAGTTCTTATCAAAGTGGCCTTCGTGGGTATCAATTATGCTGATGTACTTATTCGTTGGGGCGTTTACAAGTCGGCCAAGGATTTCGTAGGTTGGCCTATCACACCTGGCTTTGAACTTTCAGGTATCGTAGAAAAAGTCGGATCCAAAGTTACTTCACATAAGGTCGGTGATAAAGTTTTCGCTGTCACTCGTTTTGGTGGTTACACTACACATATCGCACTTGAAGAAGAATTGGTTTTTGCACTCCCAAAAAATTTAACTCTCGAACAAGGCGCAGGTTTTCCCGCTGTTTATTTAACGGCCTACCACGCTCTCCTTCAAAATGTTGTTATTCGCAAAGGCGCCAAAGTTCTTATTCACTCTTGCGCTGGCGGTGTAGGAAGTGCACTTCTCCAGCTTTGCCGTTATTTGGGATTCGAATCAATTGGTATTGTCGGATCATCTCATAAAGTCGACTACGCAAAAAAATTAGGGGCCAATCACGTTATTGATAAATCAACACAGGATCTTTGGAAGGAAGCGGAAAAGATTTGTCCTCAAGGATATGATGTCATCCTCGATGCCAATGGTGCTTCGACATTAAAAGACAGTTATCTGCACCTCGCCCCTTCTGGTAAACTTCTCTGTTATGGATTTCACTCGATGCTGCCAAAAACAGGCGGTCGTTTGAACTACCCGCAACTCATCTGGACGTTTTTAAAAACTCCGCGTTTTAATCCACTCGATATGACAGATAAAAATAAAAGCTTGGTGACTTTTAATTTGTCTTACCTCTTCGACAAGCGCGAAATGTTTTTAGAAGCTGTTCATCACATGGTGAAGTTAATTGAGGATGGAGAATTAAAAGGGCCTGCTACCACCGTTTTTGATTTCGAAAACGTTGGAGAGGCCCATAAAGCGATCGAATCTGGTAAAACAACCGGTAAGATTGTTTTGAAGTGTCCTTAAAATCTAACTAGCGACCAATTTCACACTGAAGGATTTTTTCGATATCGCATGAACATCCACCGCATCCACGTGTGGCACCTGTTGCTTCTGCGATCATTTCCATCGTGTTGTTACCTTGCTTGATCACTCGTACAATTTGCTCTTTACCCACTGAGAAGCAACGGCATACAGCTTTTTCTTTTGGTGCGGCCGGTGTTGCAGGTGTTGCTGCAGCTGTTGAACGTGAAGCTTCTTCAGCTGGTTTCTCAATTGCAAAGATTTCAATTTGAATGTCTTCTGGTTTTACTCCCAATTTAATAAGATTGTCTTTTGTACCAGTAACCATCGCTGGAGGTCCAACGATATAGTATTTTGCATCTCCTGGAAGTTTTGGAACTTCAGCAGCGAGGAACTTGTCATCAATACGGCCTTTTGGTCCTTTCCAATCTTTGTTTGGTTGACTCAAGATTGTTGTTAATGAAAGTTGGTCACCTTCTTCTGCCGCTTTTACGAACTCATCACCAAATGGAATTTGTGATTTGTTCGAGTAGTACAAGTGCATCGGTGTATCAAGTTTATTGTCCTTCACGTGTTGGATCATACTTCTAAAAGGAGTAATACCAATACCACCAGCAATCATGACAGTAGGTTTTGTCGGATCAAAATTCATCGAACCTTTTGCCTTACTAAGATTTACTGATTGACCTGGTTTCAGTTTCATCAGCGATTGCTTGAATTCAGAGTCAGACACACCAACAGCGAATTCGATTTTGTCTTTCTGAGGTGCACTTGCAAGCGAAAGAACGCGGAAGTCTTTTCCTGATGGAGTATCGACTTCAACTCTCACCGCCGCACCTGGAGTAAGTTCTAAATCTTTAGGACGGTCTACTCTTAATAAGAATGTATTGTCCGTTACACTTTGAGCAAGTTGAACAGTTGCTTCACCTGGTGCTTTATGTTCAACAACGAAACCTTCCTGAGCGTTTTTGAAACGAACTTTAAGTTCAGGTTTACTACGAACAAACTTGTTGTTCATGATCTGATAGTCACGAAGAGTTTCTTGCAGTGACAACTGAATCAGAGCATTTGTTTTTGGATCAAGACCAGTACGCAGTTTATTAATTTGCTTCAATACTGCTTCGGCTTCTTTTGATCCATAAACTTCAGCACCTTTGAAGTTATTGAAGAGGTTTGTAATCAGACCTTCAATAAGTGGTCCTTGTTCCTTTTCAACTTTTTTAAGTGCTAGGAATTTTTCTCTTTCTTCCGGAGTCCAACGAGCGAGGTCTTCACGTTTTTTACGTTCAACCACGTTCATTTCTTCAATGGCCTTTTTCTTCTCAGCAGTCAGAGGAACTGATTCCAAATCTTCCAGCGTTTTTACTGGTGAATCGAAAATCTTTTCCATTGTTTTAAGTGGTACAGTTCTTGTAAACTGACGAACTTTATTTTCAACGAATAAGTGAGTGATCCCGACTTCTGCCATCGCAGCAGCGTTTTCAGAAAGAACGTCACCCGAGCTATTTGAAGTTGATGCTTGTTTTTTTAGATCCATGATCTTATCAAGCATTTCTTTTGTACGTTTACCTGTCTGGTTACCGAAGAAATATTTATATCCAGTAGCAAAGATCGCCATGTGTTTCGTTTCATCCTGACGAACCTGATCAACCCACTTATTCGCGCCATCCTTTGAGTGCGCTCTCATATAGAAGTAAATTGAGTTTGCATTCCACTCAGATGAGTTACGACCTGCTAAGTGTTTAAGGGCATAATCAGCATCTAAGTAGTCACCACGTTTATCAGCTTCGTAAGTTTTTTCAGCTTTTGCTTTTTGTCCTGTTACCTGTTCAGCAAAACGACCAACAGCATTTTCGTGACGTTTTTCTTCACCACACCATACGTTTGTACAGAAAGGACCTACTTCATGTGCAGTTCCATCTTCAATCGCTTTTGCTGATTTCGCTTCGAAGGCCAGATATTCTTCTTCGTTTTTACCCATGAATCTAGAGATAGATGGAATAAGACCGCGAAGAGCATCCCCTGAGTTTGTTGAATAACCGTGAATTGGTGCTTCTGTTTCAGAAGCAAACGCTGCCATTCTTGCCCAAAGATCTGGAGAAATATTTTCAACCTGATTTGGTCTGATCGCAGAGAATCCACCTGGGATTTTTTCCCATGGTCTCATCTGTGATTCTTTCAATCCTAACTGAGTCGCTCCATAGAAATGGAATAGACCTTCATCCATTACCTCAACTGAAAAACCTTCATCGATAAGTTTTTTCAATCTGGCCGTCGTTTCCGGCATCGATGTAATGATCTTCGCTCTTGTTCTTAGTTCATACGTTGCTTTATCTAGTTTTCCGGGACGAAGAGCTTCATCTCCAGTTTCAAAAGTTTCAGCAACTTTTTTCTGAATGGCCGGATCATTTAACTTTGCGGCCAGTTTTTCATTCACGAGATGAAAAATATCTGTATCACCAACTTTAGTAGAGTTCGCGATATCTTGTTGTGCAATTTTTAACTCTACTTTTTCTGCATCAGAAGCAAAATGGTTAAGGTAGAGGTATTGAGCAATAACTGGTTCTGAAATTAATTTCTGAGTCTCTTCATCAACGGCGATGAGTTTTGCAAGCTCATCTGCTTTGATTTGTTTTTCAGACATTTTTATTTTAGGACCAGCAACTGCAGCTTTTTCTTCTGCAAGTTTTGCAGCAGCACGCTCTTCTTCTAAAGCATCTACTGCTTTATTGATGACGTTGCTGTAAACCGGATTTGTTCCAGAGTCGATTTTATTAATTGATCGACCATAGTCCGCCGCAAGAGTGACAGCATGATCACTTTGAAGTGTTGCCAGGGCCTCAACTTCTTTAGCCGTGATACCTTCTTGAGCACTCAAATATATTTTTGTATCTTCAGCGAGTTTTTTCTCAGCAACTTTTTTATCAGCGGCGACTTTTTTAGCTTCTGCCGCACTTAATGGTTCAGCAGCTTTTTCATTTACTTTCGCAAGTTCTGCATTCGATTTAACAACCGCATTAGCTGCTTTCGTAGCAAGATTTAATTGAGCAGCCGCTTGCGCCGCTTTCATCGCAAGGGCAGGGTTACCAGTCTTAACAAGGGTCTCAGTATAAGCACGAGAACCGTGGTAAGAATAACTCCACATTTTTGAAGTTGTTTTATCACCGGCCGTGAAGAAAAGTTTAATTGGTTTCGCGAGAGTTTTGGCCGTGATTTCCACACCTGGTATCAGGCGAAGATTCGCAATGAGCTTCTTCCCGATTTTAAATCCAGTCGCTGCAATTGGTTTTAAAACTTTAAGCGCTTTATCACCCACTTTAAGAGCAGCAGATCCAACTTTAGATGCAGCATTAAGAACTTCAGATCCTTTTGTAGCTGCTTTGATGGCCTGACCGGCCTTGGCGATTTTCGTACCTGCTCCTAGAGCTGCGGCCGTACCACCGACAACACCAACAGGAACGGCAAGTACAGCGACTTCAGCAATCATCCCCGTAGCAAAACCAGCGGCACCACATACGGCCATGGCCTTTTGCTTACAGCTTGCACATTCCCAATTGCCCGCAGGTTTTACACACGTTCCAACACCAGGAACTCCTGTTGACCAAGCTTCACATCCGTACGACTTCGCTGCACTATCAACAATTAATTCTTTCGTGAAGTTTACAATTTTTTGCGTGAGTGTTTTTTCTGGTTCAGCTTTTTCTTTTTTAATATCAGCGTTCGTGGCCTTTGTTGCGGCCATCGCTTCAACAGTACCAACGTTCTCAAGCTGCTTAACTGCAGGTTCTTGGAAAAATTTTCCAATTGTATTGTTGTAGACCCACTTAGGTGCTTCCACCACAAGAAGGTTTAAGGTCATAAGAATTTCGTCGAATGCACCACGAATAAAAGTGGCGGCACATTCACCAGCACCTGCAACACCTTTAAGTGTAGCATCGCCAAGACTTGAACAATTAAGCCCTTTAGGTTTTTGAACTTTGAGCGCTTTCGCAACATTCATATGTTCAAGACCACAATAAGCAATATCGTTCGCGCAAGAAGCAACAGAAGTCTGTTCAGACTCTTCGCACGTCATCTTGTTAGTGATATTTTGTAATTGATTTTTTAAATCAACGACTGGTGTTTTTCCTTTCTTGGCATCTTCTCTACACTTCGCCTGAAATTTTTCTTCATCAATAATACGTTCATCTAAGCTCTTTGCTTGTAATGGCGTATTGAAATGTTGAAAACATGAAAGGTAACTTGGCCCACCGTCATGATCTAATTTAATGAGAGTATCATGCTTGATAACGCCTTTTTTGACTTCGACTGGCCATGATTGAACGGACTTATCCTTCGCATTCTTTTCATAACTGAGTGGATTGGCGCCAACGTCATCACAATATGCTTTTAACTCTGCCATCTGCTGAATAATTTCAGGATCGACAGGTTCTTCTTTTGCTTGCGCATATGGAGCGAAGACCGTGGTCAGAAGAAGTTGCGAGACGATAAATGAGTGTAGAATTAGATTTTTCATGCAGTCTTTTCGGAAAGACCTCCTAAAAAGGTTAGTTTTTCCTAAAAAAATATTTAGACCTCAATTATTTCCTAAACTTGTCGATCAGAAGGCATGAAAAAAACAAATTCAATAAAATTAGGTTCCCTAATATTGGCACTTACTCTTCATACTTCATTAATTGAGGCCAAAGTCGAAACTTTCGATGTTCTTAAAAAGAAAGTTAGTCTTGATGTTCCTAGTGATTGGGAAGTCATTAATAAAGAAGTGGGAATTCCACTGAAGCTTGTTGGTCCTCTTCATGAAGAGTATCGCCCCGTACTTCTAGTCGTACCTTTAGATGTAAAAGAAGATCGTATGAACTTTAAGGATGAAGCTGCCGCTCAAGAGAGTTATAAAATATCTAAGCTTGCATGGCTTCAGTCAGTGAATGCAAAACTAATTTCTTTCTTACCTATGAAAACATTTAAAGCTGGCAATGCTGAATTTCATCAATTCACTTACCTCTACCAAATGAAAGATGAAAACTATGAAGAAAAATCGTTCTACGTTAAGTGCAAAGATCAAACATTCCACATGAAAACTCTTCTAAAGATGGAACATGCCGGAAAATGGGAATCGACAATTAAACCATTAGTTGAAAGTTTCAACTGCAAATAATCTCTCATTCGCTTCCATTAACCAACCTATAAAAAGTATAAAGGGCACTGTGATTAATAGTCGCAGTGTCGCAAATTTTAATCCAACAAAACTTGCTTCCATTAAAAGCATTGGTATTTTTATTGTTCCCCACGAGCTTAAAAAAATAACGAGATTAGAAGTTCTCATCCCTTTTTGAGTGAGAGATTTCCCAATAGGAAATGCAGTAAAAAGAGGGCCTGCGGCCAGTGAACCCAACATCAGAGCGATTAGATTTCCTCTTGCTCCGGAATTTTCTCCTAGATGTCTTTGCAAAGAATCTTTCGAAATCCACACATCCATCAATGACATCAATATAAGAATGGGTGGTAAAAATTTAAAAATTGTTAAGATCATAAAATTTCTCCCATGATAAATCGGATAATGATGGCCGCAATCAAACTTAGCACTTGTCGAATGATGACGAATCGTCTTCCAAAAAAAGCAGCTTCGGCCGGTGCGGTTGCAAATCCAACCATCGTTAAAGTCGTGATGAAAGAAGCTAATTGAGCTCCGCTTACTCCCATACTGGCCAGTTCTCCAGCGAGAGGAAATGCAATCGGTCCTGGAATGGTGAGAATTGCTCCCACAATTGATACGAGCATTAATCCTAGAAAACCTTTTTCTTCAAAAAGTACTAAAATTCGGTCTCTCGGAAAAAAATAGAGAACGGAACCAACAATGATAATCATCAACGCCAGCGCAGGCAGCAACCTCAAAAAAGATTTGAAACTTTTGTTCAAGGCCAGATTAGTTTTTTTTATGTCATGTTTATACGACAAACCAATTGCAGTGAATGTGATAAGCCAGAGACTAATAATCATATCTCACCATCCTTCCTTCTTTCTCCTCTACTTTCAAATCACAGCTAGTTAATCTTAAAATTAATGATTCTGATGAAAGGCATCTTGTATCGTGAATGTCGCCGGGAAAGTACAGGGTGCTCTTTCCAGCATCAAGCATTTCAATATTTCTAAGAAATAATTTGTCTATGAATCCATAACTTCCCATTTCCATTATGCCTTCGAGAACGGTGTAGATAACCCATCCCCTGCCGTGATTATGTGGAATTCGATAAGTGTCCTTAGTTTCTCTATACGCTGTGATGACAAATCCGAAATCCGGATCGCGATAGAGCTCTTTGAGGTCCTTTGATTGGAGTTGCACTTTTTTTAGTTCACTCATGACCGATTTCATCGTCTCAGGATCAATTTTCGTCCATGATTCTCTAAGTATCTTAATGGCATTTGTAAGTTGTTCCATAAATCCTCCTTAATTTAAGTATGCAACTTCAAGTCAACTTGAGGTCAAGCCTAAAGTGAGTTAGGATGAAAACATAAGGAGTTAAGTATGGATATCGGTGAAGTTTCGAGTCTTTCCGGGCTA
Organism: uncultured Bacteriovorax sp.; assembly: GCA_946480715.1. The sequence goes on along the minus strand of CAMLKK010000006.1, from coordinate 43,532 downwards.
GCGACCTCCGCTCTTCGATATTATGAAGAAGTTGGATTAATTCAATCAATTGGACGTAAAGGTCTACGAAGGCAATATCATTCCAATGTTCTCGAAAAATTGGCCATCATCACCCTGGCAAAAGAAGCGGGATTCGGTCTCGATGATTTAAAGGCCTTATTTAAAAATCAAAAAAAAATTATAATTGATAAAGAACAGTTGAAGAAAAAAGCATCTGATATTGAATTAAAAATTAAAAAATTGGAAGCTGTGAAAGAAGGACTCATTCATGCGAGCCGTTGCAAGGCCCCAAGTCATCTCGAGTGCCCCTCTTTTCAAAAGCTGCTAAAAGCTGCCACTAAAAAACAAATTAACGACAAGTCAAAATCTGTTTCGAAACTTTGATATTGCGGCAAACTTTTTTGTCCAATTTTTGCAGAGAAAGTTCACCACTTTCTATTTTCCGAGCGAGTTCCAGATAGAGTGGTGTTAAGCCGTTTTCAATGGCACTTGTTACTGATTTAGGCTTCCTGAAATTTCCATCGCTGTATCCTTTGGCACACATTTCTTCTCTAAAAGCAGATTCTGTATCAAGACCTTCATTAAGCATTTTGAAAAGCCCTGCTAAGACTCCTGTTCTATCTTCACCTGCCGTACAATGAAAAAAGATACTGCCGCCTGATAAGCGCACTGATTGGATGATGGTTAAAGCTTCGATGACTTGTTCACAGGCCATTTTCATCGAAGTAATGTCTTTCCATTGAAAAGGAATATGATGACCGTTGATGCCCAATGATTCAAGAGTGCCTAACTCCCGCTCGACTTCGCCCCGAACATCATTTTTAAAAACAATAACGTCGGTAATATTCATTTTTTGTAGATCAGTGATGTTCTTACCAGGTTCTCTTCCACGATAAACTGTCTGCTCTTCATTTATTGAAGAAAAGTTTTGAATCGAAACTTCTGCATGAGTATTTAAAGAAAGAAAAAGAATAAAAAGAATCGACCATTTCATGACATCACCTCTTTTAAGATGCTGTCTTATAGCTAAAATTGTGCCGTGATACCATTATATTATAAACAAAGACCTTATCTATAAATTAGATAATCATGCGGCTTGCTTTTTATCCTGGGCTTCATGAGGGAGCTCCACCACAAAGCAGGTATTTTTAGCACGGTTATCGATAGAGAAAACTCCATGATGATCGCGAATGATGGTTATAGACAGAGAAAGTCCCAAACCTGTTCCTTTTCCATGGCCCTTCGTCGTGAAGAATGGCTGAAATATTTTCTCTTGAATCTCTTTGGGGATTCCCTGGCCACTGTCAGTCACTTTAATGATGATCTTGTTGCCACTCTTTGAACAATCAATCTTTACCCATCTCTCGGGAAGCGACTCTACCGCATCGTAAGCATTGCTCAATAGGTTGATGAAGACTTGCGAAAGCTGAACAGGACGACAGTGAATTTTTTCCTGATAGACAGGATCACTGAGATCAATCGTTAATGTGATACCATTACTTTTGAACCGCTCACTACAAAGAGTGATGACGTCATTCATAAGATCAGCAAGTTTCATCTGATCGAATTCTTCTTTAGCAGCATCTCGAGAAACATTTCGAAGACCTTGAATAATCTTCACCATTCTCTGAACTGTTTTGTCTATGTTATCCAGATATTTTTCAGACTTTGAAAGCATTTCCGGATTTTCTGATAGATTTCTTCTTAGCACTTTATTGGAAGCTGCGATAATTGAGAGTGGATTATTTATTTCATGAGCTATTCCTGCCGCCATTTCACCCAACGATGAAAGTTTTGCTGCCTGAATGAGCTGAACTTGCTGTTCATCAATTTGTTTTGTTCTTTCGATCACGATTTCTTCCGCATGTTCATAGTGAATAGTGGCCTCTGCTGTTTTAAAGGCCACAATTTTCATTTCACGTAGACTTCTTATACATGAATATCCTAAAAACATATTTTCAAATGCAACCCAACATCCGTGCTCAATCCATCTCCATTCATTTGCTGAGAGCATGCCAAAAGCAGACTGAGGAAACCAAACTCCACGAACCATATGATCGACTGTAACGACTAACGAGCCTACAATCAGAAGTCTTATATCTCTGTAAAAAGCAAAAAATGCCAGTGAACCAAAAACATGAAAATGCGTTTCTATGCGTCCGCCCGTCAGATGGATGAAAAGAATTGAATAAAGGGCCTGCGCAATGACGTTGGCATAACGATTGACTTTGGCACCTGGATTTATTTTATAAAGATAGATGGGAAACAATGTGAGAAGTGCACCGATGAAAATTGAAGCATAGACGTGAACGTTAACTAATCCCCTATCGCCTATCCAGGTTAAGGGTGTCACTGTTAGGGCGACAACAATAGCAGCGATCCATTGGATGATAAATAGTACACCAAAGACCCGATCGTTATCGACACAAAGTTTGTGATAGGCCTTAGCAAAAAGTTCAGCGGATTTCACTTCTACTTTTTGCAAAGATCGCTCATCCATTTGGAATTTTTTATTTTCCACTGTATTCCTTTTTGTACTTATTCATTTCTATTTCAGAAAAAAGAATGCAACCAAACGTCGAAGTGGACTTGATAACCGACTTACCGGTTTCAATTGCGCTTGCAATACTACGGGTTCCTTCACTCTCCCCAATATGACCTCGAGTTTCCGTCAATCCACCAGCAAATACTAAATTCCCCTGCGGTGAATACAGCATAGCTTGCCCCGAAGTAAGAGCGCCGAAACGTCTGGCAAATTCGCCCCCTCTATCTTCAATCACTGTGGTGTTGGGAAGTTTAAGCGCATACTTTTTTGAAGCGCTTTCAGTCCACTCTTTTGATTTATCTGTAGGGTAGTAAAAATATATTTGAACATTAAATTTATTTTTATGACTGATTAGAAGCTTTTCAAGTTCAACAATCGAGGCATAGGTGCAGCTGCATCCAGGATGAGCAAAGAGGACGAGGTTGTGACGAAAAGGATTCAGTGGTTGAGATACATTTTGCGGCCAGTGCGATTGAATTTTCCCCACTGGTCCGGGTTGCTGTTTATACCAGGCCATGGCCCCAAATCCTATAATGAGGACAACAATCCACAAAATAAATAAGTTTTTGGTAGTACCAGCAGATTCCATACAAGGTTATCGGAAGGCATATGCTTTTCATTAGTAAGTTTCATTATGTCTCCGAGTGAAAAAGGTGGTGCTTTCTTACCTATTCGCAGTGATCAGTTAACAATGTCTATACAATTAGATGAAATCTTCACGTCAGTTATTTGTAATGGCATATCCATTGCTTTTCCCCTCGTACTATAAACTTTCTGAGGACAAGCAATGAAAAAAGTCAGAAGCATTATGACCATGAATCCTGCCTGCTGTACGATTGAAACAAAATTAGCTGAGGTGGCAATTCTCATGATGGATAACAGCTGTGGCGAAATCCCTGTTGTAAATAATCACGAAGAAAAAAAATTAGTTGGAGTTATTTCTGATCGCGATATTTGTTATAAGGCCGTCGCAAGAAAACTTAATCCCGCGGCCATGAACGCAAAAGATTGTATGACTTCACCTCCAAAAACAATTGGTCTCGAATCATCACTCGATGATTGTTTTGATTTTATGGAAAAAAACTCATTACAGAGAATTCCCGTGATTGATGATAAAGGTTGCTGCTGTGGAATGGTCTCGATGAGAGATATTTTAAAGGATCGAAACGATAGTCTTCCGAAATCACTTTCAGAAATCATTGCGCAATCGGGTAGCTTTCAAAAATCCTAGCTAAACTAAAGTCGTTGCGATAGAATACAAATGAGTCGCAATTATTTGGGGTGCTTATGCCTAGGATGCCAGTTTATAAAAAAGTAGAATCACTTGATTCAAAGATCGTTTCTTTACTCAAAGAAAAAAATCTTAGCGTGACTGCTCCCCGCAAACTCATTCTCAATGTTCTCATGAAAGAACATGGTCCTTTTTCAGCAGAAGAAATATTCAAAAAACTTCCAAAGAATTCGTGCGATCAAGCAACTGTTTATCGCTGCCTTAATCAATTTGTTGAAGTTCAGATTGTCACAACTTCACACCTTGAAAAAGAAATGGTGCACTTTGAATTTAATGATCCTCATCATCATCACCATCACATTATCTGTACCATTTGCAAAAAAATTGAATCCTTTCATGATTGCATTTTAGATAAAATAGAATCAGGCCTTGCTAAAAAAGGTTATAAAGACATTCAGCATCGATTGGAATTTTTTGGTGTCTGCAACAAATGTCAATCGAACTAAACTATGCATAAAATTTTCTGCATTCTTTTATTATTTGGATCGATTGCGAAAGCTGACGAACAATCTCATCCCTTCTATCTTTTGAAAGATAATGAAACTCAATTAAGATTTAGAACTGGCCCTTTTCGTGAAGAACATGAATTCGAAAAAGCAAATGTTGTTCAAGATCTTTTCCAATACGATCATTGGTTACAATCACTCGAAGGTGTTTTTAAACTGCACGGTGACCGACAAATTGGTGTAGGACTGGAAGTGCTTACATTTGGAAAATTAACCAAAGACTATTCAAGCACTCTCAATATTCCATCACAATCAATTGACTATGGTGGCCTTCATGCAGCAACCTTCTTTTTTCAGGAACACATTGCTACTAAAAATGAAAAAAATAAACTGGCGTTTGAAATTCGTTTAAAAGGTTCTCCCCTACCAGGTGAAGAAAAGACAAACACCTATCACGGACTTGATGTTTCTCTTTCCTATCTTTATTCTCATCAACACGACGAATGGCTTCTTTATGGTGACTTGCAGGCCGATATCATCGGAGGAAAAAGCATCCGTAAAGAAAATGGAGAAGTAGAGGTCATTAATCCCTACTCTCGTTTTGGAAATCTTCTTGGGATTCAGTGGAAACAGAAAAAATTCTGGTTAAACCTCGATGGGCATTTTTATTTGACCACAGACTACAATTCAAGCAGTCCAAGTTACACTCGTTTAACTGATAAAGGATTTGTGGCCGGCGGATCACTACTTCTCGGATATAAATTTGATGAACAGTTTTATTTGACGTTGTCTCACGAACGCCACAGTTCTGTTTTCAACATCATCACTGAATCGACGACTGAAGGAACAGAATTTGAAATTGAAACAGAACAAACTTTAGTGGAGGGCGTATGGTCCTTCTAAAATTTCTGCTTATATCTATTGTTTTGATAAACTCGCTTCAAGCTGAAGTCACAGGAAGTGGTATTGCATCCGATCTCGCATCACCAATCACAACTCCTGCTAAATGGATTCTCATTGGCGGATCAGTGACAACTGGGATGATGTACATTACCAGAAAAAATATTAAATATAGAAAACGAGAAAGTTTCCATGAAGCCAAACCACTTGGAAGTTTTGGCCTCATTGGTGATTACGTTGGATATGGAATTTTAAACGTCGCTTACGGATCTTATTTTTTATGGAAGGGAAAATCAGAAGATGATCCGGAGGCATTAAGAGCGGCTGAACACATGTTGAGAGCAAGCACTTATTCCTTCCTAGTCACTCAGGCGATTAAGTACAGCGTTTATGAGAAACGTCCGGGATACCCAGATGATCACCGTTCTTTTCCTTCAGGTCACTCTTCAGCATCTTTCGCTTTTGCTTCAGTTGTGGCCGCTCAACATGGATGGATTTGGGGAGGGCTTGCTCATGGACTCGCTTCTTTCATTGCCATCAGCAGATCTAACGATGACTTCCATTACCTGCACGACATCACTGCGGGCATCACCATAGGAGCTTCATTTGCCTGGGGTGTTCATTACAACATCGAAAAAGGCAATCCCTACTGGCTGACCTTAGTGCCTGTTAAAAAGGGTGCTGGTCTCGCAATGGGACTCGATTTCTAAACTGTCTAAAATCTAGACACATGCTCATTGATTGTATGGGGGCCTAACCAAAATGCGAATGCTTGGACGGGCAAGCTCTTTGCAGAATCCCTCAACATGAAAACATTAAAATCAATTCTCCTTGGTGGATTAACGTTACTACTTGTCGTGTCTTGTGGGGAACCCAAAAACGCGCAGGAAGAAGCAAAACTTGTGAAGACGGCACTCATCGCCCGAACAGGTAAACTTTGGAAAAATAAAAGTACAGTCATCGTGACTTTTAAAGACGGTACTCCGGAAATTAAAGCGGAAGTTGAACGATTCGCGAAAGAATGGACGAAGTACGCCAATCTCAATTTTAAATTCTATCCGAGTGCTAAAGAAATGCCGTTCTATAGTCCTCCAGCGGACATAACAATCACATTCAACACAAATGTGCATACATCAGCTGTTGGAACGGATTCCAGAACAATGGAAGGCGGAATCGCTTCAATGAATTTAGGAATCTTGAGCGACAAAAATATTAATACCCGTCGTTCAATTATTCTGCATGAGTTCGGTCATGCTATTGGACTAGAACACGAACATCAACACAAGGACCGCACACTTGAATTTGATCAAGTAAAAGCAATTGAAGCGTGCAACAAGCATATTAACTTCACAGAGGAAATGTGCAAAATGTTCATTCTTCAAACATTCAAAGAAGGTGAAGCTTATTTTTCAAAATATGATTTATTCTCCATCATGCACTATTCATTGCATGGAGATTTCTTCAAAGAAAAAATCCAAATGAAAGCGAACTTATCGTTGTCCTTAACTGATAAGCTTGAAATAGCCAAAATTTATCCTGGTCGAGCTACGGCCGAGCAAATTCTGGTAACTCATGAAGCTCAACAGATAGAGATTGCCGAAATCAGTACATATAAAAATTGTAAAATTCGCGAAGTCGTTAATGAATATTTACGTCCAACTGACAAAGGAACTGTTGAAATGGTTCCAGTTAAAAACCTCATTATCGTTTCAAAAGTTCCGGGTGAGCTTGAAGATAACTCAATGTGGGAAGATAGAGAGAGCACTATCATTCGCATGAAGTCACTGGAGTACTGTAATCTCAGCGAAGAAGAACTCGCAGCATCTCGTGCGAAGCAATTTGCTTCACGACTCGAACAAAAAACTTATGGATCATGTCAGATCGTAATTGATAATCAAGGTCAACCTAATTCAAAAATGTGTCTTGATAAAAATTTTCCATTCCAAATTGAGAATGTGAAAACTAAAAATAGTGCTGACAATCTTTGTCACCCTACTTTTGACAGCGCACTGTCGGTGATGAAGCGAATCCCACCGTGTCGTTAATGATTATTGCTAGAACAAATTAAAGATGGGAAAAATAAAGGGCGAGGTTCAATTTGGCCATAGCCCTTTCCATCGTCACAACTCTCCTACTCTGTCTCATCGCTTTTAACCTTAAATCGACAGGTAAACGTATTGATCATGCCATTAAACCGATTGGCGATTTAGAAAACAAAAATGTTCAGAAATCAATTGGTGAACTTCTTGGTCCTCCACTCATCGGCGGAAATAAAATAACTCATCTTAAAAACGGTGATGAAATTTTTCCAGCTATGTTAGAAGCGATTAAATCGGCTGAAAAAACTATTACATTTGAAACTTTTATTTATTGGAGCGGAAATATTGCCAAGGAATTTTCCAACGCTCTTTGTGAGCGGGCGAAGTCTGGAGTTAAAGTCCATATTATTTTAGACTGGCTTGGCAGTAAAAAAATTGATCAAGATATGATTGTAGCGATGAAACGTTCAGGAATTTTTGTCGAACATTATCATCCTGTTCGCTGGTACAACATCACCCGAATTAATAATAGAACTCACAGAAAAATTCTCGTCGTAGATGGAAAAATCGGTTTTACCGGAGGTGTCGGAATCGCCGATCAATGGTTGGGGAACGCGGAAGATAAAGACCATTGGCGAGATTCACATTTCAAAGTTGAAGGTCCTGTTGTCAATCAGCTCCAGGCCGCTTTTATGGATAATTGGAATACAACAAACACACATGTTTTGCATGGTGAAGAATATTTTCCAGACTGTGAAAAGCATGGAGATTCTCTCGCGCAAGTTTTTAAAAGTTCACCTGAAGAAGGATCAAGTTCTGTAAGATTGATGTATTTATATTCAGTTGCCCATGCAAAGAAAAAAATTCAAATCGCCAATGCCTATTTTGTTCCAGATTCGCATTTAAGGGCCATCTTCATCGAAGCTGTCCAACGTGGCATCGAAATAGAAGTGCTTGTGCCAGGACCTCACATCGATACTTATATCGCTCGACTAGCATCTCGCCACTGTTGGGGTGAGTTGCTGAAAGCAGGAGTAAAAATTTATGAATATCGACCAACAATGTTTCATTGCAAGTACATGATCGTGGATGGGGTGTGGATGTCGGTGGGTTCAACCAATATGGACAATCGCTCCTTCCGTTTAAATGATGAATGCAACCTGAACATTATCGATAAAAAATGGGTGAGAGAATTTGCTTCCGTCTTTGAACAGGATAAATTGAGAGCTCAAGAGATGACTTCAGAGGCCTGGAACAGTAGACCCCTTCGTTATAAGGTGCTCGAGCAACTGGCCTTCTTGTTTCGAGGCCAAATCTAGTAAAAATCAATACCCAGGCCATCTGCTCAAGTTTTATGTGAAATCGACCGATAAACTAAAAAAAGGTTTAAGGAGATTTTCATATGAAAGCTGTCAAAACACTCGTGCTTATCGCAACTGCAATGTCCACAGCTCCTTCGTGGTCAGAACAAATCGAATCTTCAGATAGATTCTTCGATAAAAAGCTCGAGAAATATGTCTACGTATGCAGTGAAGAAAATGGCGCTTTGATGGTTGGAGAAAGTTGCGGAAAATTTTGGGAAAAATTCCCGCGTAAGCGCGATGAAATTGTGAAGGAAGTAAAAGAATATAAAGATCTCAAGAAGAATGACAAAGTCATGATCCCTGTGAAGAAAAATGGTGAAGTGAAGTGGACACTTGCTACAGTTGCTTTCATGTATGAAGATGGAACAATTCAGGCGTTCGAACGCTACACTAATCCTGGACCATCTGGGGGAGCGATCCACTACTCTCTTCCTTACGCCTCAGTATCCAAAATAAAAACCGATTCTGCCTTCAAAGATCTAACAGAAGTTTGTGTGAAGGAAGATTTCGAAATTCTTTTCAGTCCATCAGACAAAAAAGCCTACAAATTTGAAAAAGGTGAAAAATTAGATATCAAACAAGTTTTTGAAAATGGAATGATGGCCGTTTCATATCAAGGTTTTTTCAAGAATTTTTTCAGCTACGGTAGCGACAATAAACTTCCTATTGATTCTTCTAAAGTAGAAGCTTGCTCGGAAGTTGGGACAAACTCAGTAGATGATTCAAAACGTGATATGAAACCAGTTCAAGTTCATGAAGAATCAAAATCCATTAACGACGCTGATACAAAATCCAAATAAACAAAGAGGGCCCCTAAGGGCCCTTTTTTTATTCAGTCGCCTTGTTCATACTGTCTTTCATATCTTTCATATCTGCTTTCAGTTCTTCTTTCATACCGTGTTTCATTTCACGTTCATTTTCCATTGATTCTTTCATACATTTTTTCAATGCTTCTTTATCTTTGGCATCATTTACACATTTACGATCATCTTCAAGATTGGCTGTCTTTTTTTCCAGCATTTCCATTTTATATTTTTTTGCATCTTCAAAAGACATTTTATTCATTTTTTTGTCCATGTCTTTCCAGTTTTTTGCAAATGAACTTGCTGAGAATAATGCGAGAGAAGCAATTAATAAAAACTTCATAGTCACTCCTTTGAAAAGTTTCGTTACCCAAGACTTTTGCAAAGACATTATAATTTTGTAAAGAAGCAGGTGTTTGTTGCGTGCACGTGGACAATTTTGTAGACTGCAAAAGAGTTATGCAAAAAAATAATAATCATATTAATCATGTTTCGGATACTGCCCTTTGGGTCGCGGCCTATCGTGCAGAAGAGTCTGAAAGAAAAGACGCTCTCTTTAGAGATCCGCTCGCTACTGAACTTATTGGTCCGCTAGGCATGAGCATAGCAACGCGCACCCAAGGCTCACGATATACGGCGTGGTCAGTGGTTGTCAGAACAAAAATCATTGATGATTTTATTCTTCAAGCAATTGCTTCAGGCGTTGATACTGTTCTTAATTTGGGAGCGGGATTAGATACACGTCCTTATCGATTGAGCTTACCTCACAATCTGCATTGGATTGAAGTCGATTTTTCTGAAATCATCGAGCATAAAAACTCAACACTTAAAAAATATCAACCACACTGTAAACTCGAACGCCTTTCACTCGATCTTTCTTTAAATGATAAACGGGAGGATTTTTTCCAATCTGTTAATGAAAATGCCAAGAAAGTATTAATCATTACTGAAGGTGTTGTTCCCTATTTAACAAACGAAGAGGCCAGTGACTTAGCAAAGGCGATTACTCGCCAATCGGCTTTTCAATTTTGGATTACTGAATACTACTCTCCTGAGATCTTAGAATTTTTGAGAACACCTAAGAGAGTGAAACAAATGCAAAAATCCCCTTTCAAGTTTTATCCTGAAAATTGGTTTGATTTTTATCATGATCATGGATGGAATCTCTTAGAAACAAAATATTTCGGCGAACAGTCTCTTCTATGGGGAAGAACTCCTCCCACTCCCGGCTGGATAAAATCTCTATCTGAAGCAGATCAAGTTGTGAAAAAGAAAGAAATCGAAAGATATCTAGGCTATTGTTTCTTCCAGAAAAAGTGACCATCCGTTTCAAAGCTTGACGATCAATCATCCCTCTCACTAAACTAATTCTATGAAAAAATTAATGACAATAATTGCGGCTTTTTTATCCCTGTCAGCTTTTGCAGACGAATATATTCGACTTGAAGGTACATTTACTTTCAGCGATATCAAAACTATTCAAGTAAGAGACATCGAACTTGTGCCTACACAGAATCGTGCTCGTTATCAGGAGCTCGTTTCGCTAAACTATCAATGCTTCATCATCGGTGAATTCCATAAATGTACAAAGTTTCAAAAAAGTGAAAACTTGCCTTCCGATTTACATCAAGAAATGATGAATCGTTACCACGGTCACTATTTCCATTTCTCGCAAACAGAAATGCTTCCTTCCATTACAAATGAAGCCGAAAGCATCGTAGAATGGAAAATTTACGATCGTGTTCAATCATCTGAAGGATCTGTTTCTGAGTATGACTACTATCTCTTAAAGAGTGATGGCCATCTTCATAAAATAGCACTGCGTTTTCCTGAATATCATGTGTGGGCGATTATTAATGATCAAAAACAGATTGAAGTTCCGATGCAGAAACGTTTGAGTGCAGGTCAATTTAAAACGAGAGTTTATGAACTCTCTCTTGCTTTCAAAAAATAAATAAGAAGGGCAGCACTCATTTAATTGAGTGCTGCCGGACTCCTACTTTAAGGATTTGTTGTCGTCGTTCCAGTAGATCCGCCTGATGTACCAGAACTGTTACTTGTTCCACTTCCCATAGAATCACTTCCGCGTCCTGCTTCCTCATTACGATCAGAACATGAAGCTGTTAATAAGAGTGAAAGGACAAGCATTGCACCGTATTTCATAAAACCTCCAATATTGATGGAATATTAACCATATTCGCGTAAAGAATAATTGCAAGCTTCCCGCCTGACATGAGTATGTTTGTGAGACAAATTTTCAAGGTATATGCGAAAGCTTAAGCTTCAGTGCAAGTCCAACCAAGGTTGACTTGCACCTATCTAGGCCGCTTCTTGCTGGAGCTTTTCAGGTGTGATTTTGTGCTCTAGGAACGCTGTGAGTTCGGTGTAAGCTTCTCCAGCATGATCCATTCCGAAATAATAACTTTTACCATTTTTCATATGCACAAGCAGTCCCTTCTTCCAGAACTTAAAATTAAAAAATGAAAACCGAGGGCCCACTTTCAAAAAATGCATTTTCCAAAAAAAGGTAAAAAGACTGACTGTTTCCAGAGAATGGATGTCTGCAATGTTAATGTGAGCTGAATGATAAGAAATACTTTTTATAACCAGTTTTTCTCCTACGATCATCAATTTGCTCGGGAGCGAACAGAGAAAAAACATCATTGTCGATACACAGCCACCTAAACACAGTACCGGCCAGAGGTATTCTTTGAAGAGAAGACTAGAATTAAAAAAAGTGAATTGAGCAAAAAATAAAGTCATAACGAATTCAATATGAACGTAAGCGAAATATCCGCAAACAAGCATGGCAAATTCTAGAGTTTTTAAAGGTGGAAATTTCACTTTCCTCACCCAACGAATGGCCTGATGTTGAAAAGGTTTCGTAAGTAGTGTTTTGAGCCCCATGAACGCAGCAAGAGCACCTAAAACAAGGACCACGAGATGATCATAGAAAAACATATAATGGTTGCGTGCCTGGAATTCATAACGAACATTAGGTTTGAAAAATTTCTTTAATGTTGCTGCGTACTCATCTGGTCGAACATTTTGAATAATCTTATAAGGTGATTCAAATTTTCCAAATTGATTGATGATACTATGATGAAATAAAGCATAGTCGAGCATGACGTGTGCTTCACGACCTCTGAGCTGGAACTGTGAGATCAAAAGTTTTTTCGCTTCTTCAACCCGCTCTTTGGAGATCTTTCCTTCTTCTGCATCTTTTTTCAGAATGGCCCTAACTTGATTAAGGTTTTGAGAGAGATGTTCCTCTCTACTTTGAAAGGTGATGTACGCAGTCCCATAACCGGTGTAGAAATCGTTTACTGCATAAGCTGTATATGTCTGCCCTTTTTTATTTCTTAATTCTTTCATCAAGTCATGAGCAAGATATTCAGTATATGAAGCGATGATGAGCTGTTCTTTTAAGTTGAAGTTTACGACTTTGGTTCCAATTTGCGCTGTTGGATTATCCTGTGTAATTGTTGTTCCAACATAAGGCTTCTCTCGCAGAACTGGTCGAGCAAGGGCAGGAAGTTTTTTTCCTTGATAAGCTGGAATAGCTCCCCACGTTTTCTGAACAATGGCATCCATTTTTTTTCGATCGAATTTTCCTGCAATAAAAAGATTCATATTGCTGGGATAATAATAATCCTCGTACTGTTTCTGAACTTGCGAAAGTGTCAGCTTCTGATTTGAAAGTTGTTCATCCTCAAGTGAATAAGCAGATGGAAGTTTTAAACCAAACTCTTGTTCCCAAAAGTTAGGATGATTTAAATAGCGTGGCTTAAGAATTTGCATGGGATTAAAACCCAAGAACTGAACGATAGGTGTCGGTTTGCCGATTTCCATCTCAACAGTTGTTTTTTCTTTTTCTATGTATTGATCAATCAGATTAGGCTTCAGAATCATGGTGGCAAAATTCTCCAGCAGCCACTCACCTTTTTTTGCAGGAATTGAAGCAAAATAAGCCGTAGAACGCGGAGAGGTCGTGCCGTTCGCTTCGCCACCCGCTTCTTTGATAAGCTGGAGGTACGTCATATCATCACGAAGACTTTTATTTCTAAATAGTGAGTGCTCTAATAAATGAGAGACTCCTCTATTGTTTTCATTCTCTGCTTCGAAACCGACTCCCACTTCAATTCGAATAGCAGTCAGATTCGTTTCTTCACTTGGGGCATATGTAACTGTCATCCCATTTTTTAAAACGACTCTCTCGATTGCCATATAGGGATCAGATGCAAGGAGAGAAGTTGAAAGGATGATAAGAGAAATGAGTATGGATATTTTCATGCTCATCTCATCGGAAATTATTGATCATTCATGACGATAAAAGCATTTTAGTCGGACTTGTTGATACAGTTGATTCCAAGAACTGTTGGCAGGAAAAACAACAGGTTTCACGTCTTCCAGTTTTTCTTTTACTTTATCCGCTACAGATTTAGAGAAACCTTTCTCAATGACATATAGAACGCGAGTTCTCAAATTCGGTTGGGCCACACGATTTTTTTCTGCATAGACAATACTGTTGGATTTATCTGTGAAAACGATCAGGCGTGGAATGTTGAAGTACGTTAGAATGAGAGCTTCTTCAACCAATCTCGCCATATCCTCTTCATGGTTTATGTGAGAATAAAGATCATTAGTATTGTTCGTTAAAAATTCATCCACAACAGATTGAGGAGTTAAAGTTAAATCCTCATCTTTTATTTCTTCATTTTTATAAATGATACCTGCAAGATGTTCCAATCGAACGGAACTTGGTCTTCCGGGCATACGTTGTGAAACCATCTGACGAACAGTCATACGTTCAAAAGTTAATTCATCATACGACTTCTCTTTCGCAAAATCATTCGATCTAACATAGGAAGGTTCAAAATAATCATTGGCATGAGCGAGTTCATGAAAAAGTGTTGCTGCCACTTTGTAGAGGAGTATTTGATCATCTTGAATTGATTCATCCCAGATTGATTTTTGATTATAAATATAATCATTCACAAACTTCACAGGTAATTTTTGAATATCATTTTCTTTACTGAGTGTTTGGCATTCATCTTTAGAACGACAAAAGAGACGGGCACTTAAATAAATGAATCCGGATCTTGCCCAATAAGCATTAGTCGATACTTCAGATGAAATGACAATACCGTTAACGGCCCCAAATAAAGCGAGTGTTTCTGGAGGCATCTTTAACAGCACTTGTTTAAATTTTTCGCCAAGAAATTGATGAGTGACAAGCGTTCTATTCAGGATATCATTAACAGAAATTTTCTGTGGGTTCATTTCGAGCAAAGGTAGTTCTTTGACTACGCACGATTTCTCTTCAGTATCAGGGTATGAGCAGATCAATAGTTTTTTCACGTAAGGCGAATCAGATATGAAGGGCAAAAGCTGTGCGGGATACTCAATGGGTTCCTGGACTTCAACAGGGGCATCTGGTTCAACTTCTGCTGTATTCGTCTCAGATGCTTTTTCTTCAACTTTTTCAATGACACTTACGTTTGGAACAGAACTCTCATTTTTGGAGCACGCAGTGAAAACGAGCGATATCAAAAGAAGTTGAAAAAACATCGGCATAGTAGACTTATGAGAGCAAGAATGACGCCCTTTTTATTTGCTGGAATATCACCCGCTTAAGAAATTTCTCTAAAAAACCACTGACTATTGCTCAGCAAACTGTCAACTTTTTAGACAGCACCTCACCTTTACCTTTATGAAGTCTCTTGAAAAAATGTTCTATCGTGAAAGTGAATCTTTCCACTGGAGTTCTATGGAAACTGTAGAGACATATCAGAATTTTGAAAAGATTTTAAATAAAGCGAATGATTGGAAAAGCACAAGGCAGATGCTGCATGCGTACATCCAGATTGTTGGCAAAATAAAACTGCGTTTGCATCCTAAACTTAATCATTGGTGGCATGCAACTTTATCGATTTCTCCAGTGGGATGGACAACTGGATTAATTCCTTATGATCATGATTGTTTTGAAATGGAATTTAATTTTATTTCCCATCAGCTCGTCATAAAAAAATCTGATGGTCATTTTCGAATGGTCAGTCTGGATCAATATTCCATCAAATCTTTTCACGATGAACTGTTTGCTTGCCTGCATGCTTTAAATATTGATGTCGCTATTGATGAACATCCCTACGACATATCTAAAATAAAATTGGATACACCATTTAATGAAGACAATACTCCCATAGAATATGATAGTTCTTTTGCTCATCAATTGTGGCAATCCTATATGGAAGCAGATGTCGCCTTCCAGAAATTTAAAGGACGCTTCATCGGAAAATCATCTCCTGTGCAGCTTTTCTGGCATAGTTTTGATCTTGCACTCACCTTTTTTTCCGGCAGGCCTGCTCCTGTAAATGAGAGCATGGATAAAGTTTCAAAAGAAGCTTATTCTCATGAAGTCATCAGTTTTGGATATTGGGCAGGTGATGATGATATTCCTGAGCCTAGTTTTTATTCATATGTCTATCCTGAACCCTCACATCTAGAAGATGGAGAACTAAGACCACGTGAAGCTTATTGGAAAGTTCTCCCCCGAGGGAAACTTGCTGTCCTTCCCTATAAAGCGCTTAGCAACCATATGCCGAGAGAAAATGCTATTTTAGATTTTATGGAAAGTGCTTTCGCGAATGGTATTGAGCGGGCCAAATGGACGGGAGAGACGGCGAAACTTTTAACAATTGACGAATATCGACACCATTTTACAACTCATTAAAAAAAAGGCCCACTCGAAAGTGGGCCTCTGGTTATTAATCAATTTCAACGAAGTCTAAATCTTTGCCGTAAGTTTCTTTTAAGATGAGAAGCGAAATGAATGCAACTGCAAAAACAACTCCTCCGATAATGGCCACACTTCCTAAAATTTGGAAACGAGGTTGAAGTACGAGGAATGAAGATGCAATGATCATCCCTGTTCCACGCACGAAGTTTGGAATACTAGTCGCCACAGTAGAACGGATGTTAATTCCGAATTGTTCTGCTGCTGTTGTAACAAGAACGGCCCAGTAACCTGCACATGTACCAAGAATAAAACAAAGCACATAGATAAAAGTTGGACTTGCTCCTGGAGACTTTAAATAAACAATAGAAGTGATGAAAGCGATGACCATGAAAAGGCCAATTGCTTTTTTGCGGCTTTTTAACCATTGAGACATTAAACCGCTGAGTAAATCCCCTACTGCAAGACCAATAGAGCCCCAGATAAGAGCGTCGGCTGAAGTAATCGGGCCTGTGACTTTTAATTCTGCTGTCACGGCAGGTGCCATCGTTAAAAGAATAGCTGTAATAAAATAAATGGGAATCCCGATAGCAAATGAACAGAAATAGCGAAGAGCTCTTTTCGGTTTTAAAAGAAGACGTAAATTTCCGCGCGGGATTTTTTGATGCTGAATTTTTTTGAACATATCAGAGTCAAAACTTTTGAAACGAGCAACTAATAAAATGATTCCGAGAATTCCCCCGATAAGATAAGCGTGGTTCCATGCAAAGTATTTACCTACAATGGCCGCACATAAGCTTCCGATCATACCAAGAGTCGCTACAAGAGTAGCTCCATAACCACGATCTTCTTTGCTAAGAGATTCAGCAACCATTGTAACGGCTGCTCCTAATTCACCAGCTAAACCAACACCAGCAAGGAATCGTAAAATTTCATATTGAGTGACGTTTGTAACAAAGGCGTTCAAGATATTTGCCGTTGAATACATGAAGATTGATGAGTAAAGAACGACGTGACGGCCTTTTTTATCTCCGAGCACTCCCCAGAAAACTCCACCAAGAAGCATACCGAGCATTTGGTAATTATAAAGCTTCACTCCGGTGCCCATAATTGTCGGGCCATCAGTTATGCCTAATCCAACAATCGAATTCAACATAACAGCGCCAAAAAGTGTAATGTCGAACATATCAACAAAATAACCTAGAGCTGCAATGAGAACAGTGGGTGTAAGAATGCGTTTCAATCGAGATTGGTTCTGATCCATTTATCTAAATCCTATAATGTTTTTAATGGGCACTAGAATGCCTGCGCAGGCACGACGTGGCAAGCGTTTCGCATTAGGTTAACGCTAATGAAGTCAGAAATTGAGCGTAGATTTCCCATGTTCGTTGTCCATAGCCGCCCGACATAACGTATGACTGAGGAATTTTTCGTTCATTAAAAAAATTGTAGAGCATGAGATCTCTTTGAAGCATCTCTTCTTTGGTGAGTTTAATAAGTCCCGAACTTTGAAGTTCGTCATGTTCATACGGATCAGCGCCATTCACAATGAGAACAAGATCAGGACGGGGAAAATCATGCTCAAGTTTTTTTAATCCATTCTCGAGAAGTTTTAGGTATTCTCGCGACTGATTTTCACCGACAGGAATTTCTACATCAGAAGGAATAAACCATGGATCAGTTGCCGGATCACCTTCCTCCAACGGCCATCCTTTTTCCATATGAATACTAAGTGTAATAATGGATGAATCGTTTTTTGTCAGTTCGCTGGTTCCATCACCTTTATGGGCATCGACGTCAACAACCCAGGCCGTTTGTATTTTTTTCTGTGCCTGCATTTTGCGAAGTGTGATGACGATATCATTGATCAAACCAAAACCTCTTCCACCAAAACTCATAGCATGATGGCTTCCGCCTCCGAGGTGATAACTAAAACCCGTTTCCAGTGCTTTTAATGATGAATGGTAGGTTGTCGATGCTCTTCTTAAAATCACAAGGAAAGCATCTGTTAATTTTTTCTTTGCTTGATCGGGAAAATAACGATGATAACTGCCATCAGCTTTGACGAGCTCAAAACAAGTCATAATCTCACGTGTGAGCTCTGCTTCAGTTCCAAAAAGTTTATCAACATACTGTTTGTCATGCACTCGCATGAGATCTTCGGCCGTAAACAAAGAGATATTTTCTAAATCACAATACTGCACTTGCGGCTGAATTTTTTTAACTTCATTAAACGCTTTTAATGCGCGGTCTGGAGCTACAGGAATAGTGATTCCATAATCCGGAAGGACGAGATCATTTTCAGGATGGTAAAACAGATTGAGCAACATGAGGGAAACTTTATCATCTTTAATGCGAAAGTGGAATAAAGCCCCTCTTCTTTTTAAACTTTTGTCTGTAGTTTTGTCGGTCTGCCAATGATTGTTCTAAGAGCGCTTTTTCTTCTATGGCCACTCTACGTTTTAAGATAAGTATGTTGAGGATTGAACCAATGAACATTGTATAAAAACTTCCTAATAGAAGTGGGAGAAAAAAGAACTCAGTCACAACTGCAAGATAATTAGGGTGTTTTATACGCGCATAAGGCCCCTCTGTGATAATAGGATGCGAATCCATTCGATACACATCGACTGACCAATATTTTCCTAAGGTGAAAATGCATGTCCATCTTAAAATTTGGGCCAGAACTAAAACAAAGATAATAAAGTAGAGAAAAATTCCGTCATTCATTTTTCCGATAACAGTTGATTCAATGAAAAGTGCACCGAACCACATAATATGGAAGAATTTCATCTGAATAGATTCTTTTGGATCCAGCACTTCGACAGTCATCTCCTGTTCCAATTCTTTTTTGTTACGATAGCTCACAAACAATTCAAGCAATCGTTCAATCATATAGGCAGCGAGAATAATTATATTCATTCTTAACATTTTTTCACCATCGTCATCTCAAGAGCAAAGGCAGGCCCCATGGCCAGCATGACTCCGACACATCCTTTTCTAATATTATTTTTTTCAAGTGTACGTTTGAGAACATCAATGACTGAAACAGCTGAAACGTTTCCATGATCCGCTAAACTTTCCCAACTAAGCGCAATCGTTTCTTTTTTTATTTTAAGCGATTCCATCATAGCTTCCAAAACTTTTGGACCACCCGGATGGGCCACAAAAAAATCTATATCATTAAGTTCATAGCCGCATTCATGAACAAATGTCTGCAAATTTTTACCGAGATTTTCTTTAACCAATTTTGGAATGTCAGGTGAAAGCATTATTTGAAATCCATTTTCAACCATACTCCATCCCATGAGATTTTCCGTCTCATGATAGAAATGACTTTTAGTCGCCAAAACTTCTAACGGTGAATGATTGGCGAGACGATGGTTGTCCCCTAACAAAAGAACAGCTCCCGCTCCATCACCAAAAAGTGCTGTTCCCACAGCGTTGGCAATTGAATGATCTGTAAATTGAAATGTGAGAGAACAAAGTTCTGTCACCAGAACTAAGGCGCATTCATTTGGATGTCCCATAAGATAATCGTTCACGCGATTAATTCCTGCGACTCCACCTAAACATCCTAGCCCAAAAATGGGCAGGCGTTTGATGTGAGATGAAAGTGAGCACTTATTTAAAAGCAATGCCTCTAAACTTGGAACACATAAACCAGTTGTATTAACAGATGCAATAAGCCCCAAATCTTCTGAGCGGATCTTATTAGCTGTTAAAATTTTTTCAATATTATTTTTTTGTAGTTCGACGGCATTTTTTTTCCATTCAACATTACGTTTTCCAAAGTCACCAAGATCTTTATATTCACCGAGTAGTTTCACAAACGATCGTTGACGTACACCTGAAGAATTAAAAAATTGTTCAAGCTCAATTCTCTTGTCCGGCCAGAGCTGTGTGACAACAGACAGAACCTCTTCCTGAGACGTTAAATGTCGTGGAAATTGAGTCGCTACAGTATGGATGTATGGCATGAAAACCTCTTTCGCCTTATGCACATTAAAGAAGTGCAATGCAAATGCCAGACATGCGCGACGAGATGGCCAACAGTCACTTTCATTTTGTTTTGACTCAAGGTTAGTTTACTCAACTTCTATGCTCAACAAAGGATTCAGCATGAAATTTCCATTTTGGTTATTATCACTCTCACTCATTAGCGGAGCATCCGCAGGTGAAAAGGACATTCTTTTCTCCACTCATTGCTCGAAAGACAATACAGAGGCCACCATTTCTTTTGTAGGAGATGTGCTCATCCATAAAGCTCTCTATCAAGTCGTCGTCTCCGATACAAAACACTTCTCCCAGATCTGGAAGAAAACAGATCCATTGATTCAAAAAGCAGATTTTTCGCTCGCCAATCTGGAAGGTCCCTCAGCGATGGGCATAGATAGCAATGGACGCGATCAAGGAGATATCGGTTTTGTTTATGATGGTCGCGTTTATTCAGGAACAAATTTCTTATTCAATTATCATCCAAGAATTCTGTCTGATTTAAAATCTTCCGGATACGACATGATCCAAACCGCAAATAACCACAGTATGGATCGTTTCTCCATCGGTGTTGATAAAACAATTGAAGCTGCAAGAAATGTAGATCTTGCAACCACCGGAAGTCGTCATAGTGATGAACCTATGGCCAATACTTATTCAGTAGCACGCATCAATAATATCAATGTTGCATTTCTCGCGTGTACTGAAAGCACAAACGGAATTCCCGACAACGATGGACAAATTGTTTCGTGCTTTAAAGAAAAAGTTCTTGGAACAATTCGTGATTTAAGATCAAGACCAGGTATCGATGCAGTCATCGTTCTTCCGCACTGGGGAGTTGAATATCGCCACACACCTGAGGACTATCAAAAATCGTGGGCCAGAAAATTTTTAGAAGCTGGAGCTCTGGCCGTCATCGGTTCGCATCCGCATGTCCTTCAACCATGGGAGAAATACGTCACTACGGATAACAGAGAAACATTCATCCTCTACTCTTTAGGTAATTTTGTTGCTGGACAGGCCGGAGTCGCCCGCAAAACGGGCCCTGTAGCCTATCTTGGACTTTCTAAAGCGACAGGTGCTAAGGCCAAAATTTTCGGTGTAGGTTACACTCCTACATTCCGAGATGGTGCAACTTTAAATCCTGTTGGAAGCAATGGATCGCGCGAAGTGCTTAATCACGTCGCATCCATGTATGGTTCTCGCTCTCGAATCGAACCCGAAGCGGCACTCAAACCCAGTTTATGTGCGAAGTAAATTACTGCTTCTGCCAGAGTGAATCAACATAGTAGTGATTCCGATCAGTAAAATTTTTAACTTGGGTGAAACCTGTTTCTTTTGATAGTTGCTGAATATCTTTTTCAGAAAATTTGAATGAATACTCCATATGGATAGGTTCAAAGGCTTCAAATGAAAATGTTTCACCAAGTTTATTGAGCGTTACTTTTTGATCCACAGTGGAAATGAGGTAACTCTCCATTGCTCCTAAAAGTGCATTGTATTGAGCATAATGACGAAAATTATTCAGATTAAAATTTCCCCCTAATTCATCATTCATTCTCTTAAGTAAATTGAGATTGAAATGAGCAGTGACACCTTCACTATCACTATAGGCCTTCATTAATATCTGGATATCTTTTTTCAAATCAAAACCGATGAATAAATAATCATCTTGTTTCATTTGTGATCTCAGATTGCTAATAAATTCTTTTTCTTCACTTCTATCAAAGTTACCAATATTGGATCCTAGAAAAAGAACGATTTGTCTTCTATTAGAATTTGCCCGAACATATTTGAGACCTTCAAGATATTCGGCGGCGACAGCTTCAATCTCTAAATCTTTAAACTCTTCAACATTTTTCTTCAGGAGTTCAAGTGCTTCAACAGAAATATCGATTGGATAAAATCTCACCTTAATATTTTTCTTTAAAAATCCTTCAATAAGCATTTTTGTTTTATGACCGTCTCCCACTCCCAATTCCACAATATCAATTTCTTTTTCTCCAAGAACATCTGGAATTTGATCTTTATGAGTTTCAATGATCTCGAACTCACTGCGTGTGAGATAATACTCGTCGAGCTTAGTGATTTGTTGAAAAATCCGGCTTCCCTCATCATCATAAAAGTATTTAGAAGAAATTTTTTTAGGAGAAGAGCTCAAACCTTTTCGTACATCCTCAGCAAATGTCGTCTTCTCATTATCCAGATTAGTTTTTTGATTAAATCCCAAATTTATCATTTTCATAGACGATCCTCCGCTAAAAGTATTCCTGAAAACATCCAACGTTGATGAGGTTCATAAAAGTTTCTATACGAAGGGCGATAATGCCCTTCAGGAGTGGCGAAACAACCGCCTTTCATGACAAATTGGTTGCACATGAATTTTCCGTTATACTCGGCGATCTCTCCATTAAAAGGACGATAACCGGGATAAGGAGAAAAAGAACTCTTGGTCCAACACCACAACTCTTGTTTTCCCAACTGGGCCACTTCGAATTCTTCTTCAGTAGGTAATCGTTTACCTTTCCAACGAGCATAAGCATCGGCTTCATAATAACTCACATGCATGACTGGGGCATCGAGGTTTAATTCATGCTTTCCACTTAAGGTGTATTCAAACCATTTGTCATTTTCGAAAGACCAATAAAGAGGTGACTTAATCTTTTCTTCGTTAACCCAATCAAGACCCTTGCTTAGCCATAATTTGGGATTTCGATAACCACCGTCATTGATAAACTCTAAGTAGTCTCTATTAGTGACAAGCATAGAAGAAATCTTAAAAGCATGCAGAAATTTTCGATGCCGAGGATTTTCTATATCATAGGAAAATTGGTCTCCCTTAAATCCAATCTCATAAAGACCTTCATTAAATGAGTACCAGTTTTTATCTTTTTGATGATTTGCCATTCTCTTTTTTTCTGAGTAGGCCACATTGAGAGGATTCGTTGCGAGTATGTTTTTTATATCCATCATCAACAATTCTTGATGTTGTTCTTCATGATTGATGGCGACTTCAACTATTCTCAACAATTGAGGATCATTTTTTTTACGCTGTAAAAGATCATGAATTTTTTCATCTATATGAGCACGATATGCATAGACTTCTTTTACAGTAGGACGTGAAAGCTCACCACGCTTGCCCTGCACCCAATGTTCTCCCAATCCTTTATAATAAGAATTATAAATTTTTCTAAGCGCAGGATTATAGAATTGATAGTCATCAGTAAATTTATTGAGAATCAATTCTTCCAGGAACCAAGTTGTATGCCCTAAATGCCACTTCGGGGGACTTATATCTGCATGGGGTTGAACAACATAATCTTCAATTTCCAGCGGACGGCACAGTTCTTCCGTCTGTTTTCTACTATCGATAAACTTTTTTTCCACACGCACCTCAATGTTTGTGTCATTTATGCAAATGTATAAATGCAACCTCAATGCCTCAGGTTTTTTGCTAATTAAAAAAGTCCAATATTTTGAAAGCGTACGGCATTGATCTGGCCACTCACATTTATATAGCATTATGAAAAGAGGTGAAGGATGAAAAAAATTTTACTGCTATTGTTAATACCTTTAAATGTTCTCGCTCAAGATGCGACTGTGACTGATGTTAAAAAAAATAAAGAACATGAAGAGGTTCCATTTGAAGAAGGAACCAGCATGGAAAATCGTCGAAACCGTAGTGTTCAATTTTCACTAGGCCCTGGAATTGAGTTTGCCATTCCGATTTTTAGTTACACAGTTGGTGTTTTCTTAAAGCAAAACGCTGTCGCGACTTTAAGATACAGTGAACGTCATGATTATACCGGTGATGATGGACGAAAAGGTCTCATGGCCTTAAAGCTGGGTTATAAAAAATTTGTGGGTAATAGTTTTTATTATCAACCGTCAGTTTACTATCGAAGAACGTCTCATCAAACCACTGTCACATATAAATATCGTGATGCAGGCCTGGGACTTCGTATTGGCAATGAATGGCAATGGGAAAATTTCACGCTTGGTATTGACTGGCTCGGCGTAAATCACTCAGTCGCAAAAATCGATGAAGAAGTTTATCCAGGGACAATTGTCCCTCCATCAATTGATGTGGATAAAAAATTCAGCTTTGATTTTGTAGGAATAACTCTTGGTTATACTTTTTAAACTGCCCTACTACAGTGGTGTAAAAAGAGAAAGGTCATGATTTAAGTCATGACCTTTTTTTTATTTTAAATAGTGCTGATTGTGGTAACAGACATAAATTTCGAGATGTTTTTTAAGCATGATTGGATCTTTTGTCGTACACCAAGTTTTGCGAATCAGTCGATTAATGTTGGCCCTTAACATTGCACATGTGTGATTAAGTTTGAATAGCGGATCATAATTGAGCTTTTTGAGTTCGCCTTGTCCTACAATCGCACCTCGTCCTCCTTTATATTGTTGATAAGTGGCCTGTGGGAAAAAGCGATTCACGATTGGTTTGTAATTTTGATGTTCATCAGACTCTATTAGCGCAACGGGATCGACAACCTTTTCAATTTTCGAAAACAGCTCATCTACTTTTTCACGATGTTCATTCTTTCTGTGGCCATATTTTTTGCGTGAAAGTTTCGCCAAATGCCCAAACGCTGGAAGAGAGCCAACTTCCGTGCCCAAAATAAACCTTCTTTTTGCATCGACAGCAAGTGTAACGGAAAGTGGTTTTAGTTTCGTATGCACCGAAGTTATTAAGTCATCGAACTGCATATGTGTGACAGGCGTTGTTTCCAATTGCTCGAGAAAAAGTTCATTTTTTTTGCGCGATTTTTCTGCCAAGTAAAGAAATTTTCGATGAACAGTTGTGCGATGGATTTTCAAAATGCGCGCTGACCGACGCATGGAAATTCCAGATGCGAGAAGTTCGAACAATAATCGATTCACGCGTCTTTTTTTCTGTTTGCATTCTAGTGTCGCAGTAGATTGTGAAAAACGACGACCGCATTTTGTACACAAAAAGCGTTGGATTTTTCGTGAGTCATCTTTGCGGAAATAGAATCCGTGCTTCATAACGAAGTCGTTTTTATTAACATAAGTGCAGTCGGAATTGGGGCAGCCAGCATTCATATGAATGTTACTGCAAATTTGATTAGCAACGAAATGTTCGAAGTGATGAAAATAAAATTGGTAAAGCTTATTTGGCCATCAATTTTTGATGTCAATTTAATTTAATATCCACCACTATTGTAGGGCAGTTAATTAAGCTTCAAGAATTTCAACCTGCAATGATTCCTTTTTTGTCGGATGTCTATCAGGATGAATGATTCGTGAAAAAGAGCTCATCGCTGGATTAAAAATGAAATTCAAAAGAACTTTTGTCCATGAAGAGTAGCTGGCAAGAGTCTCGTAATATTCAGGAGCCATTTTTTTCAGTGTAGGAAGCTTGCACCAAGGAACGTGCATGAAATCGTGATGTTCATTATGAAAGCCCATATTGAACGTTAACGCATTCAGAGGACCATAATAACTGTAAGTCTCCTGCCCTTCTTTTGTAATGTAGTGCTCTTGAATCCAGCGTCCACCCAAAGGATGAAGTCCTAGAGCAAATAAAGTAGAGAGTCCAAGATATAACAGTGCCCCTGCTCCTAAAAATTTATAGATCACAATGTTGATGGCAATTTGGAGAATGGTATTGATTACTGTCCAAACATTCAGAGGTTTATAAAACTGTACTTTTAGTGGTCTGAGAGCTTGTGAAACAGAAAAGAGAAACAACCACAAGGCCTTCATGAAAGAGTTGTTACCTACAATTTTCGCCTCGGTATAGCTGGTGATATCTGGATCGTAGGAATATTCGCCAAGGTGTTTATGATGGATCATGTGATATTTTCTGAACCCCATGGCCGAAGGTAAAAAAAGTGGAATATCACAAACAAGTCCCATCACTTTATTGCCGAGAGAAGTTTTTGTAACAAGATTATGTGTGCATTCGTGAATCATGACGTAGAGTGCGTGATTGGCGAACGCTCCAATTCCATAAGCGATAAAAAGAGTAACCCACCAAACAGCATCGCTAAAAAAAGCGGCCATCATAAGTTGAAATCCAACGATCAATAGAATCCAAAGGACTGATGGATAATGATGTCCATAGAGCTGCCTAATCGCCGGATATTTTTCCAGCATTTCTTTACGGCGTTTAATATGAATATTTGGACTGTCTTGTAAGATGTATTCGTTCATACACCCTATTTATCAATCTCTGCCATAAGTGACAATCTTAGTTATCAAAAATACACGACTTTTACGCAAAAAATCTCCGCCCCGGGCATTCGCCTTGCTAGTTATGTTTGTAGTGGAAATTGAGGTTTGTATTGAGGTTTATAAAGTTGGGTAAATACGATGAAAAAAAAGAAAATGCCTAAGGCCAAATATAAGTTTGAAGCCAATGATATATTAAAATTTAAACTGATAAAAGACATCCAAGTTTCTCCAAACGGTAAAGAAATTCTTTATGAAGTTCAAGTCCCTGATTCTGAGCGGGATGATGAAATTTCCCAAATCTATGCCCTCTCCACTTATGGAGGTGGTGAACCTAAACAGCTGACGATTGGTACTTCCAACGATACTCAACCTCGTTGGTCACCTCGAGGTGACAAAGTTGTTTTTCTCTCCGATCGGGATCAGGAAAATGTTCAGCTTTATATAATGGACCGCTCAGGCGGTGAGGCACGCAAAATATCTTCCTTTCAGGAGGGCGTTTCAGATTTTTCATGGGGAAAGGATGGTGAATCATTGCTTGTCGTTGTCCCGCATACAATTGATGAAAAACCGCAAGAGATGGATGATGATCAGTGGGAAAAAAGGCCTAGAGTCATTGATTCATTAAAATATAAATCCGATGGTTCTGGGTATGCCAATGATCAGGCCTTTCATTTGTATACTTTAAATATTGAAACTCAAAAAACGGTTCAGCTTACTAAAGGAGCGGGCAGTTACTCTGCTGCAATCTACACACCTGACATGAAAAAAATCATTTATGTAAAAAATCGCGAAAGTAAGACGACGCCTTATTTGAATGATCTTTGGATTATGGATAGTGATGGAAGACACAAAAAACAACTCACATGCAGTCTTACTTCGATCGGAGAAATTTCCTGTTCTCCCAATGGGCGCTGGCTCGTTTTTACCGCAACTGATGAAGCTGGTAAATCTCTCTCATGGCCCCACCTTTATGATTTAAATCAGGATAAACTTGATTCACTCTTCAAAGAAGATTCAGAATCTTCCAGTTTTGTTTTAGATACAAACAATGCACCTCTATGGTCTTCTGATTCACGCTCATTTATTTATTTGCGCTCATATCACGGAACAAGTCAGCTCGCTCGGATTGATCTTGAGTCGCGAAATCTTCAATTCATCT
Source organism: uncultured Bacteriovorax sp. (assembly GCA_946480715.1). Next base: position 16,037 of record CAMLKK010000006.1, on the reverse strand, counting down.
CGAAAGGTGAAAGACAAATCACGCTACTGCATGGGACTCATTCACGGCTCGTTTATCATTCCGTTTCTATAACTGAGCCAGGAGATATCTACACCTCTGATTTCGAAGGCCATGAAGAAATTCGTCTTACTCATATTAACGACGATTGGTGGAAAACAAAACTACTCCCCCATGTAGAAAAAAAGATATTCACTTTCGATAAGAATGATTCGGCAGAAGGTTATCTACTCACACCTCATCACAAGAAAGGTCCTTATCCACTCCTTGTTGATATACATGGTGGGCCCCATAGTTTTGTTGAATTTGGTTTTTCGTATCATGTTTATTGGTACATGCTTCTCTCCCGCGGTTGGGCGATTCTCACTCTCAATTCTAAAGGTTCTACGAGTTATGGACTTGAATACGTCGACCAATTACGTGGTCATTGGGGCGAACGAGATCTCTATCAACAGTTAGAGGCGATTAAACAACTTGAAAAAGATGGAATCATCGATGGCGAAAGAGTGTCTATTGCCGGTAAATCATATGGTGGTTACATGGCCGCTTGGGCCGTCAGTCATTCTCATAAATTCAAGGCCGCCATTGTTTCAGCTCCGGTGACCAATTTAGAATCGCACGTGGGAACATCGGATTCAGGATACTACGTTGGACCATACGATCAAAAGGCTGAACTCTTAAAACATCGTGAGCTCTATCGCCGCCACTCACCTGTGAGTTACGTTCACAAAGTTCGCACACCAACACTTATTTTGCACGGTGAAGACGATCAACGTTGTCCTCTTGGTCAATCGGAAGAATTTTTTACGGGATTGATGAGAAATGAAAAAGCAGAGACGCAATTGGTGATTTATCCCAAAGAAGGTCACTCAATGGCGGAAGCTGGAAATTTGAACCATAGAATGGATTATCATCAAAGAATCGTGGATTGGGTGACCCATTGGTCCCATTAAGGGTCCCAATAAAAAGGAGGAAAAATGATTGAAGGAGACTTTAAAAACAAAACTAAGAAAAACAATGCTCCTCGAGATGATTCGACTCGAACAGCGGGAGTAAAACATCGCCACATCAACGAAGCAGTAAAAGAGAATGAACGTGACAATAAAAAACAAAACAAAAAAATGTCTCGCTTGGAAGAAGCCGAAATAAAGGGGCTTTATCATAAATGACAACTCAAAAAGTTCTCTTGGTCATGGGTGCATATTATTTTATTACATCGCTGTGGCCGATAGTTCACATTAAATCATTTGAAAAAGTGACTGGACCAAAAACCGATCATTGGCTCGTTTATACTGTTGCGGCCATGATCATGTGTTCATCATTCGTCTTTCTATCAGCAAGCTTAAACGAATTTCAACCTTCAAAAGAAATTCTGATCCTCGCATTCAGTAATGCTATAGCGCTCAGTTTAGCTGACGTCATTTTTGTTGCCAAAAAAATTATTAGTAAGATTTATTTGTTGGATGCAGTTGCAGAAATGGCATTACTTGTATTGCTAACGTTGTCACTTTGAAGAACTAGCTGTGCAATGAATTCAAATGATCGTTCAAAATCGAGCAACATTTTTTCACGAATGACTTCATCCTTTGTTCTTAAAATAGCTGCCGGGTGTGAGAGTATGACTGTTTGATCTGTCCATGCACTCTTAAAAAGTGTTCCTTGAGAGTCATGCACACTCATAAGTTTACCCATAACTGATTGAGCGGCCGTAGCTCCTAAACAAACAATGATATCTGGTTTGACAAGATCCAACTCGGCCTTAAGCCATGGTCTGCATGCTGCTATTTCTTCAGCACTCGGTCCCCTATGCTGACGTCTTCCTTCAACGTTTTTCCATTTGAATGCTTTAACCGCATTGGTAATAAAAACTTTTTCTCTCTTAAGCCCTGCCTTCATTAAAGCATTATTAAAAATATTTCCTGCAGGCCCAATAAAAGGAACTCCTTTTTTGTCCTCTTCATCTCCCGGTTGTTCTCCCACAAAGACAATTCGAGCGTCACGAGGGCCAACACCTAAAATGGGTTGTGTGGCCTTAGTACAAATATCGCAGGCCTGGCATTTTTTGATCGGGTTTTTAAGATCATCAATGGCTTCAAGACCTTTGGGAATAAGTACTTTCGCAGAAGGTTTTTGAGTTTGAATAAACTTTTCAACCCGAGCAGGAGCTTCATCAATGAGCTGATCAATTAAAGAAGCTTCAGGAAGCGTTTTCCAGTGGCGAACCGGCAATTCATTTTTCATCGCCTGAATTTTTATTCGCGCTGGATTGAAAACAGAGCCGTAATAAGTTTTCCACAAATCTTCAACGTTATCTAATACCGCAGCTTCCTTTTGGGTAATTCCGGGACCAAATGACAGTTCACGATTCTTCCAGATCATCGATTCTTCTTCTGTAAAAATGATCCACTCCATTCCGTTAAAACGATCAGTGAAAAAAGGAGCGGCAAATCTAAGAATGCGATGATCAGGTCTGTGCCAAGCAATGAATAGTGATCCCTGTTCACTTTTAATTTCTTTGAATCGCACGAATGCTTTCATTTTATGGAGATCACGAGTTACTAAACGAAGTTTACGATCAAATTCTAAAACATCCGGATCAAGTTTAATGTGCAGGAGATTTTTATTTTCATACACAAGCCTGAAAGCTAAACGATAAAGCAGTCCCCACGTTTCATCTTCGCGATGAGCGGAAACAACTTGTGCTTGTTCCATAAACTCTCGCGGAATATTTAGTGGTTTTTTATGAGCAACAATCTGTTCACTCAGAGAATCGACCAGAGCAAGTTTTTTACCATCTTGTGGCTGCCAAACAATCAGTTCCGGAGCAACTTTTGATGTGAGAAGATCTCTTGCAGTTTTTCTCCAGGCAGAAAATGTCGGTTCAAATGTTATCACTTGAATCATAATTCACCTGATACTTTTGAAGTAAGATCAGCAAAGAGAGAAAGTTGCTCGGATTCTTTTTTTTCTTCAATACGTTTTTCAAAATGAAGAGAATCAAGCAAGGTCAGCGGTGGTCGATAATCAAGCGTTTCAATAAATGGTCTCACCTTCTCTAAATGGATGCGAAGTTGACTTAGATCGGTCAGTCTGATTTTTTTATGTCTTCTTGAAGACAATATTTTTTCCACATTTCTCATTCCTAATCCCGGAACGCGAAGGAGATCTGCTTTAGGAGCAGTGTTGACATTGACCGGAAAAAAACCGCGATGCTGAATGGCCCAAAACAGTTTAGGATCTTTTTCGAGTGGCAGCGTTGGGTTTTCTTCGCTTAGAATTTCTTCAACTTTAAATCCGTAAAAACGCAGCAACCAATCTGTTTGATACAGACGATGCTCGCGCATAAGCGGTGGTTTTTCACTGGGAAGTTGCGGATCACTGCTCGGTATTGGGCTGAAGGCGCTATAATACACGCGCTTCAGAGAATGATCCTCATACAGATCGGAGGCCTTCATCATAATATCGCGATCTGTGCTTTCGGTAGCTCCCACAATCATCTGTGTGCTCTGACCTCCAGGCGCAAAGACTGGCGCTTTATTCGAATGCTCTCGCTCATAATTGCTCTCGACTATTTTTGAGCGGATTTGCGCCATCGACATTTCAATTTCTTCATGCGTTTTTGCCGGGGCAAGATCATCTAGATCAACCTGAGTTGGCAATTCTATATTGGCACTCAAACGATCAGCGTAAAGACCTGCTTCAAATAATAATGCTTCAGAACAACCAACAACGGCCTTCAAATGAATATAGCCGCCGAACTTTTCTTCAGTTCTCAACTTTCTAGCAATCGCAATCATTTCTTCCATCGTTTCATCAGAGCTTTTGGCCACTCCCGAACTTAGAAAAAGACCTTCAATGTAATTGCGACGATAAAAATCCATCGTTAGTTGCACAACTTCATCTACAGTGAATTTCGCTCTTTTCACTTGCGACGAAACGCGATTCACACAATAACTGCAATCATAGATACAAAAATTTGTAAGGAGTATTTTTAATAAAGAAACACATCGGCCATCAGGAGTATAACTATGGCAGATACCGCTTCCTTGGACATTTCCGATTCCACCTTTCTGCGCCTTACGTTCGATTCCACTGCTCGCGCATGAGGCATCGTACTTAGCGGCATCAGCGAGAATCGCTAATTTCTCTCTTAAATGCATGCCTCATCATAAACCAAAGCAGAATCATTTCATACGTAAATTTTGCGTAAGTTTATTTATTTAGGAAGGAAAATGGATTGGTAGAATGTATGTCTAAGGTTCGTTTTTATAATAGTAGCTTCCCGTCTCTGGATGTTGGTAGAGCTGATAAAAAATTCGCGCTCCCATGAGTTCGTAGTCGCTAGCATAGAGAAGAACCATTCCGTCATTGGGATAACCCGTTTTGGTTATCGCCCGGGGCATACGTCTTCTTTTACGAGTAAAAAGTTCTTCTAATAAAAAGAATCGTAGATCATGAAGATTACCATTGAATGTTGTCGACATGAGCATTTCATTTTCATGATGAGCTAATCCCAAAGCGCAGTGTCCGAGTTCATGATAAACAGTCGCTTCTAAATCAGCGACTGAAAAATTTTTTAACTCATCGGAGATGATGATTTGTTTGGAATGGTGTCTGTTCCCCAAGGCCAATTTAGCGAGTGGTTTTTTGATATCATTATTCGTTTTACCAAGAACCAAACAATAGCCGTAAGAAGGGCCAGGATCTTTAGTGATAGGTATGAATCCCGCATACTTCAATTTTTTTCGAGTATCACCAAATGCTATTGAGATATCGCTGGTGTCTACATGATAGCCAAAAAATGCAGCGTCCTTTTCAAACTGCTCTTTGATTGAATCGAAACGAGGATCATTCTCAGGTGGATCAACGAGGGCCCCGCACCCACCAAATATTAGAAGCAACATCCATGCTAGCTTTTTCATGGGAAAAAAATTAGCTTAGAAATTCATAGGGTTAAAGTCAGAATGGGTCATGAATCTTTTACAGTCTTCCTTTCCTTCCCTGCAAAAAAAGGTATAAGTCGCATAAAAATTAATTCAAGATCAGGAACTTTTATGAATGTAAAAACACTAGCTCTACTTTCACTTTCATTTATGAGTCTTGCACAAGCGCAAGTGACAATTGGTGATAAAGATTTCTCACGTGGAAGTCGTGAAAACATTCACCGTGGCCACAACGAAATTGTACTCACTTTTGATGATGGACCAACTCCAGGTGTAACAGAAAAAATGCTCGACGTTCTAAAAGAGTACAACATTAAGGCGGCCTTTTTTGTTGTTGGGAAAAACGTTGAAGCACATCCTGCGATTATGAAAAGAATGGTTAACGAAGGTCACATCGTTGCCAATCACTCCATGACTCACACTGCACTTAAAGATCTTTCATTTTTTACGTGGAAGAAAAAAGTTCGTTCAGAAGTTTATGATGCTCACGAAGCGATGAAACAATACATGACAAACAGTAAGCAATTTTATTTCCGTGCTCCAGAAGGTGCTTGGGATGCTAAATATGCTGGTTACTTGAATCAAGATGTTCTTGGTAAAGACTACGTTGGACCTGTTCTTTGGGATATTGGCGGTGAGATGGAGTTAGTTGACGGTGTCTTCACGAAAGCTGCTGATTGGGCATGCTGGAGCCGTAAAGTGCCAGTTGAAAAATGTCTTGAAGGATATATGAATGAGACGAAAAAATTAAAAGGAGGAGTTGTCCTTCTTCACGATCTTCGTTCTCAATCAGTTGAGATGGTTAAGCGAATGATTCCTGCATTACTTGATGAAGGATACACATTCAAAACTCTTGATGATGTTCGTTGGGAATAATTTATTTTTCGTAGGCCTCAAGAATTTTTCCAACGTCAAAGAAATATAATTTGTCGTTCATGAATCCAGATGAAATGAGGGTCTTTCCATCTCTTGAAACATCAAGAGCTGTTGGTTGAGACCCTCCTACCAATGTGTAAACCAGCTTATCTTTTTCAATATCTATAATATCGATTTTACCCATGATACTTGGATCAACTTTTGTGTAATCGCGATCGGATGTCGTTCGATGCGAAACATAGAGGTATCGATTTCGAATCGGATCCAGAACGATTGTGTTGGGGTGAGCAAGATCCCATTTTTTTCCGGCAAAGTTTGGATGATCGAAAGGATAATCTTCGAGGACCATTATCTTCTTACTACCTTCACTCGTTTTAAAGGGAATGAGCAGTTCATCCCAGAGAGAGCTAGGGAGTGTGACGTCTTTTCCTTTTTTCGGAAGATTCTTAATTGTTGTTATCAGTTTCTGCATGTTGATTCTGGAAATTGCATTTCCTCGCATATGTGAAAGATAGGCGGTACGTCCATTATGTGAAACAACAATATGTCTGACATTTAATTCGCGCCCTGCTGTTTTAGCATCAATAGGGGCAATTTCAGCAATCTGTTGATGTTTAACTGAATCAACAATGATGAGGCTTCCAGTTTCTGTAGCTAGAATGAGAGCGTATTTTCCGTCGGGAGTGAACGCAATTCCTCGAGGGGCAATAAAATATCCCTTCGATGCAGGATTCTTAAAATTCGTGGCCAGTGAAACACGACCTTTGAAATGAGCAGTGCCATCTAAATTGCCATCATCTTTTAAATCGGTGACATCTACTAAACTGAGATCATCTGAAAAATAATTTGCAACATAAACGATTTGTTTACTCTCAGGATCATCACTCACAAGCGGTCGAGCTGCGATGATTTTTGCTCCGGCACCCCTGAGAGGAACGTATTTAGCAATCTTGTGAGTGTCGTTGTTTACAATTGTGAGAAGCGCTTGATTTTTGAAAATTTCAGAACCAGAGTCTCCTTCTGCTCGCGTAATCATCGCCCACTTTTCATCAAAGGAAAATTCAACTTCGGTATTGGCAAGAATTCCATCTTTTCTCATTCCCACCGGAGTCACAAGAGTTTCAGATAATGTTCGTGATTGCATATCGAAGATAGAAGCTGTTGGTACACGCACTTTTGTTGTGGGATCAATTTTCCCGCACATCTCAGCGACGAATAGATATCTCCCCACAGGATCAACCTTTACACCTTTGGGCATGCAGCCTGTGTTCGCCGTCGAGAGCAGAAAATTTTTACTAGGCACATTTTTTAAATCTTCCAGAGCGGCTTCTGCATTCTGAAGAAAAAGAAAAGTCATCAGTGCCAGCATAAAAACTCCTGGGTTATTCCCGAATTTGATCAAATCCTCGCATGAGGCTTAAATATTCTTGAGCAACGTTTGTCGGTTGAGGATTTGGTATAGTCACGACTTTACACGATCCCGGAGCTGGAGTGTTTGTCGCCGTATCTATCGTGCATGTCACTTTGACATTGCAAGATTTGAAATCGCAGTTAAGTTCATTCGTCGGATGACTTCTGTAAATGAGATCCTGACGATTAACGGCATCTTCAATTCCGTAAACACAATTTCTAAAATATGTAGAATTTTTTCCTGTAGAGCAAAGCCAGTCGAAAACAACTTTTTTGTATTCGTAGACACTCGACTTGAGATTGATGGGACGAACAGAAGGAAAACCCAGGAGTGACATGGCCATTCCTCTTTCACATTTTCCATCTCCTCTATTTTCAAAATTGCAGAAGAATTTATCGAAACTCAATCCGCCTTCTTTGAAGTGTCCCCATATTGAAGAGTAGTTATAACGGGAAGGTTTCATGCGTGTGCAAGCACCTGTCGCACAAGAAAGTTTTTCGCTATAACTTGTTTTATTTGTCGTTACATATTGTCCTGAATTTTTGTCGTCTTCTTTGTACCAGAACCCATCAGATTCAAGACGTTCAAAAACGGAACTTGTAAGTGATCCTGAAACAGGAATTTCAAGGGCCCTGCTTAAATTAGGAGCGATTGAAAAACCAGTGTTGCATCCATTTAATGTGGCATAAGCATTTGGCAAAAAATTACCTTTCAAAACACTCAGTGCATTCACGTGTGCGCTTGGATCAAATGGCGCAAAATAATCGTCAATCTTCAATGCCCAAGGAGATGAGTGACCATAGAAATCAAAACTGGCTATTTTGGTAAAGACACTCATTTCAGCAATGAAGAGCGGCGCTGTAAATCGAGCATTCACTTTTTTTACGACTTTAATATTATACTTTGAAAAAATTTGTTCATCAGTTTTGTTGATGACATCTGGAGTACTCATGATAACTACTTGGCGCTCAGGCCAGAGTTCTTTGTAGCGGTAAGCTCGAGAGAGTCCGGATTGAAAAAACTGGTCGGAGTCTTCGCGCATGGCGGATCCGACCAGAATAATGTGAGTCACTTTGTTAGGATCAAAAATTTCATCTTTAAACAGACCAACTCTATACTCTAAAGATTTGTCTGCCAGTTCTATCGCTGTTTCCGTTCCTGGTTTTTTATCAGGTGATGGAAGCGATGAACTTTTTCCACATGAAACGATCAACACAATAAAACTCAATATTAGAAGTGCTGATCGCTTCATGGATTATTCCTCTTATGGACGAGCAATTGTCGCTTGTTCTAGTGACACTTTTCCGTTTTTAGCAAAAGCGCGACCTTTAAGAGTCGAACCTGGCTTCATCGTAATTGATGGAAGCGCGATAATTGTTCCCGCTGTGTAGCTATTTGCTCCCAATGTTACGGGACCAGTAACTTGCCAGAAAATATGTTGAGGGTGAGCTCCACCAGCAAGAATCATTTTCACGTTTTGAGCGATATTGAGTTCACCTGCCACTTGAAAAATCCAAACATCATTTGACGTTCCTTCAAGTGTGTAATCGCTGGCGATGTTAACAGCACTTGTCCATTTATAAGTTCCTGGTGGAAGAACTTTTCCACCAAGTTTTCCTTGAAATGAACCCGTCTTTCCATCATCAACTTTACGAATCGCTGATTCGTTATAAGCAGAAATCATATCGAGTTTTGCATTTGTAAGGAAATTAATAGGCACAGTTTCATCATCGCTTCCGATCATGTCATCTGGTCCACCAGCAATTTCTTTCGCAGGATCAACGGCAATGGCCTCTCTCGTTCCCGGCATTAATCCAATTTTTCCGCTGATCGAAGAATTAGGAACTGAGGTCACACTTGAGTATGCAAGAATAGCGAATTTTTCTGCTTCACCTAATTTGATGGCCTTTACGTTTCGAGTTGGACCCGGAGTTTCCCCACCAGTTCCACCAGTGCCTCCTGTTCCGCCTGTTCCAGTACCACCAGTTTCAATTGTATTAGATCCGGTTGCACCGCCTCCGCCGCCACCGCCACCACAACCAGCAAGAATTAAACTTGCAGTCATCACAGCGTAGAGCATCGTTGTTGCTTTGTGTTTGATTTTACCGTTCATCGCCAATCTCCTTATTCTAGTTTTTGGTGGTAAATAATTTTTCCATCTTCATAAAAATCTCAGTAGGCCTAGAGCAAATGAAATGCCAATTTAAAGGATAAATTAATTCAGGAATTGGGGCATAAAGAACGTGTGCGATGTCACGTGAGTGGTGAAAAGGGATTTATGACTGTGTTATGACTTTTGATTTTTTTGATTGTGTGTTTGCGTTGGAGACTTGCCACAAATAAAGAGAAAGAATACTTCGGTAAGGAGAATATTTTTTTCCAGCGCGTTCAATTTCTTCTAGAGTTGGCATTTCTTTTTTTTTCTTCCAAAGCTGCCAGCCTTTGCGAGTTCCAAAATCGTCAATGGGCCAGACATCTAATCGTCCCAATTGAAAAATGAGCAACATTTCAACACTCCACTTTCCGATTCCGTAAATCGGAACGAGTCGTTCAATGAGTTCTTCGTCAGTGAGATGATCGACTTCTTCAAGTGTTGGCACTAACCCCTCTATCGTTTTCTGAGCTATATCTTTAATCGCTTTCACTTTGCGAGCTGATAGTCCTACTGCTCTTATTTTTTCATCTGGAGTATTTAAAATCTCTTCTGGCGTAGGAATTTGCCCTTCCGGAAAGAGTGCATAGAAACGCGCGAGGATCGTCTCTGCGGCCTTTATTTGAATTTGTTGATAGGCAATGGAGCGAATGAGTGAAAGATAGGGAGGGCGCTTTTTTGCCGGTTTAAACGTGAGGGGAAAATCATGCATGAGTTTTCGAAAACTTGGGTCAATTGAGGCCAAATACTCTTCGCCTTTTTTGAAGGACGATGCCGAATATTTCATAATTTTCTTGCTCATAGTTCTGCCTCAGTTACACTTATCATTATGAAAAAAATCTTATTGATTATCATCTGTTTTCTTTCAAATCATTCTGCCTGGTCTCAACAAAAGATTACCGAATGGCAAAAGCCGATATTGGAAAGAATGGAATTCATGTATGCAGTAGAAGCGCAAAAAACTTTTCAAAAAAAATTAAGTTTTAAAATTGTCGATGATCAAAGTGTCGCGGCAAGTGCAGAACACAACTCTGATCATTTGCTCGTTAAGATAAATACAGGACTATTGAATTCTAAACGTCTGACACCTGATTCTTTTCGCATGATTCTTTGTCATGAGCTGGGTCATCTTTTTGGTGGAGCTCCGAGAAGAAACATTCCTATGGAGTGGGAAGGACCTGTCGCGCCGGATGGAAAATCTTTCATGAGCAGCGAGGGGCAGTCAGATTACTACGCGGCCATCGCTTGCTTTAAAAAAGTAGCAACTGCACAAGATACTGATGCGACTCCTCTAACTAGAGCTTCCAAAAAATTAAAAGAGAAATGTGCTGGTAAAGAAATGTGTCAGCGTATTGCTCTCGCCAGTTTAGATTTTTTAAATCTCGTCACTGACTTCCCTATTTCGCTGGATAAAACTGACACGGAAGTCGCGACAGAATTAGTAAGAGACTCTTATCCTTCACGCCAATGTCGACTTGATACAATGGTAAATGCAGCAGTATGTTCCGACTCACTTCCTCTCACTTTCGACTTCAACGATCAATCATTACACGGTTGCAAAAACGCTAAAGGAAGTCGCCCTCGCTGCTGGTATCCTTAATCTTTTCACGCTACACTTCTCCTAAACTTAACAGGAGAAAAAAATGGCCCACATAAAATTAAAAGGACAAGACATTCACACGAGAGGAAGCGTGCCCGCGATCAATTCGCTCGCTCACGATTTCACAATGGTGAATAATGATTTGAGTGAATCCAATCTCTACTCTATAAAATCTCAATATAAACTTCTTAATATTTTTCCAAGCATTGACACAGGAACTTGTGCCTCAAGTGTTCGTCGCTTTAATAAAGAAGCTGCTGATCTGGGTAATGTGAAAGTTCTGAACATTTCTATGGATCTTCCTTTTGCTCAAAAAAGATTTTGTGCGGCCGAAGGAATTAACAATGTCACAACGGCATCTGTTTATCGATCAGACTTTTTAAAATACTATCCGCTTGAAATGGTCGATGGCCCTTTGAAAGGTTTACTTTCAAGAGTGATTATTGTGCTTAATGATCGTAATGAAATTCTTCACTCTGAGCAGATTGCTGATGTTGCTGAAGAGCCGAATTATGAAGAAGCCTTAAGAGCTCTCAGATCGTAATCACATCTCAATATGCACACCAATTTCCATCACGCGGTTACGCGGAAGCTGGAAGAAGGTCGTTGCATCAGTTGCATTGGCCGTCATGATGGAGAAAAGTTTTTCACGCCAGACGGCCATTCCTGGAAGACCTGTCGCAAATAATCTCTCTTTACCAATGAAATAAGTCGCTTCAAAAGAATTAAGAATGTGATCTCCAATCTGGAGCATGTTCAATTCTTTTGGAACGTTTGGAAGTTCCATGTATCCGTAGTGGATGTGAACGGTGTAACAGCCGTGACCAATGCTATTGATTTCCACACGTCTTGATTCAGGAACAACGTGAATTGATTCTGTAACAACAGAGAGAAAGATTAAACGCTGGTGCAATGTCTTGTAGTGCTCAAAACTTTGCATAAGAGCATACGGTGTTTCACGAAGTGAACTTGCCATATAAATGGCCGTTCCTGGATTACGGTATGGTTTTTTCTCGTCAATTTTCTGCAGGAAGTGCTCAAGCGGAATAACGTTTGTACACATTTTCTGAGCAAGAATTTTTCTACCGCGTTTCCACGTTGTCATCATCGTAAAAATGATAATACCAACAGCAAGTGGAACCCATCCGCCATCAAGAACCTTAACAACATTGGCCCCAAAGAATGAAAGGTCAATTATGAGGAAGAATCCACAGATACTTCCTGCTTTTAAAACACTCCAGTTCCATCTCTCGCGAGCAACGATAAAGAAAAGAATCGTTGTGATTCCCATGGTTGTCGTCACAGCAATTCCGTAAGCTGCTGCTAAATTACTCGATGTTTTAAATGTGAGCACGAGTGCAATACACGCAATCATTAAGAACCAATTCATACTACGAACATAGATCTGGCCAAATTCACTTTCACTCGTGTGCTCAATAGAGACGCGGGGAATATATCCCATTTGTACCGCGTGCATCGTGATGGAAAAAACACCTGTGATAAGAGCTTGAGAAGCAATGACTGTCGCCGCTGTTGCGAGCATAACCAGTGGAGTAAGCATCCATCCTGGGGCCATTAAGAAAAATGGATTTTTAACAGCTTCCGGAGAATGCGTAAGAAGTGCACCTTGTCCAAAGTAACAAAGAACAAGACATGGAAGAACAATTAAAAGCCATGCACGCTGAATGGGTTTAATTCCGAAGTGTCCGAGGTCTGAATACAGAGCTTCACCACCCGTCACAACGAGGAAAACAGAACCTAGGACAAGAAATCCATTCCATGAATTTTCATGAAAGAACGTATAGGCCCAATATGGATTGATCGCGCGAAAAACTTCCGGCTCAATCATGATGTTATAAATTCCCAGACCACCCAGAGTTAAGAACCAACATAGAGTTAATGGCCCAAAGATTTTTCCAACGACGGCCGTTCCATATTTTTGAACAGAGAACAAACCAACAAGAATGGAAATGGTAATCGGTATAATGTACGGAGAAAAAACCGGAGTGATAAGTTCAAGACCTTCGACTGCTGAGAGGACTGAGATGGCCGGTGTAATCATACCATCGCCGTAGAGTAGAGCTGTACCAAAGAGTCCGCAGAGAATAAGTGTCTTGCGTTTATTTTTTTTATCGTCTTTGGGAGTGATGAGCGCTGTGAGGGCAAGAATTCCTCCCTCCCCTTTATGATCGGCTTTCAAAACATAACGAATGTATTTGATAGAGATAACAATAACGAGTGACCAAAAAATCAGTGAGAGAATTCCAAAAATATTGGCCTGAGTAAGAGCAATATCATGTCCGTGATGAAACGATTCTTTCAGAGCATAGAGAGGACTAGTCCCAATATCTCCATAGACAACACCGAGTGCACTAATAGTCATCAGCGTTTTATAGCTTAGACTTTGGGAACCCTCTTTTTCAGGATGAGCTGACACCGATAACTCCTACTAAAATCAAATTTCTTCATTCTAATGGGAGTTTTAAGAAACGGCCAGAAATCGCTTATAAACAAGCCTTTTTGATTGTCATTTCCAGTCGCGAATCCATTCCGGCCAGGTCCCCACTTTTAATGAGGCCCATGACATCGCGTAGATCGTCTACGAGGGAAAGCGAGATTTCAACGAACGTAGGTTCCATTTTTTTATGGCCCAGGGTTTCAATCTGATGAATGGTCGTTCCGACTTTATCGAACTCAACGGCGCGGGCCGAACCTTTAATGGAATGCAGAAGGCGCAGATATTCTCGGATATGGTCATCACTTTTATCACGTTCAAACTTAAGGAGACATTCTTCGCATTTCTCCAGGTTTTCCATCGTCTCTTCTATGAAGTCTTGTTTCAGCGATTCGAGGAATTCTAAATCTTCCAGTGCTTGTCCCATGCTCGTATGTCCTTAACTATGATTGTGGAATGAGAATAAATTTTAAAACAAATGTGGTCTCACCAGGTTTTGATTTAAAAGTGAGAACACCTTCACATTCACCCATGTAGGTGCGAACAAGACTCATTCCGAGCCCTACTCCTTTTCCAATTTCTTTTGTTGTGAAAAATGGATCAAAGATTTTTTCTTGAATCTCTAATGGAATTCCCGGACCGTTGTCGCTGATTTCAATAACACCATAATTGCCGTCGACATACGTTGAGATCTTAATTGCTTTGTGTTCCTGAGTTTCGATGGCATCAACAGCGTTGTGAAGAATGTTCAACACAATTTGTTCCATGGCCGTTCTAAAACCTAAAACGAGTAATGGTTTGTCACTGGTATTTACTTCGCAATGAATACCGTATTTAAAAATCAATCCGCCGTAGAAATCTTTAAGATCAACGAGCATTGAATTCATATCAACCGGATTGAGTTTTTCTTTGTTGTATTCATCTCTTCGGGCAAAATCACGAAGATGATCGATGATTTTTCCAATGCGAGTAACACCTTTGTGAATAGAATCATTGATCGTCAGGATTTTTTCCTGATCAACCTCACCTTGCTCGATTATCGATTTCAAACGGCGATTATAATTCATGATAATCTGCAATGGATTGTTTATCTCATGGGCCATACCGGCACCGAACGTTCCGAAACTTGCCATTTTTGAAGTGATGACTAATTGCTCCTGCATCGATTTCAATTCAGCGTGAGCTCTTTCCAGTTTGAGATAATTTTCCTGGAGAATTTCATTTTTTGCCTGCAGTTCAGCTGACAGGGAGACGTTTTCATTTTCCACTAACTTCTGATAGGCATGCAGAAGAATAAGATTACGTACGCGAAGTTTTAATTCTTCCACACGAAAAGGTTTATTCAAAAATTCATTCGCACCAAACTCTAATGAATTAAAAAAAACATTTTCATCTTCAATCGTTGTTAAAAGAATAAAAGGAATATTTTTTAACGAGTCAGTTCCTTTCATCTTTTGCAAAAATTCGAGACCGTTTAATTCCGGCATTTGATAATCAGATATGACCAGTGAGTAAGTTTCTGGATGAGCACTTAGTTCATTATAAGCTTCAAGACCGTTGAGGGCCCACTTCACGTTGTAGCCAAGTTTTTCTAAAACATACTGAAGTTTTTTCCCTTGAACAGGAGCATCTTCAGCTATCAATATCGAATAAGTTTTGATGGCGGCCCTCTCAGTAAAGATTTTCACATATGATAGGTCCTCTTCGACGTATTCTTACTAAACAGTGAGGGATTCAACTTAATTTGAGGATGGGTGTGTTTTGGAGGTAGAACCCCCGAAAAACACATGGGTCTTTCGGGGGTATGATAAGGCCGATTTGGCGTTTAAAAATGTATAGAGATTGAAATTCGCCCAAAAAATGGGGTTTATCATTTTATTTAGATCTTTCCGCTAGAAAATCTTTGTAGGCTTCCCACGAACGTTTATCGGCCAGTTCGTTATAAGCACTGCCCTTTGAAATATCATCGCCAGCTGCTTTTTCAGTGAAACTATGAACTGCTCCCGAGTAAGCATTAAATTGATAAGTCACTTTTGCATCATTCATTTCTTTCAAAAATGCTGTGACTTCTTCTGCTTTAACATTCGGATCGATGGCCCCATGATGAACTTGAATATGCCCTTTGATGTTTTTAGCATCTTCCGGCGTTTTTGTTCCAAGACCACCGTGAAAAGAAATGGCCCCTAAAATATCAGCTCCTGAACGGGCCGCTTCGAGGGCCGCAGTTCCACCGAAACAATATCCGCTGACAAATATTTTTTTAGGATCAACAAATTTTTGCTTTTTTAATTCTTCAACAGCAAGAAGAGCGCGCTCTCTTAAGAGTGGAACATCTGCTTTCAAAGCACCTGAAAACTTTCCAGCTTCAGAGCGATCTTTTGGTCGTGTATCTTTTCCAAACATATCACCGGCGAAAGCGACATAACCTAGTTTTGCCGTCTCAATCGCTTTGGATTCCGTTTCAGCAGAAACTCCCATCCAGTTATGCACGATCATCACGCCTGGGCGATTTCCTTTTTTTGCATCATCGTAGGCCACAATTCCCTCGAAGACTTTGTCTCCCGAAGCTGATTTGTATTCCACTTTTTTTGTTACAATTTTTG
>CAMLKK010000005.1 GCA_946480715.1 uncultured Bacteriovorax sp. | reverse complement strand
CGTTTTCAATCGCCGTCGTTTCACTAAATGACTTGGCCATTTTCTTTTTTCCACCGCAACCTACTAGGGCCAGGGAAAAAAGCACGAGCGTAATGAGTGACTTTGAAGAGAACATAAAAAGGTCCTGTTAATTGTTATTAGCTCATTTTAGGAGCTTCTCCTGTCCCATTGGGTCGTTTGGGTGATCTTTACAGGACTCCTGAAAAACCGCTTAAAAATTAGACAGATACAGCATTTCTAAGGGCTTCCTAAGTCTTCGAAATGACTCTTTATTTCACTTTGTTTTGATGTTATTCTCTCGCCATCAAATTTTTAAACCCGGGGATGACTATGTCTAAGAAGAATTTTCTCGTTAACCGTCCACACCCATGGCACGGAATCAATGTTGGTGCTGAAGCTCCAAAAATCGTTAAGGCCTATATCGAAATCATCGCAAACGACGTAATCAAATACGAAATCGATAAAGAAACTGGTTTCATCATGGTTGATAGACCACAAAAGTTTTCGTCACTTCCTCCAGTACTTTACGGACTTATTCCTCAAACATATTCAGCTGAAAAAACAGCCGCGTTTTCTAAGATGGCCACAAATGGTGATGGCGATCCACATGACATATGTGTTCTTTCAGAACTTCCAATTCACCGTGCAGATATCATCATGGACGTAAGAGTTATAGGTGGTATTCGTTTGATTGATTCAGGTGAAGTTGATGACAAGATCATCGCAGTTCTTAATGGTGATCCATTCTACAAAGGCGTAAACGACATCTCTCAAATCAATCCTGTGATTATCGATCGTATGAGACATTATTTCCTTTCATACAAAACGATTCCAGGCGAACCGATTAAAATGCAGATTGAATCTGTCTATGGTGCTGAAGAAGCTTACAAAGTTGTTCAGGCCGGAATTGAAGATTACAAAAACCACTTCGCAAAATAAAAAAAAAGCCCTCGAAAGAGGGCCTTTTTTTTGCTTATTTTTTAAGCTGATCTTTGATGATTTGAGATTGTTGATCTTTTAGACTTACTGGTGAGTTGTGTGGGTAAAGGATTAACATTCTCATGTTTCCTAATCCACGCTTCAGAGAAAGTCTCTCAAGATTGTTTTCACCAACTGTAACAACTTCTGGCATATCGTAGAATGCTAAGCTGTTTTCTTTTAAGCTGAATGATTGCCATTTCTCACCGTGATTAGCGAGGAAGTCATCACCTTTTGAATCAGCTTCTAAGTGAGTAACCGCAAGCTTGATTCCAACTTTATCGTTTTTACCTTTAACGATTGCCGCTAGTTCAGTTTCCATCACTGCTACGTTTGAGTGATTGTAGTATTGCATTTCTCCTACTGCACGAATGGCCGGGATGTAGTTCTCTGGATTCGTCATTGGAGAAATTTCATAGTCTGTACGGATGTTACGTGCAGCTTCTGCATCGAGAAGAATTGAAGCGAAAACATCTTGAGTGATTCCTGCGATGTAAGTCGCTTTGATCCCTAGAAGTTCTTGATCAGCAATTCCGTCAGCGTTGTGATCGATCTGAAGTGAGATATCACATGGCTGCCAGAATGTTAGAGCGTCGTACAACTTCACACCAACTTGTAATACTTTCTTTCCATCTTTTTCAACAATACGGATACCTGCTGCTTCAAGATCACAAAGAGTTGAAGAAGAAAGGTTCTCTGGATTTTTTACAACTTTACGGTCATCAGTTCCAAGAAGGTTGAAGATAAGAGCATCACCTGAACTCTTTGAGTTGTTTTCAAGAACAAGTTTTACTTCCGCACCTGAACGGTCAAGAGCTGTTTCAGTTTGTGTTACTAAGCTTGTCGCTTTGATGTCACTTACTTTATTGAGAACAGCAAGGAATGGAAGAGAGATTTTTTGTGATCCATCTGCCGCTTGAAGAATGATGAAACCATCTGCTTCAATATTGTTTGCGCTAGCTTCTTCACGAGCAAGCGTGAAACTTACGTCAAATGTAGCTGTGCTGTTTGCTTTAACTTTAATAGCACTTGGAAGAGAAGCAGTAATGTTTTTGCTCTTCAATACTTTTGTTGCAAACAGAACATCTTTATCTGACTTGTTTGTCAGAGTAACTTTTTTAGAAACCGCTTTAGTTGAAGCAACTGGAACTTCTCCAAGAGAAAGAGTAGCTGGAGCTGCAAGAACTTTAGCTTTGAATGCTTCTTCAACAAGTACACGACCTGCACCTTGACGAGCAACTGGAATATATTTTCCACCTGTCATCATGATTTTAGCGTTGTTAAGAAGACGTGTTTTTAATTCACGAACACTTTCTGTTGGATGAGCTTGTTTTAAAAGCGCCATTACACCAGCTAAGTGTGGACCAGACATTGAAGTACCAGAGAATTGAACAGAGTCAGATCCTGTACCCATTGCCGTAGAGATAACGTTGTTACCTGGACCAGAAATTTCTGGTTTGATAAGTGAGTCGATTGAACGAGGTCCTCTTGAAGAGAAATCCGTCATTGTATCGATTAGATCATCACGTGTAATGATTTGTCCTGGAGAGAAGTTGAAAGAAACTTCTTTACCTGCTTTAAGAGCAGCTTTAACTGCATCACCAATTGATTTGTGAATCATAACAGCTGGGAAATCAAATTTCCCGTTACCACCCATTGGGATTGGGTTAGCATCACTGTTGTTCACCATAAGGACACCAACAGCACCAAGAGATTTTGCTACTTCGAATTTCTGGTCGAATGAAATTCCACCGCGATCCATAAGAGCAATTTTACCTTTAACCTGAACTTTTACTTCTTCAGCAATTTCATCAACACCTGTTCCGATCGCTACAAGTGATCCTGAAACTTTTGATGTTTCAGCTGGAACAGTTGTTGTTCCTTCTACTTTTTCTACTAACTTTGATTCACCAGCAAGTTTCACTTCTACTGCAGGAATAGAAATGTTTTGGGCCATATCATCGATTGAAGCCGCAACAGAGATCGCTTCATCTGAAGTTCCTGGAGCGCCAGTGATGTAAGGGTTGTCACCAGAGTTACCAGCACTCGCTACAACAACTGTTCCTGCTTTCGTTAAGTTTTTGATCGCTTCATTATAAAGAATTTTTGGTTTACCGAATCCACCACCTAATGAAAGGTTAACAACATCAAGTCTGTTAGATGGATCAACTTTTTCTGATGGATCTGCTGCGTACTCAAGAGCTGAGATAACAACAACGTCAGATGTACTTCCCGTTTTTCCGAAAACTTTAAGAGCATAAAGTTTTGCATCTGGTGCAACACCAGAGTAAGACTTCACGCCATCACCGATACCAGCAACTGAACCAGCAACGTGTGATCCGTGCCCACCTTCATCAAGTGGGTTTTCATCACGAACTGGAATTTGTTGTTCTAATAACTCTCCACCAGCTGAATAATTTGTTCCGGCGAAGTCTACACCACCAACAACTTTATCGTTCGGGAAGAATTCAGTCGCAGCACTTGGATCAAGAGCTTCGTAAATTTCTTTTTTACCAAGACCACCCATCATTGAGTGAGTGAAGTCGATACCTGTATCGATTACACCTACTCTCATGTTCTGACCTGAAACTCCAAGCTTATGAAGTTTATCAGCGCCGATGAATGTAACAGTATTTTTTTCATTAAGTGATGTTGGAGCTACTGACTTACTTACACCAACAGTTTGTGGACGTAAGAAAGAAGTGTTTTCAACTAGCTTATTTACACCTTCAAGTTTCTCAATATCTTTTGCTACTTCACTTGGAGCAACGAAAGCGATCGCATTGAGAACCATTTTATAGGTATTGATGATCTTGATGTCTGGTGAAAGCGATTGAAGTTTTTCAAGCATAGCTGCTTGTTCTTCTAGAATTGCTTTTTTCAATTCTTCATCAACAACAACTTTTCCTTCTTCAGTTTTTGCTGTCGTTAAAAGTGCAGGAAGCTCTAACTGAATAAGTCCTACATACTGAGTTGGAGTTTGTTGTCTCATGCTGAAATAGCGACTGAGAATTGTGCCTGATTTAGTTTCTGATGGTCCCTTGGGAGCACACGATGCAAGTAGTGCCAAGGCAACAATGAGTGAAGATGTTTTTTTCATAGATTCCCCTCTGAGAGATTAAAGCGTGAAAAAGCTTCAAAGCTTTAGCGGGGGCAAATATAGCGCATAAGCCGTGGGAGTCAAAGACTAAGCTTTGTCTTGCAAGGAATTGTCAGCAAAGTTTAATTTTTTAAGTTTTGGGGCCTTCAGAGCAGTGAAAATCACCACGAGAAGTGTCATAGTGCCACCGAAAACAACTGAAGGAACAACTCCCATTAACTTCGCAGCTACACCCGATTCAAAGGCGCCGATTTCATTAGAAGAGCCAATAAACATAGAGTTAACAGCGTAGACTTTGCCTTTCATCTCTTGAGGGACAAGAGTTTGCAGAATAGTTCCTCGAACAACGACAGAGACGTTATCGCAAGCTCCACTTATGGCGAGAACCACGAGAGAAAGCACGAAGTTCTTGGAAAGTGCGAAGGTAATCATACAGATACCAAAACCAGCGACGGCCCAAAGTAGTTTTCTTCCAGTGTTGTGGAGAGGTGGATAATAAACGAGAAGTGCGGCCATTAAAAATGAACCAACACTAGGTGCTGCTTTTAAAAAGCCCAATCCTTGAGGCCCAACTTGTAAAATATCTTGAGCAAAAATTGGAAGAAGAGCAACAGCTCCCCCGAATAAAACTGCAAAGAGATCGAGAGAAAGTGCACCTAAGAATATTTGATTATTAAAAACGTAAGAGATGCCGCCTTTAATGGATTCAAGAATAGGAGCTTTTTTATCGTTTTGAGTAAGCTGTGGTTTGGGTGACATAAAAGTGAAAACAGCGAGCGCACAGAAAATCAAAATCGCGATCACCATATAAGCGCGATACTCGATTCCTGAAAAAAGAAATCCACTCACTCCTGCTCCAAACATAAAAGCAATCTGCCATAATGTTGAATGCCATGATGTCGAGTTGATATAAATTTCTTTTGGCACACATTCTGTCATAATGGAAAAAAGTGATGGCCCGAGTATTCCGCGAGCAAACCCTGTAACTGCAATCAATGCAAAAATAGAAATTAATTTATAATCATGAACATTATAGGCCACGTAATAAAGAGAATAGCTCGCAATAAAAAGAACACTCAAACAACTCATGACAATTTTTTTTCTGTCATGCAAATCCGCAAAGTGTCCTGCAAATAATGTCACAGAAAAGTTAGGAAGAATTTCCACTAATCCAATAAGTCCTAGCGTAAGAGGGTCTTTTGTTAGTGAATAAACATGCCATCCGACAATAACGGCCTGGAATTGGAGGGCCAAAGTGAGGAGGATTTTCGTCCCGAGAAAGATTCGGAAATCAGCATATTTAAGAGCGGCATAAGGATCATTTGATTTTAGTTTAGTCGTCATGGTTCAAGGTTTTCAAGGGTTAGGCATCTCATGACTATTCCAGTCAGGAATATGCTATAATTTAAGAACGAAGAAATCTTACTGCAGAAATACTAATAGGTAATGTTTAAAATTCCGATAATTGTATTATGACTAGCATGGGGAATAACTTCTTTTCGATCTCTTTCGATCTTATCGTTATCGATCGAGCTGTTCCTTATGATCTTTATGTGAACTCTTCTTCATCTGAAAATCGTGAACGTTACGTTCGCATTTACCCAAAGAATGATTCGTTAAGCGCAGACGAACTTAAAGTTTTTAAGAAAAAATATTTTCAACTTTATGTCCATGAATCTCAACGCTCTGATTATCTTAAAAGTTTAATCAATTGCTCGCATGCGACTGATGTCGTGAAGACTGATGTTATAAAAAATTCGGCCATTCACTATCTCGATAAACTCTTTGATGAAGACAAAGAATTTACGACGGACATTCTTTCCGAAACGATAACAGAATGTAAAACGGCCGTAGAAAGCATGGTTGATGTCATTAAAGATTATGACGTTACACAAGTTCAAAATCTCATTGCTTCACTTTCATTTCACGACTTCTATACTTACGACCACTCGATCAACGTTTCTATGTATTGCATTTCTCTCTTCCGCGCAGTGAAACCAAACGCGACAAAAGAAGAAATCGTAATGGCGGGACTTGGTGGTCTCCTTCATGATATTGGGAAAGTGAAAATCACCACCAACATCATTAACAAACCCGAAAAACTTTCAGATGAAGAATTCGAAGTCATCAAGCAACACCCGGAATACGGCTTCCAACTGCTAAGTGAAAATCCTTGTCCTGATTGTCAGGGTGTAGATTTCAATATCATTAAGAGAATCGTTTACGAGCACCATGAGAATTTCAACGGAACTGGTTATCCAAGAAAGATTGCTGGTCCAGACATTCACTTGTTCGCACGTATTACAGCGATTGCTGATTTCTTCGATGCCATTACAACAAAGCGAAGTTATCACGAAGTTTTAAACGTGGAAGATGCTATTCAAGTTATGTCGAAAGCATCTGGGAAAAAGATTGATCCGAATCTCTTTGAAATTTTCACAAAGAGTATCAAGCAACTCATCCTGCAAGGGAAAACAACTCAGGAATTACCTGAAGACTTTGATCCTTGTCAGCCTCAGAACGTTCTTCCATTCAAGAGACCAGATCCAACTTTCAAAGTTTCAGGCTTTGGTGATAAAGAAAAACCAAAAAATTTCGGCAAAATCAAAAAACGCGTAGGTTAAACTACTCGTTAATAATTTTTTGAATCCATGGATATGCAACAGCTACGTTTGAATACACTCCATAGTATTTTGGACGAGCACAACCCTCTCCCCAGCTTACTACACCGATAAGAAGTTTTTTACCGTTCTCATTAAGAACGAGCGGTCCACCGCTGTCTCCTTGGCATGCATCTTTTCCGCCTTCATCGATACCAGCGAGAATCATCGATTCATCAATGCGGCCATCGTATGAATCGCTTGCATTTCCACGCTCACGGCTCACAAGTGGAACTGAAACTTCATGCATAATGTGTGGAAAGCGACCATCTTCAGTCGTAGCTCCCCATCCATAAACAGTCGTCATCTTTCCTTCTGCTAATCCACCCATTTGAGCGAACTCAGGAGTGATCATATCAATTGGTTTAAGACGAGTGTTTTTGAAATCGATTTTTTCTTTGAGTTCGATAAGAGCGAAGTCATATGTATCGCCATAGTCGTAAGATCTATGTTTTGGATGAATGTGATAATCCTTCATCTTAAGCGTAATACCATGTGGAGAATAAATATCGAGTGTGCCGGCCGTGATAGGGAGATCAAAAATCGCTTCACAGTGCGCGGCCGTGAGAATCCATTTTTCATTGATGATCATGCCCGAGCAATCTTCACCTAAACGAACGATAAAATTTAAGTCTGTACGGGTGATATCAACTTCACCACCACCTACTATTTTTCCATTTTTTAATGAAACTTGTGACTGACTATTGTCTTTTGCACACGAAGCAAGGATCGCAGTCATAGCGATGATTGAAAGAAGTTTTTTCACAGGCACCTCAGCTTTTTAAGCGTCGAGTGCTTTGATCAACTCGTCCACTTGTTGTTTGGTATTGAAGATGTGAAACGAGAGTCGAATGTTGCCTTGTCTTACTGAAACATCAACATTACGTTTCTTTAACTCTGTTTCGAGTTCAATGCTATCTGAGGCCGCAGCTTTTAGGCAAACGATATTGCCCATGTGATCGCGTGGAGTAACTAACGAAAACTTACTTTTCGGATAATGCTCTAAGAAATAATTTCGGATCTCTTCATTGTGACGACGAATGTTCTGAAGACCTACTTCAGCAAGGAAACTTAAACTTCCATCAAGACAGCCTGAACAAAGAAGATTGGCCGCTTGTCCACGATCATACTGACGAGCTCCCGGAAGAGTTTCTGTAGTGTAGTCGAGAAGATTATAAACGCGTTTTGAATTGGGACTTAAAATCCAATTTGCATTCAAGTGGTAAATGGAATCTTGAGCGCGCTGAGAGAAATACGCAAAGGCATGTCCGTAAGGTCCAAGCATCCACTTGTATGAAGATACAGTGAGAACATCAATATAAGATAATTCTTCAACTGTAATATCCATTCCACCCAAGGCCTGAGTAGCATCAACAACGAAGAAAATATTTTTGCTCTTTAGATATTTACCGAGCGACAGAAGATCGACTTTTCTTCCGGTATCAAACGCGACATAGGAAAGATTAAAAATCTTCGTTTGCGGCTTGAGATTTTTTTCCAGGAATTCTGGAGTCGGAACGAGCTCTGTTCCCAGGTCTAATTTATCGAAAGAAAACTTCTGGTGTCTTTCAGCAAGCATCCACGGAAGAATGTTCGAAGGATAATCTTTATTAATCGCTGCTACTCTATCCCCTTTTTCGAAGATAAAACCGTTAGCGACGATATTAATGACATCAGAAGATGAAGTGGCATGCGTGATATGATCGGCAGACACATTGATGAGATTGGCAAACTTCACACGAAGTTTTTCCGAGATACTCATCCAATCATCGTAAGCATAGAACGATGGATCTAATTCTTTTTCCATTGCGGCCATGATTGTTTCTTTGGCGCGAATAGGACTAGGCCCAAAGTAGGCCGAATTAAAATAAATGGTCTTTAAATGAGAGTACTCTTTTTCGATTAGCTGTTGGGTAGCCGAATCCATTGTCTCTTACTTCGTTGTCGTAGGAGTTGTTGGAGCTACTGGCGTAGTTGCCGCTGGAGCTGCTTCAGTTGGCGCTACTTGCGTAGGAGCTACTGGAGCTGCTTTTTGAGCATCAGAGTTAAGTGGACGAGCTACTGGAGCTTCAGAATCTAAAAGTGATTTTTGAAATTTAGAATCTTGAAGACGAGCTAGAAGAATTGAATTTCCAAGGAAGAGAATCGCAAGAACAGCAGTGATTTTCGTCATGATGTTTCCGCGAGTTGAACTAGACATGATTGACTCTGATCCAGCAGCTGTCATTAATCCCGCTTCCGCTCCTTTACCAAATTGTAGTAGAACTACGATGATCAAAAGAACTGAGATAATTGCTTGAAGAACCATGAGTGAAGTTGTCATTACTATATCCTTAAATGAGATCTAAAAAATATGTCTTAATAAATAGCAGGTTTTTCGATCCTTGCAAAGCTTTTAGCGCTGCATGCTACCACTGACACAGAGCTGCTTAAAATCTTGGGCCTTTAAACTCGCTCCGCCTACCAATGCACCGTCAATATTAGGTTTATTGAGGAGGGAGTCGATGTTGTCAGGTTTCACTGATCCGCCATAAAGAATGACTGTCTCATCCTTATTATGCGGAAGTTTTCCGCGAATGAAGGCATGGGCCTCTTCCGCTTGTTCAGCAGTGGCCGTTTTTCCTGTACCGATGGCCCAAACGGGTTCATAGGCCACGAGGATTAAGTGAGCTTTGTCTGCAGGAATATTCTGAAGACCGATAGCTATCTGACGATCGAGAACTTCGAAAGTTTTATTAGCTTCACGTTCTTCCAACGTTTCACCTACACAAAATATAACTTTTAAGTCGTGCTTGAGAGCGTTCAGCGTTTTTTTATTCAAGAGTTCATCGCTCTCACCAAAGATTGTACGTCTCTCAGAGTGACCGATGATAACGAATTCAGTTCCGATATCTGCAAGAGCAACTGGAGAAATTTCTCCGGTGAATGCTCCTGAATCATGTTCCGAACAATTCTGAGCACCGATTTGAATCGCGCCAGTTGTGAACGCCATTTCTTTTAAGATGGGAATGTGAAGTGCTTGAGGAGCGATCCATGCTTTGCATTTGAGATCCATTTTCATCTTCGACATTTCGATGAAGAAGTCAGACATCTGCTGCAACGTCTGGTTCATTTTCCAATTACCGACAATGTGAATCTCTCTTTTTTGCATGCTAATCAATCCCAAATTTTAAAGCTTGGATACCAGGAAGCGTTCCATTTTCAATGTACTCAAGTGAAGCTCCACCACCAGTAGAAATGTGTGACATTTTATCAGCGAGACCTGATTGGTTAACCGCTGAAACAGAGTCGCCACCACCAACAAGTGTGAAGGCATCGATACTCGCGAGTGCTTTCGCTACTCCGAAAGTTCCTTTCGCGTAATTCGGGTTTTCGAAAAGTCCCATTGGTCCATTCCACAGAACTGTCTTCGCACTCTTTAAGTGGTCAGTGTAGTTCTGAAGTGTAGAAGGTCCAATGTCGAGACCGATCATATCGTCAGGAATATTTGTCTGCCCGATGTCCGAAGGTGCTCCACCAAATTCAGCAGAAGCCAGGTGATCACTTGGAAGAACGATTTTATTTTTTGAAGGCATGCCTAGAATTCTTTTTGCAAGAGAGACATCTTCGTCAGAGCAAAGTGATTTGCCGACAGTGTGTCCTTTTGCTTTCAAGAATGGGTACGCCATTGCGCCACCGATAAGAAGCTTATCAACGTTGTTGAGAAGCGCTTCGATGATTTTAATTTTATCAGAAACTTTTGCACCACCAACGATCGCCACGAATGGTTTTGTTGGGTTGTGAACTACTTTATCCAGAGCTTCGAGTTCGCGCTTCATCAAAAGACCTGCGTAAGCTTTGTTTTTGAAGAAAGCATTGATCTCGTAAGTTGAAGCATGTTTTCTGTGAGCAGCTCCAAAAGCGTCGTTGACGAAAACATCACCGTAAGTTGAAAGTGTGCGAGCGAATTCACGATCGTTTCCTTCTTCTTCAGCATGGTAGCGAAGGTTTTGAAGCAAAATAATTTTTGATTCATTTAAACCAAGGAGTGTTTTGATTCCACGATCAAGTGCCGTTTCAGTCAATGTCACTTCCATCCCTAACTTTTCAGCTAAGTATTTTGCTACTGGCTCCAGCGTGTAAGCGGGATCCACTTTTCCTTTTGGACGGCCGAAGTGGCTCATGAGTACTAATTTTTTTGCTCCCGTCTCAAGAATAAAACGGATCGTCTCAAGAGCTTCATCAACACGAGTTGTATCTGAAATTCTTGAAGGATCTTTTTTATCCATCGGCACGTTGAAATCAAAACGAGCAAGAACTCGTTTATCTTTTGCTTGAGCTTTGAAACTTTCGTCAGTGATAAATTTTATTGCCATTTGCTTCCCATGAAATTTACGAGGTCAAGAACGCGGTTAGAGAATCCAGCTTCGTTGTCGTACCAAGAAACAACTTTAACAGTGTTTCCGATAACGTTCGTTAAGCCAGCATCTAGACATGAAGAATGTCTCATGCCCATGTAATCAACAGAAACTAGCTCTTCAGTTTCAAAACGTAAAATTCCTTTTAGAGAAGTTTCTGAAGCTTCTTTTAGAGCAGCGTTGATTTCTTCTTTTGTCGCAGTTTTCTTAAGAGTTGCAACGAAATCAGTTAATGAAACATTTGGAGTTGGAACGCGGAATGAGTATCCGTCTAGTTTTCCTTTTAATTCAGGAATAATTTCTCCAACAGTTTTTGCAGCCCCTGTTGTCGTAGGAATGATTGACATGGCCGCAGCTCTTGCTCTTCTCTTATCAGAGTGAGATCCATCAAGAAGCATTTGATCAGATGTGTATGAGTGAACAGTCGTCATGAATCCTGTTTCAATTCCAAATTTATCGTTAAGAACTTTTACGATTGGAGCAAGACAGTTTGTTGTACAGCTTGCGTTTGAAACCACGTGGTGTTTTGCCGGATCGTAAATGTGGTCGTTAACACCCATTACGAATGTAGCATCAAGTCCTTTTCCAGGAGCACACATGATAACTTTCTTAACTGTTCCGTGAAGGTGTTTTGAAAGTCCTTCTTTATCTTTGAAGACACCAGTTGAATCGATAACAACTTGAACACCAACATCTCCCCATGGGATTTCTGCAGGATCACGTTGAGCATAAAACTTAATCGCTTTTCCGTTGATCGTTACAGTGTCACCTTCCATTTTCACTTCGCCATTGAATGGTCCGTGAACTGAATCGTATTTGAAGAGATGAATATATTGTTCTGGTTTACCAGGATTATTAACAGCAACAATTTCGAAATCAAAATCTTTGCGGTTGAAAAATTCACGGAGAACAGTTCTTCCGATTCTTCCCATACCGTTGATACCAACTTTAATTTTAGGCATAAAAACTCCGTTGAAATGAAGAGAGCGAGATTAAATAAAGGTGGCCCATACTAACGATTTTCAGACGTTCTGTAAAAGAAAAACGCAGTGGGCCAGCGAATGCCGGACCACTACATTTTAGAGTGTTTTTATCTTACGAATTAGCGAGAAATTGTTTTGAAGATATTGCTAAAGAAGCTTCCAATGGCCTCGATGAAGTCCTTAAAAAAGTTCCTCGGAGCATCATTCACGACAATGTCAGGCAGGCTGCTACTTTCCCCTTTACCTGCTGTCGTTGCTGTTCTCGGTGGCGTGACTTCCATTTTAGGCTGGGCCCCCTTTGAACGAAGGATCTCGTCCACTTTTTGCTCCATTGCCGCTCCAAGTCCAGCTTCATAATCATCCATCACTGTTTTTCTTCCCCCTGGAAGCCAGGTTTTTTTAACCGGTGAGGCGTTTTTACAAGTTTTACCTTGGTAGAGACCAATAGGTTCACTTAGAACTGCCGGGATGTCTGAATTATTCGGAACTTCTTTATCATTTCCGGCCACTCCCGTTCCTAAATTCGATCCCGATGTAATTTTTGTTGTCTCTAAAATTCCTGAGTACCACGGAATGTCGAACATGTGTTCGCGACGAGCATGCGTATCACTTGAGTAGTATGGAAGGGGCTCAATCACAACCGCGTTTGGTTTTTTAACCATATTTGAGCAATAAATATTTGCTTCTTCCGCTGGATATTCATATTCATCGCAAAGACCTAATGTGTGCATGTATTCATGAAGCATGACTCGAGGATCACTTCCAGTTGTCATGACCGGAATCCCCCCCTCATAAGAAGAACCTCCATGATAATCGAGATTTTTTACAATCATTGCTTGATCTGCACCTTTCTTTGCAGTGAGCTCATTGAGTTTTTCCGTGTTATCACACGTCACCGTTCTTTGCATGATCTCGCCTTTTTCGTTTTTCATGCGGCTTCCACAATCTAGTTCATCAGGCTTCAAAAGGTGCACTTCAAATTCAACTTTATTTTTGTTGAATGGATAAGTATTTTTCATGGTCTCTGCAACTGCATTGGCCTTCGACATATCTGTTTGATCTGTATAGATAACAAACTTAACAGCATGTGCTTCGCTCATCATGAGGAGAAAAATTGGTGTTAAGATAAATAAACTTTTCATTGTGCCGTCCATGTTAGGCTTTTTTTAGCTGTCATTTTTTTCTCATCGAGTGATTCGATTTTATAACTTTTTGCTGAACTAATTTCCGTTGTAAGTGGAAATTTCACTACCCGCGAAACAGGCTTCTTAGATAAATTTTTTATTTCAATTTTACCCGGTGCTTTTTTATGATCAGTGCTTTCATAAACACTGAGAGTATTGAGCTGAACGTGTTTGTCATAAATTAATTTATCGTTTGCATCGTAGAGATAAACGATAAAGTTTGCATTTTCCTCATAACGGCCGTAATCACAAAATTCTTCTTCCAGCTTAAATGCGGAAGAAATCTGCGCGTCTGTTGCTGGATCAACTTTTAAAACTGCGCTCAACGTTTTTCCACATACACCTAATTCTTTTTTTAACTTTGTTTCAGCAAAGGTTTGTGTAAAAAGCGATGAAGTAATTAAAAGGCAGACCGATGAGATCGTAAAAGCACCAATTTTCATAAAAACTCCTAAACAACTTTTCGGAATTTAGGAGAGACTCTTGAGGGGGACTACTTGAATAAGAAGCAATTTGTTGAACAGCTAAACGCAAAGGATGATGTCCTTTCACCCTTCTTAGTTAAATACATTACAACGGCCGAAGGCAAAGATGGAAAGAGCTATCTCAATATCATTCTGGCAGACAAAAGTGGTGAAATTGAGGCCCGTAAATGGCACGGAGCTGAACTCGTTATCGGACAAATTCGCTCAGGTGATGTGGTTGTCGTAAATGGTAAGATGAATGCTTTTCAAGGTCGACTGCAGATGATCGTCACTGAGATTTCTAAACTCAATGATGATCAAATCAATCGCGATGATTACATTCAAAAAGCAGGATCGGCTCCGGAAAAAATGTACAACGAACTTCTGGCGATTGTGGAAAAACTTGATGAAGTTTACATCAAGGATCTCCTACTATCGATTCTTCACGATCCAGAAATAGCTCGTCGATTAAAAATCTGGCAAGCTGGAAAATCTATTCATCACGCTTATCAATCTG
Organism: uncultured Bacteriovorax sp.; assembly: GCA_946480715.1. Next base: position 127,028 of record CAMLKK010000005.1, on the reverse strand, counting down.
GTTTACTTGAACATATTCTCTCGTGTGCCACTCTTGGTGTACAACTCTCTCCTCACTATAAAGTGAATACTTCGTATGTGGTTGCTGGGTGTATTCTTCATGATCTTTGCAAAATCTATGAACTCACAGAAGGTCCTGTTGTTGATTATACGGAAGAAGGAAAACTTGTGGGCCACCTCGTTAAAGGCTTAGAGATCGTCGATCACTTCGCTGGAAAAATGAGACATTTTCCCTACAACATGAAGATGCATTTGAAACATATTCTGCTCGCGCATCACGGAGAATATGAATACGGATCACCAAAAATTCCCAACACAAGTGAAGCCTTCCTCGTTCACCTCATTGATCTCATGGATTCAAAAATGAGCTCTCTTGAACAAGTAAAAAAGAACGACAACAATACTGGCCACTGGTCGGGATTTGTTAAACATTTGGATCGAATTGTTTATAAGCAAGAGCTTCCAAGTTTCACTAGCTATATCGATGAAGATTCTTCACCGTCTCCAGCACCAAAAAAACCCATTGAGAAAACAACTCCCAACACGGCCATGGGCAATTTACTCAAAGGTTTTAAAGTCGACGAATAAACTCTGTTATGTCCCTTATTGCCTAAACTATGATCGCTTGTCATGCTCCCCTATAATGGGAGCATGACTAAAGTTGCAGAAAAAGCTGCCACTCCTATTGTTAATTCTAATCTCAAAAATTTGAAACCGTTTCGCGGTGGCGGAAAGGCCTTACCCTCCACTGAAACGAAACCTGAAATTTCAGAGCAGGCCAAAGCACTGAATGCAGCCGAACCAACTGAATCACCTAAAACAGAAACTTACAAAGCTGACTCACCTAACATTCTGGATAAAGCAGCTTCAGTGGCGAAATCTATTGCGAAATCTCCAGTGATTCCGATTGTCGTTCCAACTTCATCTCCAAGAAAACTCGCTGAAAAAATCGATGACAAAAGAATAGAAGATAAAAAGCAACCTCCACTACACTTCATCAAAAAACCAGCTGTGATTTTCATTGAAGGTTTTTCTGCTTTCGGAATTTCAAATGGTGATGGCATAAGTGAAATGGCCGAAGGTATGCCAGGAGCAAAAAAATTCTCATGGGAAGAACACGATAAAATCCTGAGCGAAATTAAAAAACACGCTCCTGATCAACCAGTCGTTCTCGTGGGCCACAGTTTCGGTGGCGATACAGCTATAGAAATCGCCAATGAATTAAACTCAGTGAAAAACGGCTTCCGCTCCATCGACCTTATTGTCTCTATCGATGCAGTCGGCATGAACAAAACAATCATTCCTCAAAACGTAAAACGCAATTTAAATTTTTTCGGTGAAGGCTTAATCCCATTTATTCATGGCGATCCAACAGTTGCCCGTAATACGAAATATACAGAAGTGACAAACGAACTGCGATCGGACATGCACTCTAAAATGGAAGACTCTCCAGAAGTACAATTTCAAATTTTTGAAGCCATCAATGAAACATTAGGCAATCATGGTGAAGATGACATCTTCATAGAGATTACGGAAGTATCGACGATTAAGGATCTGTTGGGAGCATTGAAGAATTTTCAATAGAATCCGATCTTTTAAAATCGAACCATTTAATGAAAACTATCATTGAAGCTGATATTAGCAGCTCACAGCATTCTTCAGCGGCATTTTTCATATAGAAAAAAGAGATATTAAAAACATCATTGGCCACAACGGTGCACATGAGAATAAACATAAAGAACATTACTAACTTCTGTCCTTTAACGAGAGTATACTTTTTTAAAAAAATGATTGCTCCGATACAAGAAAGAACTCCATAAAGAAATACAAAAAAATCTGCAAATACTTTATTATGAAAGTTGTATGTGAATTTGAAATACTCATGGATCATCAAAAACTCATCTGCACACAAAAAAGCTAAAAAGATCGAAAAGAGCGTCCAAACTAAACTTGAGTGGCGATTTTTAAGCGTCATTAAAAACGCCAATAAAAAATGTATGCCTGTTAAAACCTGCACCCAAGATGAATCATGGTCCAAAGGAAGCGTAAAAATATTTAACATTACTTCTTTATTTCCTTTTTAGGTATCAACCCCAAACCATGACTTGATCCATCTGCAGGGACTTTTCTATCGGAACCTTTTTCAATCACACTTAAATCCTTATACATAAAAAGTTGGTACATTCCATTTTCAATCTTTTCATCGAACTGAAGAAAACTTGGAGCTCGTTCATCAGTATAAATCCAACCGTATTTAAAAAGTTCAATGTATCCAATATTTTCTTGCTGCTGAGGTCTCGGATAATTTTCGTTATACAATGAGCTGCAAGGATCAATATATGCTGAATCTGCTATATACCAAGGTTGTTGATCAAGACTCAAAAACACGACCTTGAACTTGTATTTAATTTGACTATTTTTTCCTAAAGACTGTGCATTCGCGATTGTTAAAATCAATTCTGATGTATCATATATATGGTGTTCAAAGTTAAGAACTTCATAATCCTCAGGATCTAATGACAACTGGTCAGTCCCTCTGAAAATTTTATCTTTCAGAAAAAGCTTTATGTTATTTTCTAATGAGACTAACTTCTCAGGATTGAAATCTTTCAATGGCTTCAATTCCACTTTATGAGGAATTTTTAACTTCTTTTCTGATTTATCATATAACAAGAAAGTAGTTGGATAATCTTTTGGATTAATGGCTGAACACAAATTTACTGCGATCTGCGGTCGTTCACTTTGAACACCATAGAACATTCCAACCGACGAGTCTGTGCATCTCTGTCCAAAAAAACTTATTTCTTGGATTTTTAAATTTTCGATAGAACCGATTGCCCCATAATCTAAAAGAATGCTTCTATTGAAATGGTGGTAACGATAAAATTTTTTCGAATTCTCTAGGCTTCTTACACCTTCATAATTTGCAATCGTATGGAAACCAGACTGGTAAAGCTCGCAATTTGACCATGCAAAATTAATCAAACTCAAAAGAAATTCTAATATAATGAGACTCATCATGTGCCACACCAAGGTTCTATTTCAAGATTGTTAGCATTAAAATTTTTTAAATATCTGGCATTTAAAGGGTTAAACCCTTTGGGATACTCAAAAAACTTTCCTTCATTAGTAGAGAATTTTAAATTCCAGCCAATGAGAGGATAATCAATTCTACTGTCGCAAGTATAGGCATTATTTGTAACTACAAACCCTTTATCGCCGAGATCTATAGTGCTGATCCTTGTATCACTCAATGCAATGGACATCACACCATCAGTGAGCACATAGGGAGTCGTTATTTCTCTAATTTTCAAAAAGATCAATTGGGAGTCAATTTGGGGGAATTCCTCCACCGTGCTACCACCATATTCCTCATTAATAGCTGAAATCTGCTCCAGCTGAAGCCATTCACCATCAACCTCTTTAATGCGAAACCTATTCAGCCTATCTTCATATGAACAGGGGTTAAAATAGTAGTTAGTCTTGGTGCCTTTTTTGTCAGAATAAATGTCCGCTTTATTATAATATCCACAGAATGAATATTCCTTGCCAATTTCGTAACTTTCGAGAGTTGGTATGTGTCCATTCAAATCTAACGATTGCTTAAAACTTGTAATAAATTGTTCAACATTTGAACGCTCATATTCTTTCTCGCGGACAAATATTTTAGGCTGATTAAATCGTGTAATGACGGCTTTAAATTCATTGGCTACACCTATTATCATCGGATTCGGGATCGTCGATGTTAAAAGAATAGATTTTAATTTTTGTGGTTGATTTATGAGATTGTGTAGAACAAACGGATCGGTGCTTTTAATTCCATTCGAAGCCAGTACTCCTAAGGTTCTCAAGCACTCATCCTTAACTATCTGGACGTTGTAGACGTTTGATTGAAAGAATACCTCCCAATCTTTAATAAAAAAATTTTCTATTGACATGACCCTGAATTCATCTTTTGTCATTTCATTGAAAAATTCAAGATTGCAACTCAATAAAGGATTTTCTTTCAAATTCTTAAAGCGAGTTTTAAAATTAGTTCTAGGTTTTCGATTGATAGGTGGCTTGCTTTTTTTAGAAATAGAACTTACAAGCTTCTTTTCTTCTATTACCTTTGCAGAATACGAACATGCAACTGCGATAAATATAATGATCAGATAAAATAATAAGAATGATTTTTTTAAAGTTGTGAAACGTTTCATCATTCAATCATTATTATTGAATTCAATTTAATTTCAATAATAATGATTGGAATATTTTATTTACAGTTCTCTTCACTGTCATGGGTCACAATCAATTCGTTAAGATCTTTATCTACACCCAGACAAACCGGAACATTGTCATTTTTCGAATTGTTGAAGAAATGAAAAGCTTCCTCACATTGAAACATGTCTAGATAAAAGTCGTGGCGCTCTCCACTCTCTTCTTCAAAATTGATTCCCGTCACGAAACTTTGGCAATCGAGCGTGACGTTTTTAAATTTGGTTGTTTTGATTTCAAAGTAAAAGCCCATTTCTTCATTGGGAATGAAATCTACCATTGGAGTGAGAATGGTCTCTGCCATTAACTGCGAACTCATAAAAAATAGTCCGACTAAAAACATCAACTTCTTCATATAAACCCCTTTGTGTAATACACAGGTCGGGTATTTAAAAAATTAGTTGAGTGATTTATTTAAAAAAATCGATCTTTTTGGCCGGATAAATCCCTATAATAATTTAAGCTCATCCAAAAGCAGGTAGGCTTCATGACTTTCGGGCATCTTTTTAGGATGTTTCGTGAGCCAGATGTTTTCAAGCAGTCGTGTGTAGTTCTTGCGGATGTCTTCAAACATCCAGCGCTCTTCATCCGTCTTAACAGTTTTTTCTTTTTTTATAATTTCCAGAATCTGTTTTTTGCTCGCCTTCAATTCCTCGAAAGCTTTTTTACTTTCATGATCAAAGAGGAGTACGAAATGTGCGTTTGCCACTGTAGTAGAAAGGACATCAATCAGAGGAGTCTTTTTAATTTGCTCGTTTTCATTCGCTTCTAGTTTTTCGAGTTTCTCTTTTTCTTCTTCACTTAGATTTTGAAAACGCTTTTTGAAGATCTGGGCCATTTTGAATGAAACCGGATTGTAAAAGCCGCTGTTCAATTCAGTAAAGGCAAGGACGGCAAATCGATTTTTAGGAAATTCTTTTTGAACACTGTTGATAGTGTTTGAGACGCGATCTGTTTCGAAAGCGAGCTTTCCCCACTCCATATAATCAGTGATGTAATTTTTATCACTCGCTCCCGAATAACCACCACTACAAATTTTGCAGGAAACTTCTTTTTGTTTTTTAACCGCTTCGATATCACTTTCAGACTTACCTTCTGTATCGATTTCAAAACAACATGTTTCACATGTATAAGAGATTTCAATTCCCTCACCATGCTTAATTCCTAAATTGTGTAGTTGCTCATGGAAAAGTGTTTTTTTCAGTTCTGCCACTTCCTCTTTCGTCCAAGCTCCTGCTTTTTTTGGATGACCTGGATTGATGGACATGTAAGGATGCTTGATACCAAGACTTGCAATTTTATCTGCATCACTGACAGAAGCATGGGCAGCCGTTCCGTCCCAACTTTTGTAGTCTTTTTGATTACAGGCAATCGTCACTCTTTTCTTTTCTAATAAGAAATTAAGATTAGTGAGATTGTTTCCAGCGCCATCAGGTTTAATGCCGTTCTTTTTATTAGCTTCAGAAAGTGTTTTTAAGCATTGGAAGCCGGTATTCATCGCATCTTTAAGCACGCCTGAGAATCCTTTTCCCCAGCGCTCTAAACACGCTTTTTGAATGTCATACCCAAAACTCGTTTTCTGAAAATCACCGACAAATAGTTCTTCAGCCGCTCCTCGCGAATCTTTGGCAAGCTTCATGAGAATATTCTGATCACTTGGAAGTCCGGGCCCCGGACAGTTTACACAATCTTTTTTTTGATTGAGCTTTTCATGAGTCGTGAATGTTTTTTCAAACGCCCCATCTAAGTCAGCATCAACTTCCGTTGTGATAATTCTGAGGTCATGTTTTTTGTCGTGATATTCAAAATTTTTACGATCAACTTTGCCGTCACCGTTGGTATCGATTTCCCGAATTTCTATAGGTGTGTCTGTATCTTTGAAAGGAGCAAATGTTGTCCACTCTGAAATTGCGCCGGAAAATTTTTTATCTTCTTCTAATTTAACAATCGTATCGCCTTTGTAATATTCGATACGATCGATTTTTCCGTCTTTGTTCACGTCATGCTGGACAACTCTTTCTTCGTTAGGAAGAACAGTTGCATTCAATGAAACTTCTGCGCTTGTGGTATTGGTAATGAAAAGTGGGATGAGTATTAGCTTTAACATACTCTTCCTATCGACGTGTAAGTCACTCCATTAAAGTGACTCAATTTCGTTTAGGAAATTTCTTCCTGCTGCCTCTAAAAAGGGCAAAAAAAAGGACCCCGGAGGGTCCTCTTTTTATCTACTAAAACGGAATGTCATCCGCAGTAAAATTTGTATCAGTTGAGATGTCGTACTCTTGGTTCGCCATTGAAGTGTCGTAAGCTGGTGCGCCTTGTCCTTGTGATTGTTCACGTCCTGCGCCTGCTGAAGCTTGTCCACCAATGAACTGAACAGTTTTCGCTACGATTTCTGTCGTGTAACGTTTTTGTCCTGATTTATCGTCCCATGAACGAGTTTGAAGTGAGCCTTCGATGAAAGCTTGTCTTCCTTTTGCAAGGTATTGGTTACATAGTTCACCAAGTTTTCCCCAAACAACAACTCTGTGCCATTCAGTTCTTTCTTGTTTTTGACCTGCTTTATCGGCCCATGATTCGCTTGTTGCGATTGTGAAGTTACACACGGCCATTCCGCCTGGTGTGTACTTTAGTTCTGGGTCTCCGCCTAGACGTCCTAGGATAATGACTTTGTTAACACTCATGAAGTCTCCTCTGATTTGGATTCACAGTAAGTACACGCGTACAAAACTTACTGCTACCTGGTTAAATTATGCTTAAGTTGCAACATTAAACGTTAATTTACTCGGGAGCAAAAGCGGAAATTTCTGACAATTTGTTAACAGTATTAAATTTTTTAGATTTGTTTGGCCGGAGCTTCAGAAACCGATGGGTTAGCCGTCTGTTTTTGGGCCCAGAATTCTGCAACTTTCTGACGCGCTACTTTTACATCGCGTTTGTACCAAGTGGCGTCGAAACCACAATGAGGACATGGGACTTGTTTTTTGAAATCCGAGCGTATCGCAAGTTCAAAGAGACCCCAGACTAAAAAGAAAACAGTGAAACTTTCTACACCGACGATTGGAAAAAGAAGTCCTCCAAGAACGATCGATGTAAGGATGATTTGCAAATGGTTTTTCTTCGTCAAGCGCGGTGAAACGGGAACATTCCTTTCTGTTCTGCAAAGCGGACAGAAAAAGTTGCGGTTTTTATTTTTGTATTTATAAACTCTGGTTTCAAGCGCACGTTTACTCACCATTTACCTCCTACCCTCTAAGCTTACACTAGTGAAAGGCCACTTTCAGCTCGGCAAAAAAGGCGGGCCAGGAACCCCGCGGTTCCTGGTGGTTGATAGTTCAGTCTGGGGTGCTCCAAGCACGGTATGTGGGAGGTAGTAGATGGGATTGTCGAGATACAACGAACGTTCCACTAATCTAGACTCGACTCTTCTAGAACTGTTTACTCAAGTTTCAAGAACCGTTCCAATTTGTAGGACCACTCCACACTTCCTATAGGACCAGATATCAATGAATTGTTTGACCAAGAAAAATGCCTTCGGTAGCATTGAGACACTAATTAAAAATGATGAAGAACAATCGCGGCCAATTAAGTATCTTTATGGGTATCACCATGATCCTAGTCATGGGGATGCTTGCGTTCGTGGTGAACGTCGGACTCTTCGTTAAAGCTAAAATTAATTTACAAAATTCCGTCGATGCCGCCGCTTATGCGGGAGCCTCAGTTCAAGCTCGTCAGCTCACAAACATTGCCTATCTTAATTGGGAAATGAGAAATACATACAAAGAGTGGATGTTTAAGTATTACATTCTCGGCCAATTAGGTTTGATGGGTGAAAACTATTCACTCTCTGCTTCAGGGATGGCGGCTACATTAGGCAACAGTGTAAATTTTTATCTTCACAATCCAAAAGCAGAACTCATTGGATCGGATCTTGGTGGTAAATATGACATGTACAATGTCCCATCAATTTGTATCCACAATAGTATTGGTCAGAACATTTGTCCGATTTACACATTACCCGGGATTCCTCGTTTCCCAGCTATTGGTGTTGCGGGAATCAGTGAAATTCACGAATCTTTCGTAAACACAATTGTTCAGGAAAAAGCAAAGAACTGTTCAGAGCGAACGCAGTTAAACTTTTTAACGGCGCTTTCATGGGCGTATAGTTCAGGTACTGTCGATGTGCCTGGTACTCCACTTGTAGCTACTAATCGTCCAGGTGCATGGCCGCAAGCTCTAGAGCTAGGAATGCGTATGCGCAATCTCGAAATGATTGTGAATAGACCTCCCATTCCACAACCAATCGACGTTAATCTTGTTAACAGTCTTGGCTCTCAAGGAGCTGAGTTTGGTTTAAATGAAAGACCTATTAAAGCTTTCATGTCTGGACTTAGAAATCTCAGTGGTGGCCGTTACAAGACGACAGGATCTGGAGCAAGCGCAGATGAATTTTCTTCAAGCTTTAAATTAACAGAACTTCCTACTGATCCATTTGAAGCTCCATCACAAACAGTTTCTTCGTTCCTCATCCCAACGGGATTTAGTTACCCGGATGGAAAAAAAGCAACGACAAAACATTATCTCGATCTTCAAGTTTATCCAGTCAATTTAGCGACGATGTTCAGTACATTCACTTCAACTTCATCGAATAACTACGATGGAGCAAATGGAGCTGATGCTGCCTGTATTATTTCTAAAACAGCGATTCCTGTTCCTGGATATCTGCTAGGCTTCGTAAAAAATCCTGCCGTCATGACTTACTATGCAGTGAAAGGCGAAGCGAATTTTACTGGTCTCTTTTTTCCTGGAACATCGGGAAGTGTAAAACTGACTGCCTATGCAGCGGCTAAACCTTTTGGTGGAAGAATTGGTCCACGTCTTTTTGGTTTTGGTGATGGAACAGCAACTCTTCGAGCAAGAGATGCAGCCAACCAGAAAAAAACGACAGCATATATAAGTGGTTTGAGAGCGCTTGTTGGTGGATACGTTCCAGGTGCACCACTTCCGACAACTCAGGATTTTTGGGTCACATCTGATTCAAATCTTGGTGGAGTTCCAGAAAGAGCAGGTGTGAGTTTTGGTGTTCCGAATATGATTTATGATTTCGAAACGCTTAACGATTTAACAGCTCAAACAGGGGCCACCACTCTCTTACAAGAAATTAATGCTAGAACTTCTGGAAGCACAGGAGCGACCGGATCACAGGATGCTGGTCTCTATAACAAAGCTCAATTTCGTATGTTGAAAAATAATCTTGATCTCACAAGCAACTCAATGTCAGCAGATCAAGTTATGCGCTCGATTATCAAATCTCGTGGCGTAACCAAATACGATACTCTCAACTATCTCGTGCCAGATGATCGCGATATGCCTGATAAAAACACGGCCGTTCCGCTCATTCGTCGACTGGACACACCTGTTCCGGGTGGACAAGGAATCAACTATGCTCTCTTTGCTCCTCTTATTGGAACGGGACTTCTTTATTCTAACGTCGATGAAGTAAAGAATATTGTTGGTTCGTATTTATCAGCAAATGATCCTGCGATTAAAAAATACTTAAGTTCAATGTTGGATGTTGCCAATGCTGTAGCTGCTACTGGATCGAGCGGTGGTACCCAACTGACTTTAGAAGCAGCAAAAGGGATTCACTTAAAAGCTTCAGTACCTGCAGGAACAGATATCACAACGGGTCCCATGGTTTCCGGCGATCCGATGAATGACAAGGATCCAGGCTGTTCAAAAGATATGTCGTCGAAGTTCAACTATTTCTTCAAAGGAACTATTACTCAATGTGGGATTGTTCCCATTGAAGTTCTCATGACTGAATTCATTACGAATCAAGCCGCCGCTGATGGGGCCCTTTATTACAAGAGCACCTACTACAACCGCTACCCAGAAAAGCAAGTCATGACGGCTTTTCATTCTGGTGCTCGTCAAGGTGTTCAAAACGGCATGGCCACTCACCCACTCACTGGGGCCCCGGATTATAGCGCTAAACGAAATTTTTATTCGACCAAATTTTTCAATTTGGCCCTTATGCTGAGTAACTCTTCAACAGGGCTGGATAAAGGGAATTATCAGGGCAATCCGCTCTTTTACGAGAGTGCTGATCCGGGGGGATTCGCTCCCGATGTCGTAGGGACTTCCATCATCAATTACATCAAAGCTGACGCATCAACCGGGCTTGAGAAAAAATTTTTCCACCACTTTTAATTGCTTGAAAAAAGTTAAATTTCTCATATATACTCAACAAGGTTTTTGAGATTAAATTTTTTTCATAACAAGGAATATTGTCGTGGCAAAGAAAGCTCCTGCGAAAAAAGCTCCAGCAAAAAAAGCTCCTGCTAAAAAAGCAGCTCCTGCTAAAAAAGCGGCCCCTGCTAAAAAAGCAGCTCCTGCTAAAAAAGCGGCTCCTGCTAAAAAAGCAACTCCTGCTAAAAAAGCAGCTCCTGCTAAAAAAGCAGCTCCTGCTAAAAAAGCAGCTCCTGCTAAAAAAGCAGCTCCTGCCCCAAAAACAGCAAAGAAAGCAGTTCCTGCAAAGAAAGTTGCAGCTCCTGCTAAAAAAGCAACTCCTGCAAAGAAAGTAGCTGCCCCTGCTAAAAAAGCAGCTCCAGCTAAAGCAGCAAAAGAAACTAAAAGTTCAGTCCTATCGCGCGAAGAAGCGATCAAAAAATATAAAAGCAGCACTTCAACTGCACTTAAAAATAAAGGAATGGATTTCATCGATGATGAAGATGAAGACTTCGATCTTGAGTCTGATCTCCTTGACGATGATGAAGCAGAGACTGTCGACGAAGCGATGGGTGACGAAGACTTTCTTGATGAAGATGAAGAAGGTTCAGAAAAAGGCGCAAAGTTTGAAGAAGAATTTGATCCTGAAGATGATGACACTGTTCAAGCTGAAGGAAGTTATTCTTACGGTTGGGGCTACAACGATGCTTTTGATAAACCGGAAGATGACGATCTTGATCGCGAACTTGATGAAGATGAACAATATGCAAGAGGCATGAGTTCTAAAGATGAAGAATCAATCGACGACGACGACGATTACTAAAAAATATTGTTCTTAGTAAGGGCTTCCGAGAGGAAGCCCTTTTACTTTTAGGACATTTAACTGAGGAGCTATTTATGACTAAAAATCCAAAACTAGAATTATATTATTTCGATTCATGTCCATATTGCCAGCTTGTGCTTTCGGCCATTAAACGCCTCAACATCAAAGTGGACTACAAAAATATTCATCAAGATGCCGCTAATTTAACTAAGCTTACGAAAGACACTGGTAGAAAAACGGTGCCTTGTTTATACATTGATGGTAAACCAATGCATGAATCTAGTGAAATTGTTGAATGGTTAGAAGAGAACGAAGCTTCTCTTGAAAAACGTTAATTAAAGGAAATAAAGAATGGAAATTCGCGATCCCGTCCATGGTTCAATTCATATTCTCGATGAAGAAATTTCCATCATTCGCGATGATTTTTTTCAACGTTTAAGAAACATCAAACAGCTTGGTTTTTCGGAATATGTATTTCCAGGGGCTACACACACGCGTTTTATCCACTCTATTGGGGTCATGAATATCGCTTCCAGCGCTTTTGACCGCCTCTTTAAGGGTAGACTGGCCGATAAAAATATTTTGCGTTTAAAAGAGACGTTTAAGCTTGCGGCCCTCCTTCATGATGTTGGCCACGCTCCTCTTTCTCACTCAACTGAAACAGTAATGCCGAATCTTTCGGAATTAAATATTCCGAAGCAATTCCTTTCAAAGAAAGATCAGGCCCAAGATCGCCAGGCCACTCACGAAGACTACACGATCAAGTCAATCGTAGATAGTTCGTTTGCGAAATCTTTTGCGGGAGTTGAACATACCTTTGGGCTTGAAAGAAAATACATTGCTGATTTGATCACTGGTCACACGGCTGATCCAAGTTATTTTACAGTTGATGGAATTAATTATTTTCCTGTGCTTCACCAATTGGTTTCAAGTGAACTCGATTGTGATCGCATGGATTACCTTCTACGTGACAGTTATTTTTGCGGAGTAAGTTACGGGTCTTATGATCTTGATTGGCTTCTGGATAATCTTGAAATTTGCGTAGAAGATAACAAGGCCTATCTAGGAATCAATGAACGTGCAGTTGTTACATTCGATGATTTTCTTCTTTCTCGTTACCACATGTTCATCATGGTCTACTTCCACTACCGCGCTGTTTGTTTAGAGCAGCTTCTCTATAAATATTTCCGCACATCACCTAGTGAATACGTGATTCCTGCGAGCATTGAAGATTACATCGAACACGATGATCAGCACTTAATGAAAATATTAAGACGTTCAAAAAATAAATACGCTGAAGCTGTTATAAAAAATCATGTTCCACAAAAAATCTTTGAGTCGTTCAATGACAAACAAGAAGTGCAGCTCGCTCAACTTGAAAAATATCTCGTTTCACAAAACATTGAATACATCAGATCGAGTTCATCAGGACGCTTGTCGAAGTATTATGTGGACGAAGCAAACAATTCAAAATACCCGATGAAAGTTGTTCGTAAACTTTTCGGCAGCGATCAAAAAGTCACTTTCGATATCAACGAAGCGACTGATTTATTCACTAAATTCGCAAAAGCACATGCAGTTAACCGCCTTCACTGCGAATTCGATAGTCTGACTTCCGCTCAAAAGAAAGACATCCTGGGATTGATCCACTCCCATTAAGGAAGCTTTTGCCCTGATCGATGTTTTGCTCCCTTCACCGCTAAAATAGTGGTGGGCCTTGATAAATAGGGCCTTGGGAGCAAATCGAAAATGGATCTTAAAATTTATCAAATGCTTGAGTTCATCAATTCTCGTCTAAACAATATCGAAAAAAATATTGGTCGTATTGATGAGAAACTAGATTTCTCCATCACGCTTCAACGTAATCATCTCGTCCGTGTTAAAAACGGCGAAGAAATAGACGACAACATGATTCTTATGGGTCGTCCCTACAATGATATTTCTCCGCAAAAAGCGTGGAGTATCTACAACAATCCAAATGTTGATTTCATCGTTCTTGATGTAACAAATAAATCATTCACTGGAACACGCTTAGAAGAAGCGCTACACATCCCTCTTGAAGAGCTGCATATTCGTTTCGTTGAAATTCCAAGTAAAACAATTCCGATGTTGATTATTTCTGAGAACGGCCTTCGTTCAATTCAGGCGTGTGAGATGTTGGTGAAGAAAGGATTTTTCAACATCAATAACGTCTCTGGTGGTTATGAATTCTGGCCTGGTAAACAAGCAGAAGAATTCACAACCAAATCAGATAAAAATTCCGATATCGACGTCTAATTATTTAACAAAGTGATAAGCGAGGAAAGCTCCGGCGTACCCTAATGCTCCCATATAAAGGAACATGATCGCTGGATATTTCCATCCACCAAGCTCGCGTCTTAAAATCGCCAGTGTACTAATACACTGAAGAGCAAAGACGAAGAAAATCAAAATACTCCAGGCCACGGCCGTATTAAATACTGGTTGACCAGTGACTGGATTAACTTCCGCATGCATACGTTCACGAAGAGTAGCAGACTCTTCATCAACATCACCAAGCGCATAGATTGTTCCAAGCGTAGAAACAAAAAGCTCTCTTGCTCCGAAAGCAACAAGAACCCCTACTCCCATTTTCCAGTCCATACCCATTGGTGCAAGAGCGGGTTCAATAAGTTTTCCCGTTTGTCCTAAGTAAGAATTTTGAAGAGTAATGGCAGAAACTTCTTCGTCTGTTTTTCCATCAATCAAACTTGCGTCTGGTGTTGGATAAGTTGAAAGAACCCAAATGAGTACTGAAAGTCCAAGAATTGTTGTTCCTGCTTTTTTAAGGAACAACTGTCCTTTTCTGATCGCTTGTCTGAAAGCGAATTTGAAAGACGGTTTTTCGTAATGAGGAAGATCGATAATGAAGTTACTTGTTTCACCTTTAAAAAGCGTTAAGCGGAAAACTTTCGCCATGATGAGGGCCATGATTGATCCTAAGAAGTATAGGAAAAAGAAGGCCAATGCTTGTGAGTTCAAAAATCCAAAATAAGTGATTGAAGGAATGAATGTCCCAATGAGCAGAACATAAACAGGAAGACGAGCACTACAAGTGATCATCGGAATCGTCATGATAGTTGCGACTCTTTCTTTCTGGCTTGGAATACTTCTCGCGGCCATGATAGCTGGAATCGAACAAGCAAACCCTGACATATAAGGAAGGAACGCTTTACCGTTTAATCCAAATACACTCATCAATTTATCTGTAAGAACAGCAGCTCGTGAAATATATCCCGATTGTTCAAGAAGTGAGAGAAGGAAAAAGAGAATCATAATTTGGGGAACGAAAATTACAACTCCACCAACACCTGCGATGATTCCATCGATCACTAAACTTTTGATCCAGTTGTCTGGAAGATAATTAGCGATGATGTCACCAAGAGAAAGCACTAGTCCTTCCGTGAAATCCATGGCCGGTCCGGCCCAAGTGTAGATCGAATGGAAGATAAGATAGAAAATAGCAATGAAGATCAGACTTCCCCAGAATTTGTGGAGAATGATGGCATCCATTTTTTCTGTTAAACGAGTTTTAGCTGTCGAATGCTTATAAATAGCATTGATGATATCTCTCGCTTCAGCTTGATGTGATTTGATATTTTTAATAACAACATCTGCTTCAGTTTCATCAAAATGAACATTCTCCTGAAGTGCAGGGAGATAAACTCGAGACTCTGAATGAAGTTTAATTTTGGGTTGAGCTGAAACACTTTGCATATTGAGTGAGTGTTCGCGGATAAATTTGTCCAGCTCTACACCGTTATCATTCATAGCAGAGATACTAAGAACAGGCATTCCAAGTCGCTCTTGTAATCTTTGTTCATGTTCTTTAGTGAAGAGCATGTGATCGTTCTTATTGATGATCACGATAATATTTCTGTGAAGAATTTCTTTTACAGCTAGAAGTAGTGATAATGAAGCTTCAAGACGATCGAGATCTAAAACCATTGCGATTGTTTTATATTTATCAATGTCTTTGATAAGAGAAGTTGTCGTGATCCCTTCATCGATACTTGTAGGAATAAGGTTATAAATTCCCGGAAGATCCACTACACCTAATTTTTTTTCATGCAGAGAATTCGAAACCAACTCAGCTACCGCTGAATCAACTGTTACACCAGAATAGTTTGAAACTTTTCTGAGTTGACCTGTAAGCATGTTATAGATTGTCGATTTACCTGAATTGGGAAAGCCAACAAGAAGTACGTTTTCCATTTTATGCCCCTAATCCTTCAAGTTCTTTAACAAGAATTTTTTCTGCATATGTTTTTCTTAATGCGAGAAAATTGAAATCGCCGTGTTTGATCGCAATCGGCCCGCCAAATAAACTTCTTGATTGAATGGTAACTTTGTCACCTGGAAGAATTCCGAGAGAGATGAATTTAAATTCGTAAGCGCTCTCGCCTTCATAGCCTACGACTTCAACTTGAGATCCCACTTTGATCTCAGATAGTTTCTTATTCATGGAAAAATCCTTGAGATTTCCTAACGGAAATAAAAGTTTGAATAGCCAAACATGGCAGATAATAAGGGAAGACGCGATCTTAATCAATCACAAATTTTATGATTTTAGTGATCGTTTAAATGCTCGAAAAGACCAGGTTGAACAAGGAGCTTAGAGTGAAAATTCTTCAAAATCAGCTCTACGCGGTTAAGTTCGAGGTCACCGATAAGGTCAGTATACTTCTTTTCGATTTCAGTGATGCACTCAAAGAGATTTAGTTTAAATTTAAGACCGTACTCCGTGAGGAAGATGTTTTGCTCGCGTTTATCCGATGGATTGATTTTGCGTTCGATATATCCACGACTCTCCAATTCATTAAGGTGAGACGTCATCGTTTGTTTTTTTAGGCCGCACCCCGAACCAATTTCCTTAATAGAAGGTCCGTCGTGTTCACAAATAAAGAGCAACACTTCTAGAAATGAAGGGCGCAAATCAGTAAATCCTCTATCCTGAAGCAGGATAAGAAGTTCACCAGAATAAGAACGATAAATTTTTTTGACTAGGCTTCCGATACTCGAAACTTTCTTCATGAAACGTCCGTTGTTGGATAGATTGTATAGTCCCTTACTGAGACTATTAAAGTTTCCCCGAAGAACGTTTCATCGTCAAGTCTGACTTGCGTACTATTTTCTTAAAAGAGATTTCTTGCATTACTAATCGAAGTCACTACGCCGCAGCAAATTCCGAAAGTAAGTAAGTTTGATCCCCCGTAAGACATGAGTGGCAGCGGAATCCCTACAATGGGCAGAAGTCCGGAAACCATGCTCATATTCACGAGCGTGTGAACAAAGAAGATGGCGAGTACTCCTACGACGACAATGGAGTCGAACATTTTATTCACGTTGGAGGCGAGCCAGAGGAGCCGGTAAAAGAGCGCGAGATAAAGCGCGATCAAGAACACCGATCCTACGAAACCATGCTCTTCATTGAAAATCGCAAAAATAAAGTCGGTGTGATTTTCTGGAAGATAGTTAAGCGCACCTTGTGATGATTGCCTGAAACCTTTTCCGAAAAATTGTCCTGATCCAATGGCGATCTTTGATTGAATGGCATTGTATCCTGATCCTTTAGCGTCGTACTCCGGATCAAGAAAGGTAATGATCCTTTTTTTCTGGTATTCACGTAAACCAAAGTTGTACATGATCGTACCTGAAACCAGACCGATGATTCCCAAAATGAGAATCGTTTTCCATTTTAGTTTTCTATAGAAAGTAATGATGAAGAAAATAGAAAGAACGAGCGTTCCCGTTCCCAAGTCCGGCTGAATAATAACCATGATGGCCGGAATAAACGTGATGATGAAAGGGATAATGAGCTCACGAAATCCAATTTCTTGTTCCGGTGAAGCTTTGGAATACCATCTCGCCAAAACGAGAACCATCGAAAGTTTTACAACCTCGGAAGGCTGAAACTTGATTCCACCAATTCCAATCCAGCGCTGTCCACCAAGTGCTGCGTGCCCCACAACCAAAACGGCGATGAGTAGCAAGACGCAGATGAGGTATGAAGGATAAGCCAGTCGATAAAGATTTTTTGGTTGAATAAAACTTACGACAACACCAATGATCCATGAAATCACGAACCAAAGAATTTGCGTTTTATAAATCCCCTGCTCCGGCCCTACACCATGTGAGTGTGTAGCAGAATAAAGATTTAAAATACCAATGATGAAAATCGCCGTACAAATTCCGAAGAATGAGTAATCGTATCTTTTTAATTCTTCTCTAAAGTTAAACATTAATCTCCCTCTGCCGGAGCTGCCGATGGCAATGGATTCACGGGAATGGCCACTTTCTTTCCTGTGCGATCGATTACATAGTTGTTGACCAGAACACCGTTTTCATCGAAGAAATCTTTTGGATTTGTTTCAAGAACCATTGGCACTGGGTTCAAACGGTTATCTTCCAACATTTGTTCATACGTCATTTTTTCTTGAGCAATCAATTTGCTCTGATAGCTTGGATAATATTTATGCATGTACGATTCAACCATTGCCTTAGCAACAGGACCCGCTGCAGATCCACCGTGACATCCGTGTTCAACAACTACTGCAAAAGCAATTTTTGGATTAGCAGTAGGAGCAAATCCTGAGAATAAACCGTGGTGGCGGAAGCGATACTCTTGATTTTCACACTTACTAAAAATTTTATCAGCAGAGAATGAAATAACCTGAGCTGTACCCGTCTTACCAGACATTTGAAGACCAACACCTTTTTGCGAAAGCGCTGTTCCGCCTGGAGTGTTTACTACTTCATAAAGAGCGCGCTTCACAATATCCATTGTCTTAGGAGAAATTTGGAATTTGTGAATGATTTCTGGCTCGAATTTTTTAAGAACCTGTCCAGTATTCGAGAAAACTTCTTTTACAACGTGAGGACGGAAAAGCTTTCCTTCATTGGCCAGAGTTGCATAAAACATAGCAAGCTGAAGTGGTGTTACGTTAACGAATGACTGTCCGATTACACACGAGAGAGTCTCCCCTCTTTGCCACTCAACACCAGTACGTTTTTTCTTCCATTCTTTGTTAGGGATGAGACCACTCGTCTCACGCGGAAGAATGATACCTGAACGCTGTCCCATTCCGAACATCGTTGCATATTTGTAAATAACATCGATATCGATTCTGTTACCAATCGTATAATAGAAAACGTCACATGATTCTCTTAGAGCCTTAACAACATCTACAACGCCGTGGCCTTCTTTTTTCCAGCAGTGGAAAGTACGTCCACCGAGGCGATATCCACCTGTACAGACAACTTTTGTATTTTCATTGATCATTCCCTCTTCGAGGGCCGCAATGTGAGTGAGCGTTTTGAAAGTTGAACCCGGTGAATAGTGCTCTTGAATGGTGCGGTCACGTAGAGGACGCTTTTCATCCATGATCAAACTACCCCAGTAGTTTGAGGTTAATCCCGTAGAGAAATTTCCTGGATCGTAAGCAGGACGAGAAACCATGGCGATAATTTCACCAGTTTCAATATCCATTGCTACTGCAGCTCCATCTTTTCCATCGAGAGCGTGATAAGCAGCGAGCTGAACATCGCGATCAATTGTCAGACGAATATTTTTTCCAGGCTCTGCAATTTTATTTTCAATACCTGAATAAAGGTCATCAGAACTAACGTGTCTGCGTGCTCTACCACGCGCATCTACTTCCATGAATTGATAACCATCTTGACCGCGAATATCGAGATCAAATTGTTGCTCAATTCCGGCGAATCCAATGAAGTCACCTTGTTTGTAGTCGTATTTATCGCGCTCGCGATAACGAGGAAGTTTTTCAGAAGAAATTTCAGAAATATAACCGAGTAAATGAGCCCCGGCATCTTTATCGGTGTATTCACGGCTAATGAACGTTTCAACTGAAACACCTGGAAGTCTATCTCTTTCAGTTTCAATGATCGCTACTTCTTTACGAGAAATATTTTTCTTAATAACAACCGGGATGTATTTGGCCTGGCCTTGGTAACGTTTAAGAGTTTTCTGAATCGTAGCAGGAGTCATCTCGAGAATTTCTGCGAGATAGTTCACCGTCTCTTCTGAACTCTCCAGATACTGAGGAGTCACAATAGCGTCGAAGCGCGGAACATTGTGAGTCAGTAAAACGTTATTACGCGAGAAAATCATTCCGCGTGGAGCGCGAACGACGTCTTTACGTAGACGGTTTTCGAGTGAGTAATTAAAAAACATTTTCCCACGATAAATCTGCAAGTACCACAAACGGGCAAGCAAAATAGCGAAAGCGATGACGATAATATTAAAAATTACGTCAGCTCTTTCCTGATGGGATTTGACCAGATCGTCTTCACCGAACATTAGATCTTATCTCCTAGCATTCCGCGATCATCTACGTCCCAAATACGGTTTAAGATGTAAAAGAAGAACGGAGAAAGAAGAGCGATAATCACACTCTGTGGAAGGAATCTCCATCCCTTTTCGAAAATATAATTTAAGCTTCCCAACTGAATGTAGATGAGAATTGATTGAACAAAGAACCAAAGTAATTGGAAAACCTGGGTAATAAGAATAGTCATTCCCCAAGAAGAAAAGTGGATCATTTCACGGACGTAAGAAACGACGATACAAATCACAATTCCCGTTACAGTTCCCATCTCCCAACCTTCAACGGAAAAGAATCCATGAAAGTATTGAACGATCAAAATGATGATCGCGAGATAAGGAGTCTCTAATCTCAATCCTAAGAAGAGAACAAGGAGAATGTTAAACGGTATACGATAGTGGAGTAATCCAATGTTTGGAAAAACTGCTGTCGTAATGACTTCCAAAATAAAAAGCAAAAAAAGCGTTTTAATTAATGGAACGATAATATCTTTTAGGTTTGTTTTCACCTTTTAACCTCAGTCGAGCTGGCCTTTTCATCGAGCGCGCGCCATTCAAGTTGCTTGTGCTCTTCTTGTTCATGAACAAGGACGAGAACTTCTTCGAGTTTCGAGAAATTTACAAGCGGAGTTATTTCTACGTGCTGAGTGATCCCGTAACTCTCACGCTCGATGCGCGAGATGTATCCGATCTTCAACCCTTTTGGATAGACATTTCCCAGACCGGCCGTAAGAACGATGTCGTTCAAAATAATCGGCTCTGTTCTGTTAACATATTTCATAATGCAACGACCGCGATTATAGCCTTCAACAACACCGTGCGAGCGAAGTCTCTCGACAACACCATCAACGCGATTGTTGGCATCGAGAATCGTGATGACATCCGCGAAGTTCTCCGTTAGACGATAAACGTAACCGACAAGACCTTCAGCACTCGTAACAACTGATTGAAGCTTAATTCCGTGCTTGAAACCCTTGTTGATACGAACAACTTTGTAATCATCCGCTGAATCCCAAGAGACAACTCGTGCGACGATTTTCTTTCTATCTAACATCTCACCGTAGTCGATCAACGCTCTTAAACGTTCACTCTCCTTAACGGCTTCTTGATAGCTAAAAATTTCGTTTTGAAGTTCTGAAATTTTTGATTTGAGGTTTTTGTTTTCTTTACTGGCATTCAAATTGGTGACGTAATGTTCAACATAGGAAGACATTCCTTCCTGGATCCCAGTCACAAAACTCTGCACTGGCGCCATCAAGTCGATGAGTACTTTCTCTGCCAATGAAGTTTTCTGGAAAACGTAATCTCGCTGCGACATCCCATAGAGGGAGATAGCGAGGATTATGCTGTTAATCACAATCTTCGTGCGACGTTCTTCTGTATCAGAGAGTCTCAACTTTTAACTCCGTATAAATAATTAGTGTAATAAGCTTATTCAAAACCATTTAAAAAGCCAATAAACTTTACGAACTAACTTTTTAATCGCTACAATATTAAAAAATTTTATTGAACCCCAAGGAACAATCATGTCTGACTTTATCCACTCTAAAAAATCTGGTGTATTCGCCACTGTTTTAATCGGTATTATCATTCTCGCTTTTATGTTCACAGGCTACCAAACTTTTGAGAGCGGTGGGTCTCCTTCGCAAGTAGGATCAGTGAATGGCGTCGCCATTAAACCAGAAGAATTCAACCAAGAGTACAATCGTCAGATTGAATTCTATAAACAGATCATGGGTGGAAATCTCACGGCAAAACAACTTGAAGGAATGAAAATCAAAGAAAGCGTGATCAAAAATATCGTTCAAAGAAAGTTGATGGCCGAACTCGCAAAAGACATGGGAGCATTTCCTTCAGATGAAGAAGTAAAAGCAGAGATCAAATCACTCCCTTATTTCCAAACGAATGGACAGTTCGATGTCACTCGTTACAAAGGCATCCTGGCTGCAAACAAATTAACTCCAGTAGAATTCGAAGCTGACGTAATTGATCAAATCAGATCTCGTCAAATGCAAATGATGTCTGCTCAATTTCCTCTTTCAAAATCTTACGTAGCTGACATGGAAAAATTCCGTTCAGAACGCGTAAATGCTGAAATCGTTACAATTAACAAAAATAACCTTCGTCAGTTCATCGAAATCACTCCTGCTGATCTTTCAAAATTCCTAAGTGAAGAAACAAATCAAAAAAGAATTGCTTCAATGTTCAACGAAAGAAAAGCTAGCCTTGATAAGCCAGAAGAAGTGAAAGCTCGTCACATTCTCGTTATGTCAGAAGGAAAAGAAGATTCAGCTGTAAAAGCACAAATTGAAAAAATCGCAAAAGAAGTTACCGCTTCTAACTTTGCTAAAATGGCCGACAAGTACACAGAAGATCCATCAGGAAAAGGAAAAGGCGGTGACCTTGGAACTTTCGGACGTGGTCGCATGGTTCCTGAATTTGAAGAAGTTGCTTTCACGCAAAAACCAGGAACAGTTTCAGCTCCGGTTAAAACGGCTTATGGTTATCACTTAATTCTTGTTGAATCGAAGACGGCCGCTCAAGTAGCAAACCTTAACGACTATAAAGAAAAATTAGCGAAAGAAATTCTTCAAAAAGATAAAGTAGAAGAAATCAAAAAGCTGACAGTTGATGTTGCCAATTCACTTCGCCCTGCTCTTGAAGCTGGAAAGACTGCTGAAGTTAAATCAATTGTTGATAAATACAAACTTCAACACACAAACTCTTCAGTGAACAGACTTGAAGGTGCAAGCGGTGGAACATACCTGACTGCAGAAAACATGAAGACAATTTTTAGCGGTGACTTAACGAAGCCACAATTTCACTCGTTTGACGACGGCGCAAACCTTGTTATGATGAGAACGACTCCAGCAACAACTGCTGAAGCAGGCGATAAATTCAACGCTGAAGGTTTAAAAAACACATTAGCGAAGAAGCTTATGGACAACATCATGAAGAAGCTTGAAGCTGATGCCAAAGTTCGCATCAACGAGAAAATGATTCAAATCTAATTCGATTTAAGGAAAATAAAAAACGTGGCCGACAAAAAATCTAAGTGGAAACAAAATGCAGAAGGAAAGTTTTACGTCGATGATCAGTGTATCGCTTGCGATGCCTGCGTGATGGAAGCTCCTGGATTTTTCACCATGAACGATGACGACGGCCATGCTTTTGTAAAAGCTCAACCCCAAACTGCTCTCGAAATTGCCGAATGTAAAAGTGCGATGGAAGCCTGCCCGGTTGAGGCGATTGGCGAAGACGGCGATCAATAAAACATTAAAATAAAAAAAGCCCCTTTTCAGGGGCTTTTTTTTTATTTTTCTCTAAATACTTTTCTCAAATCTTTCGGATTCGTTTTTCTATATTCATCAAGCGCTTGATGAATTTCTTCTTTTGTCATCCAACGTCCCTTCTCTTTATAGAAGTTTTCATCGGCCTCTTTTGCGACTGTAAGCAGTTGTCCACCAATTGATTTCAAGCTGGCGATAGTTGAGATCGTAATTGAAGGAACATCTTTCGTGAAATCTTTTGGAATTCCTGAAATGCGCGACATGATTGACCAAAGTCCTGGAATGTATCTTGTCGACCAGATGACTTTTGAGGCCACTGAAGTCATGTTTTCATAGATGCGATAATTGTGTTTATCGATCCAATTGAACATTTCTCCAAGCAGAGCATCTTTGCGCCAAGAATCTCTCATGACTCTGTAATCAGTCCAATCGAGAACCATTTCAAAACGTGAATCTGTTTCCATGTCAGTTGGAACCATCATTGGTCCTTTCTTAACACCTACGCGCTTAAGGAATTTTGGATCATTGAGAGTGATTTCTGATTCTTGCTCAGGGATGATAAATTTACCTTCTGAAGCGTGCTTGTAAGCATCGTACGCTACTTCTTCACATGACATGCTTTTGTTGTTGGTGAAATCCAGTTCGTAATCATAAGGAATGTATTTTTTCTCTGCTTTAACTTTTTGAACTTTCTCCATCATGTAGTTAGCTGCATCTGAAGCGAGCTTTTGATCTTTTGCTCTTAAAACAACAATACGCGAGTTTTCGTTTTTCAAAGCTTCATCAATTGGGAAAACACTTACACCTTTTCCTACGTAAGATTCAATTGTAGATACAACACCTGTTTTCTCATCAACATGAATAAATACGATATGACTAAAAAGTGATTTAGGAACTGCTAACTCAGAAATGGTGCTTGAGATGAAACTCACACCTTTTGTGATCATGATGTCGCCATTCTTGAATTCAAATTTCTTTGAAGCATCGATCCCTCTTCCTAAGTGCATTGGATGATATTTATCCGCTTCATAAACCGGAATTGGGCTTTCTTGATACTTAATTGTGTCCGCAGAAATCTGTTCTTCCGGATAATAATGAACACCTACAAAATCTTCTACCAGACGCATTTTAAGATAAACTTGTTTCAATTTAGTTTTACAGTGTGCTGGAAGAACATCGAGCATCGAATGGAGCGATAGTCGAGCTTCAAAACTGCGATCTAAAATATCTTGTCCTCTATTTTTTACGTCGGCGAGATTGAGTGCAGTCGGGGCCTGCGTATAGAAGCTGATGAGTTTATCGAATTCACCATCGCATGTTTGAGGATTGATTCCTCTCGTTGATACTGCATTGATAATTTCATCTGATGCTTCGATGAGATCAATCGTTTCTGCTTGATTGGCGGGTACACGTTTTGTTTGCCCCCAGAAAGAGCAAGATGATAGGAGCAAAGTTACGATCGAAATCAGTAAATAAGTGCGTTTCATAAACCCCTCAAAAAAAAGGGGCCATAAGGCCCCTTAGTATTCTAAAAATTAACGTTTGATTTGAAGAACTTCTTGTAGCATTTGGTCTGCTGTCGTTAACGTCTTAGCGTTAGCTTGGAAGTTTCTTTGAGCAGTCATTAGGTTTACGAACTCGTTTGCAATATCAACGTTTGAAAGTTCTATTGATTTAGAAAGAACTTCTCCACGTCCAGACTCACCTGGTTTACCAAGAGCTGCTTGTCCTGAAGACTTCGACTCTTTGAAAAGGTTCTTGCCAATTTTGAACAATCCTTCGTTGTTTTCAAATTTCGCTACTGCGATTTGAGCAACGTCTCTTGTCTCACCGTTATCGTATGAAGCCGTTAGAATCCCTTTATCGTTGAATGAAAGAGATGTTAACGTAGCTGCAGATGAACCATCTTGAGTGTGACGAGCTACTGCAGAGTTTGATCCGTACTGAGTAGAAGCATCAAGACCAGATCCACCTTCTTTAAGTGAAATACCAAAGTTGAAAGCAATCTTCTGATCTTTAGCTGCACCTTTGTTGAAGTTGAAAGAGTTTTTACCTTCTTTCTCTTCTTCCAATTGACCTTTGTCATTGAAGATAAGAGTACCAGATGCCATTTCGTACATAGTATCTGCTTTTCCGCCTTCAACATCTTTTCCATCAGCGGCGATATGGTATTCCCATGTATTGTTATCTGTTTTGTTGTAATAAGCTGTTACTGTTCTTGCAGTACCAACGTTATCATAAACAGTCATTGAGTTAGAGAAGTTCGAAGTTTTCTCTGGGTTTTCAATGTTAAATTCTTTTACGTTTTCACGAGAGTCAAGGTTCATTGACATCACAACTTCTTTTGATCCACGAGCTGGAATTGTTGTGTTACCAAGCTTAATAGCGTCGATCTTGTTGATCATTTTTCCTTTTTCGTCAGCTTGGAAACCCATGATCTTGTAACCGTCCATAGTCGTAAGCTGCCCTTCTTTATCGAAGTGGAATGAACCATCACGAGTATATGTTCTTCCAGCTGGAGCATCGACAACGAACATACCGTCACCCGCTAGAGCTAGATCTGTTACTGAATCTGTTCTTGAGATATCCCCTTGAGTCATGAGGGGCTTAATGTGACCTAATTTTGTACCTGCACCAAATTGATCTCCACCTTCGATTCCCTTTAGTGAAACGGCCAATACATCTTGAAATTCTGCTCTTGAAGACTTGAATCCGTTGGTACCAGCGTTGGCGATATTGTCACCGATGACTCCCATACCCTGACCGCTAGCATTTAGACCTGAAACACCAATAGTGAATGAACGTAGAATACCCATTTGTCCCTCCATGGACGTTTTCTCTCAATGATGTTTAAACACGACAGGCTTAAACTAAAGCTTCCTGGAAGGACCAGCTCGTTTCATTTGAGATTTTAAATTTTTAATTCATTAAAATCGTAGAATCTATTTTCGTAAAAACATTTTCACCAATACTATCTTTATCTATCGCTGTTACAATTGTATTTTTCGGAACATCTAAGATGTATGCCGCTTTACCTGTAATCACCAGCGAGTCTTGGCCCCCTTTTAATTTCAGTTTATCCATTGCTGATTGCAATTTAGAATATTCTTCTTTATCTAATGTGAGATTTCTTTCTTGCAGTCTCTTCATCGCGTGAGTTGAAAGATGAATGCCTTTTGGTTGCGGCTGCTGCTCTTGAACAAGTGTTGAGTCTAATAGATTTTTAAACTCAGACGTTTCCCCTGCACCTAACTTATTCGTGTTCTCAACGTTTTTCTTCGACGGTATCGTCGAGACGTTGGGAATGAGAATGTTGTTAATCTTAGGGTTCGCCATTATTTTTTAATTTCCAATTAACCAATAAAATTCTTAATTATTGATTTGGTTGTCTATTTGATTATATGTTTGCGCTGCTTGCTTTTGCAATGCAGGCATATTTTTACTCGATGCATTTTTTTCCGTGTCTAATGAAAAACTTTGCACATCTTTTAAGAAAACTTTTCTTCCGTTTGCAAGAGTTAAAACAGTCTCACCTTCTTCGAAGTGAACACCTGTAACTAGACCTTCCGCTTTCGTTGATCCCATAAATTTTTGATCGACTTCATCGAAGGCGATAACTTCAAATGTATAAGTTTCTTTCGGAGCTACCTGGCCGTTGAAATCTGTTCCGTCCCAAGTAACTTCTTGCATGCCTTTATTCAGGCCTTCTCTTTCAAGTCTTGCAACTAATTGTCTCTTGTCATCGTACACGTTGATGATTGCCATCTTCGCTGGTTTTTCAAGGTGGAATGGTAGATTTGTATCTTTACCATCGCCTTTGTAATCAATCGAAGTCCCTGCAGTAACAACTTTTTTACCAAGGAAGCTTGCACCTTGAACACGTTTGTCATCGATGGCGTTTTGGTTTACGCTATCAAGTTTTTTATTCATTGCTGTTAATTGCTCTAATTGCGAGAACTGAGCAAGGTTAGCAGAGAAATCTTTTTGATCCATTGGTTTCATTGGATCTTGATTTTTTAATTGATGAGCAAGTAGTTTCATGAATCCGTCTTGTCCTAATTCTTCTTTAGAACGACGATCAACGAAACGACTTTCAGGACGATTTCCAGCTAGCTTGTTAAGCGAATCACCTACTTTTTTTTCAGCTTGCGCTTGAGGTGATGGAGTCCTGTTAATTTGGATATTAGAATAAGAACTTTGATTAGGATCTACTGGTCTTCCAATTTCTGGCATGACTTAAGCTCCGTAGCGTTGTTGGTTTTGCTGTGCTTGTTCCCAAAGTGCTCTTCTTCTCTCAGAGCCATTTGAAGAATTTCCTGAATCAAAACTCATAAATTCACGAGGTGCGTTTCCGTTATATTGAGATTGACCAGATTGACGATTGTCGTTTTGAGAGAAACTCATTCCTTCACTTCCACCAGAAACAATTCTTAAATCAGAAAGTTGAATTCCGGCCTGTGAAAGATTTTTCAGAAGTCCAATTTCGTTCTTCGTAAAGAACTCATGCCCTTCCGCTGTACTTGTTACGATTTGCATATCCATAGCTTGATTTTGAGCGCCATGCTGTTTGTTCACCTGAATATTAAATTCTCCAAGTGAATCATGCTTTACTTTTAAATCGATACTGTCACTGTTAGCAACTTGTGACTGTTGAACATAATCAGAAATTTTCTGAATAAGTTCATTTGTATTTGTCTTGTTAACTGAAGAAAGATCTAAAACTTTTTGCGGAACACTTGTCTGAAGATTTTGTTGACCAGCATCCGGTTTTTGCATCAACGGAACGAAATCTTCTTTAATTGAACTTAATTGAGCTCCGATTTTTAGATCAGGAGTTTTTAGTTCATCAATCGTTGATTTTGCTTTGCTGTCTTTAGAAGCCAGGTCTTTTGTATTCTTGATGACGTTGTCATTGAGAAGATTTTGTTTTTGACCGTAAGCTTTCATTGTTTGATTCATATTTTTCTGAATCAATTGTTGTGGATTGAAAGCTTCTTGAGCAACTGGAGCTTTTGCGACTTCAGTATTTTTTACGAAGTCCTCTCCACCCAATCCAAGTTTAGAAAGAATTGCTTTCGATTCTTCTTTTGGCAATCCTTCAACTTCAGTTGGAGTTGTCATTCCAACATTTGGTGTTTTTGATTTTTGAATGAGGAACTCAAGTGGGTTTTGCGCTTTCTCGCCTTTTACTTTCGGCTGAGCTTGCATTCCATTTTCATTCTGTGGAATCCACTCTTCGCCACCTTCTTCTGTAGCAGCAGGAGTTTCTGTTCCTTTTAAATTATTTAACAATGCTTCAATGTTGCTTGAAGTTTTTGCAACTTTATCTGTCACAGCAACTTTTTGTGAGTTAGCAGGAACCGCAGACTCTTGAGCATTTTTAATAATGAGATTGTTGATGTTTTTTAGAACTTCTGGAGAAAGTGCTGTTTCGGCCGTCAGTGGTGTGACTTCTGCACTTTTCTTTTGCTCTTGTCCTTTAACGCTTAGAAGAACATCAAGTCCAGAACCTTGTGTCTTCTCACCTTTTTGTTGAGCGCCTTCTAAAAGCGCTTCTGGTGAAATATTTTTTCCGTCTTTCCCTTCTGCTGATCCAGTAACCATTCCAGAAAAAAGAGAAGCGAATTCGCCGTTCGCAGCGGATGTAGCAGCTTCACCTTCACTGTTCCCAAGAAGATTATTAAGCGGAGAATTATCCACTTTTCCAGCTTTCGTAGCTGGCATCTTCGTTAGTAATTGTGTTGGCAATCCTTGCATACTATCCTTTCATCCTGAAACGACACACTCAGTCAGTTTAACTTATTTTTTCATCTGAAGATACTGCTTCTGAAGTCGGGCAGAAACTTCCTTGTCCATTAAGTTGAAGATCTTTGAGGCCTTCGAAGTTTCGATTTCCGATAAAATCCGAACAGAAAGATCAGGATCTTGAACTGTTAAAATATCGGCCGCATTTTGAGGTTTCATCGCTGAGATAACTTCAACCATTTGAGTAACACGCTTATCAGCTTGTGCATTTTTTTCATCAACACAACCTAAGAATTTTTTCTGAGAAGCCTGGAATTCAACAATGCTTTTTTTGAAATCAGCAATGTTCAAATCTAATTGTTCTTGTTGTTTTTTGATCGCAAGTTCTTTCACTTTAATGGCTTCTTCTTTTTCGAGAAGCTCCTTAGAAAATTCAACGAGATTTCCACTGCCCGCTTTTTTCATCACTTTTTCAACTTCAGTCATTACGGCTTTTTTAAATTCTTCTTCTGTATATTCACGTTTTCCATTTGCAACAGGAGCAGCTGCAGGTTTCTTCACTGCTGGTGCCGCAAAAACCGATGAACCAAAAGTTAATAGTGTGATGAGTGCAATGAGTTTCATAGTAATCCCTTCGATCCATTTGAGCGCATCATCAAAATTTCTTCGATGGCTTCCTGCTCTTTCTTTTCTTTATCTTTTTTCCATTCAACTTGTTTTTTATCTTTAAAATTTTCCAGAACTTTTACTTCACCGCGAGCTTCAGCAAGTTCAGCAATTTTTTTGTCATACTTCTTTTTTAACGACCAAAGAAGATTTTCTTTATTTTTTATGTCTTCTTTTTTTCCTTGAATAAAATAAGGAAAAAATTGAATCATCTGCCCTGCTGCTGGATCTTTCATTAACTCTTCTTGGGCCACATAAGTTTCATCAATGGCCTTATTGGCAGCTGCAATTTGATCTTCAACGTTTGAAATTTCTTTTAAAATTTCTCCGAGTTCAATCTTAATTTTTTTCTCTTTGAACTCTCTTACTTTGAGAAGTCCATCGAGTTTAAATTTAAACTTCTGTGCCATTATTTAATATTCTCCGCCTTTCTGGCGATCTCTACCATGCGGTCGAAAAGTGATTCAATAGAAAGAAACTCAGTCATCCCATGATTTTGGCGAAGAAGACCCATAAGATCTTCGTAAATAATAAGAGCTTTATCTACTTTAGGGTTTGAGCCTTTTGCATATGCACCAACGTTGATAAGATCTTCGTTCGCCTTATAAGCTGCCATTAAATCTCTCAAGTGAGAGGCAACAATTCTATGTTCTTTTGAAGCAACTTTCCCCATTACCCTCGAGAGTGATGCAAGAACATCAATCGCCGGGAATTGGTTTCGTGAAGCAAGTTCACGTGATAAAACAATGTGACCATCGGCAATCGCTCTTACAGCATCTGCAATGGGTTCATCCATATCGCCCCCTTCTACGAGAACGGTATAAACTCCAGTAATAGATCCTGCTCCTGCTTTTGTTCCTGCACGCTCCATTAATTTTGGAAGACGAGCAAATACTGAAGGCGTATAACCTTTCTGTCCTGGTGGCTCACCAGCTGAAAGGGAAATTTCACGATTGGCCATCGCAAAACGTGTAATTGAATCCATCATCAAAAGAACATCTTGATTTTGATCACGGAAATATTCTGCAATTGTAGTCGCTACATAAGCCGCTTTCATTCTGATTAGCGCTGACGAATCTGAAGTCGCAACAACAACCACTGAACGTTTTAAACCTTCTGGCCCAAGATCTGATTCAATGAATTCTAAAACCTCGCGACCACGCTCTCCGATGAGCGCGATAACGTTGATGTCGGCACTGGAATTTTCCGCAATCATACCGAGGGTAACTGACTTACCAACACCCGAACCGGCCATGATGGCAAAACGTTGCCCTTTACCTGCCGTCATAAAACAATTGATGGCATGAATTCCTGTATCAAGCGGCTCTCTGATGGGCGGACGATCAAGGGGATTAATAGGCTGTCCGTAGATACTTCTCGCTTCTACGTTCACCTGATCAATTGGACCTTTTCCATCAATGGGATTTCCCTGGAAATCGATAACTCGTCCAAGAAATGCTTTAGATATTTTAATCGTTGTTGTGAGGTCTTTTAAATAAACACGTGTCTCTGAATTAATTCCTGAGAGTTCATCATACGGCATGGCCATACAACGATTCCCATTGATCCCTACGACTTCTCCTAGAGATTTATCACCAAACTCAGTAATGAATTCTACGTTTGATCCAATTGGCGCACGAGGAAGGTTGATTTCAAAAACCATCCCTTTATTAGCAAACACTTTTCCAATTTTTTGAAAAGGAGAAGAGTATTCATAATTTTTGTGAATTGAGGAGAGGTCTAATAACTTATCCATTTAATCTCTCCGAGAGTTAGACTTTTGCTAGTACGTCTTCAAACAGTTTATCTAAACTTTTGAATTGCTCTTCCATTGTTGCGTTGATAATTCCATTTTCAGATTCAACGACAATTCCTTTCGTTTGAACTGAAGAATCGATCTCAATACGAACATTTTTTAGTTCCCCTAAGCGTGATTGAACATGTTCTAAAACTTCAGGCATTTTCGAGAAATCTTTTGGATTAACTTGAATGAGGAGGTTGTTACGCGTTTGCATTTCGAGCAACAATTTCTCTAGAAGTCTTTCAACGTATTTTCCATCATCCTCAAGCTCTCTGAGAACAATCCATTTGCTTAGGTTTCTAAGCAATTGATAAATTTCTTTCTTTTGGTTTGTAAGGATTTCTTCTTGAGTATTAAGAACGTCAGTGATCATTGATGAGAAGTTTTCTAGTTTTTGATCAACAGCATTTCTCATTTGATCAAAAATTTCTTCGCGCCCTTGATTTATCCCTTCTTCAAATCCTGCTTTATAAGCCTGATCTTGAATTTCTTGCACACGACGTTTTACTTCTTCTTCAACGCGATCTTCGTATTCTTGTTCTTCCTGATCTTTTAGACCACGAAACTTTTCTACAATTGGGTTTACTTTAAACTGTGTAGATTTGGCAAAAGTACGCTCGCTCTTGATTGCTTTTTGAAATTCTGGTTTCTGGGCAACTTGAGCAACATCCATTAAAGGTCTGAACTCGAACAATTTTACGTCAGCACTCCCCTCTTCAATTTCATTGAAATTTTGAAACTGATATTCGGATACGTCTGAAAATTGTTTTACCATGCCCCTATTCCCTTAAGAAAAATTAACGTGAAATCTGTGCTTGCCCTTTAGATTGCAGCTCTAAAAACTTTTGAATCATTTCATCTTGAGCACTTTCAATAACTGAAAGTTTTGTTCCATCAACATTTTTTAAAGTTTCATTAAGCATCGTTGATGCTTGAACAGACATATTGCTGTAAATTTTTTGTTTAAAATCTGTTGAAGCAAGCTTCAATGCAAATAACAGTTTTTCAACTGGAACTTCGCGAAGGATATTCTGTAATCCTTTATCATCCACATATTTAAGATCATCAAATTCGAAAGTTCCTTTAACAGCTGACATAAATTATATCTCCTAAAATTATTATACGAGTGAATCACCATCAGAACCGCGAGCAATAAACGCTTTCCCTTGAGACTCAAGTTCTTTACATTTTTGAACCATTTCAGCTTGTGCTTTTTCAACATCTGAAAGTTTTGTAGGCCCAAGAGCATCAAGATCTTCACGTAACAATGTAGCTGCACGGTTAGACATGTTTTTGAAGAGCTTTTGCTTGATTTCATCAGGCGCAGTCTTCATTGCAATAACAAGCTTTCCATTGTCCACTTCGCGTAGAAGGTTCTGGATACCTTTGTCGTCCACGTAAATAAGGTCGTCGAATGTAAACATAAGTTTTCTGATTTCTTCAGCAAGCTCAGGATCTTTTTCTTCAACACGAGACATGATGTTTTTCTCAGTGTTTTTATCCATAAGGTTGAGCATATCAGCGATCGGTTCAACACCACCAAGCTGATTCGTATCGATAGAACCAAGTGTAGAAAGCTCAGTTTTAAGAACATCATCAAGCTGAGAAATAAGTTCAGGCGAAACGTAGTCAAGATTGGCAACACGAAGAACAACTTCTGCCTGAAGACCTTCTGGAAGTCTTCTAAGAACATCCACCTTTCTCTCTGGCTGTAAGTGAGCAACGATAAGAGCAATTGTCTGAGGGTGCTCATTGATAAGGAAGTTTGATAAAGTTCTTGTATCTACCAGTTCAAGTGATTCAAGTGTATTTGATTGTCCAACTTCAACAATCTGACCAAGAAGTTGTTTTGCACGATCTTCACCAAGAGTATTGATGATGAAGTCGCGGCCACGGTTTTCAGCAAAGAGTAAATCATTTTCTTCGTTTAGTTGCTTATAGAAATCTTCCAGCACGCGCTTAACCATCCAAATTGGAGCGCGTTTAACGTTCGACATGGCATTGATCATACGCTTTACATCGTTGTCTTTCATGTTCTGAAAGATCAATTGTGTAATGTTCATTCCTAATGAACTTAGCAATAATCCGGCGCGATCTTGACCGTTAAGGAGGGCGTACTCCGTGTCGGGATCTAAAGTGTTGTCGTCTAATGCTGCCATATTGACCTCTATCTCATTCGCAATTAAGCGATTTGTTTATCCGATTCACTAGCATGGATCATCTCGTGGATAATCTGAGCTGCCTTGCTTGGGTTGTTCTCAACCAGAGCAATAATTTTTTCTCTAAGCATGTTCCCTTCAATTTTTTCAGGGTTCAGCTTCTCCTCAATTTGAGGTAATGCATCTTCTAGGCCAGGTAGGCGTTGATTAGCTTGTACCTTTTCAAGTTCTTCAAGTGTACGTGGTAAGAAGTCTTCCACCGTCTCGATCGTGTTGTCTGTAACCCATTGGATAAATGGACGAACAACTAAGAAGAAGAACAATGAAATCGTTAATCCTACCGCAAGATATTTTACGATATTTCTAATAAGTTCACGGTTAGCTTGTTCTTTTAGGATGGCATCGGCCACAGACATGTCTTCGCGGGCGAATTCCATGTTTTTAATGACCAATTTGTCACCACGTTTTTCAGATGTACCGAGCGTACTGGCCACGATTTGCTGGAAATTTTCCAAATCGGCCTGAGTCCACTTTTCATACTTCATGATCGCATTTCCGTTCTTATCTAATTGAACAGCTCCGTTTTCATCTAATACAGCAACACGTTTTCCGTCGATCATAACCGCCGCTGAAATTGATTTTACACTTGCAGCTGGCTTCTTAGACTGGGTCACCTTTGTTGGAACGTTAAAGTTTCTAGTTGTTAATTCTTTAGTAACGTTATTTTTAGTTTCAGCTACGCCTGGTTGCGGTTCTTCACCAGGAAGATTCGAACGAGCTCCTGCAATTCCCTGCGGTGAAGGACGAGATCCATTGATCGACTGAGCATTTTTTACTTCCGAAATAACTGCTGAGTTTTCCTGATCGTAAGATGTTTCTGTTGAAACCGCTTCCGTGTAATCAAGATCAACTGTAACTTTCGCAACTACTTTTCCATCTCCAACAACCTTGCTTAAGATGTCTTCGATGTGTCTTTCATATTTTTGGTTTAGTTGGGCCTCAAGAGCTAAACGATTGGCAGTAGCCGCTGTCATTGGATCGCCAATGTTTTCAGAAAGCTTCTTTCCACGGTCATCTAAAATAACAACGTTCTCTGCACGCATTTCTTCAACCGAAGAAGCTACGAGAGATGCAATCCCTTTAATTTCTGCTGGAGTCAGTGCTACACCGTTATTCAACTCAAGAACAACTGATGCTGAAGGCGCTTTTTTCTCTGCAACGAATGGTGATGATTCAGGAATCGTAATGTGAACGCGAGCACGCTTCACACCTTGAATATACATAATTGACTTAACAAGCTCTCCTTCAAGAGCTCTTTGCTTATTAACTTTTTGAACGAAAGATGTAGTCCCGAAAGATTGTTTATCGAAAACTTCATAACCAACAGTTCCCGAGAAACTGTGTCCAAGCTTAGCAATCTCTAATCTCCAGACTCCTACTAGGTCTTCTGGAATTGAGAGAGTCTTTCCGTCGTCTGATGTTTGGTATGGGATTTTCTTTTCTTCCAGGATGATCGCAATTTTTCTTGCGTCTTCTTTGTTAAGATCAGTATAGAGAACATCGTAGCGAGTCTTAGAGGCCCAAACCACAATCCCCGTCATAGCAGCAAGAATCATACATGCAACGACGATGAAACCGATTTTTTTAGGCGTATCAAGTCCATTAAAGAACTCTCTAAAATTTCGGTAAATCTTTTCTAAAATATCTTGCAAGGGAATCCTCCTGATTAACTAGTCTCACATCCTGTAAAACCGTTATCCTCGCCAAAAACAAATCCGTCTATCAGATCGCGAACCTCAAAAAACTTCGCAAACCTTTTAATGCATTCCAAGCACAATCGAAAAGGTCCACTGGACCTTTTCGTTCGCGATCACATCTGCATTCTCATAATTTCTTTATAAGCTTCAATCACTTTCATACGAACCTGGTTCATTGTCTTGAAAGCAATTTCAGCGTTTTCTACCGCGAGCATTGTCTCGCTGATATTTTTTGTTTGTCCTGAAGCAAGTTTCTGGATCGCTTTGTTCGCTTCCTGTTGCATGCTGTTTACTTCCATCAAAGAATTCGCCAACACTTGGCTGAAACTTTGAGGAGCGATATCACCAGTTGCCTTTCCTGGAGTAAGCTCATTAAAAGTTGGAAGAGTGGCCTGTTCAATTGAGGCACTCTTGGTCCAATCTTGCGTGCTGTAGTTACTCAGCATCTTGTTCATGTTCCCTAGATTTTCAATTGCCATTTCTATTCTCCGTCTTTATTAACTAATAATTTTCTAGTTTTTACCAATTTCTAAATCTTTCATCGCCATACTTTTAGCCGTATTCATCGCATTGATGTTGGCTTCGTATGCGCGAGAAGCTTCGATCATATTCGCCATCTCTTCCATCGTGTTGATGTTTGGATAGGCCACATACCCTTCAGCGTTTGCGTCTGGGTGGTTTGGTTCATATTTCAAGATCGGCGCTTTTTTGCTGTTCTGAACTTCCATTGCATGAACAGTTTGCGCTTTTTCTTCTAATTCTCCTTCGAGAATTTCTGCGAAAGATTCGCGAGCTGGCTCTGAACCAAAAACAACTTCTTTTGGTTTGTATGGTCCGCCTTCTGCTGTTCTTGTTACTTGAGCATTGGCGATATTCGAGTTAATGGCCGCCATTCTTTTTTTGTTGGCCGTTAATCCCGAAGAGCTGATTTTTAAACTTGTTAATAAATCCATTTTTCCCTCTCAACCTAAGCTAGTTATTGACCTGAACCAATAGCGTATTTTAGGAGACCCAATTTTTTATTCAGCAACTGAACAGTGGCATCGTACATAACTTTGTTTTCTGCCATCTCGGCCATTTCCTGGTCGCGGTCAACATTGTTGCCGTCCAGGCTTGTAACGCCGTTACTGTCTTCGTAAATTTCTGGCTGTAAATTATTGAAGCCTCCGCTGCCAACATTGTAATGTTTAGCATCGGAAGCGTTCATTTTCATTTCATTGTCTACATCAAGAGCACGAGCAAGTGCTTCTTCGAAATCAATCTTCTTAGCTTTGTAGCCAGGAGTTTCAGCATTGGCGATGTTCGATGCAATCAACTCCTGACGAAGCTGTCTGTACTTCAGTGAAGCTGCCAGTGCTTGAATTGTTGTATCGTCGATCTTCATGCAAAACCTCTATCTATCTTAAATTTACAAAGTAAGAAGATCCTTCTGTTCTATATTCATTGATCTTGTTTCTAAGTGTTCTGATAGATACACCAAGGATTTTTGCCGCTTGAGTTCTGTTTTCAGAAGTGTGGATCAATGCTTTTTTGATAAGAAGTTTTTCAGCATCTTTCAGTGACATAAGTCTTACGCCTTCTGAATCATCTTCGCTCATAAAGTTAACAGATTTTTTGTCTGATACTTCGTAAGCTGATTCATCAAGAAGTGAAGAGTTATTACTCACTGAGCTTGAGATCACTTGTTTTAATTCATGGATGTTGTTTGCCCAGTAGTGAGAATTGATTCTATCCATAGCGATTGAATCGATCTGAACTTGAGATTCTTCAGTTCCAGAAAGTTCAGCCATGAAGTGACGGGCAAGTCTTTGAAGGTCTTCTTGTCTTTCGCGAAGTGCTGGGATGGTAACAGCGTTGTTTGCGAAGATTGTGTATAGGCCACGATAGAATCTTCCAGCGCCAACAAGCTTAGAAAGGTTTTTCGTTGTTGTTGCAACTAAACGAACGTCGATATCGTAGTCTTCAAGTTCATTGATAATTTTGTGGAGTCTTTTTTGGAATTCTTCATCAAGGCAGTCGATGTTTGCGAAAACTACAGTTCCTCTGTTAGCCGCTTCAAGGATTCCTTTGTTGAATCTTCCTGTAGCATTGTCTCTGTGACCAAGGATGCGGTTTTCTACTTCTTGAGCTGGGAGTGAACAATCAACCAATTCGAAAGCTTGGTTTGCTCTGATAGAATTCTCATGGATGAAGCGTCCTAGAGTTCTTTTACCTACACCGTTTTCACCAACGATTAATACGGCAGCTTTGCTTACTGACAAGTTCTTTGCTTGTTGAAGAGCTTTCTCTACTCTAGTGTCCGTTCCAAAAAGTTCTACCTTAATCGTTTCCATCTGACCTCCTGTCATACGAATTGCCTCCATCCTATGAAGCTATTTATAAAATTTTTTCTTTCAAATTCAGTAAACCAAGTTCACTTTTCACCAGTTCTTTAATGTACTCCGAGGTTCCTTGATCGTTCACCAAGCTGTTAAAGATTTCTCTTCCCTCTTTAACTTTTTGGTTCGCGATCATTGCCTGACCGAGGAGATAATTTACCCGTCCTGAGTAAATTGATTTCGGGTAGGCTTTCTTGAAGTCATTAATCTTCTTTTCAAATAGCATGTAGTTTTCTGTTTTCCCGAGCCCAGCAGTTATTTCGATACCGAGATAGGCAATTCTTTCCCGGACAGTTTGGATATAAGCATTGTCCGTGCCAAAAGTAGTGGTGTCGTTTAGTATGGCTGCACTTACTTTCAGGAATTTATCAGTCTGTCCAAGTTCATAGATGGAGTCAGTATAGGCCCGAATCATGTCCGCAACTTCACTAGGGTCATAAATAACCCGCTGTTCTTGGCGGGAAAAGAATTTCTCAAAGTGAGAGATTGCTCCTGGGTAATCTTTCTGATTAAAAGAGATTAATCCCTTATAGTAATTTGATTTGTTGTAGCTTGGAACTCGCTTTTCAAATTCAGCGATGTTCTTCTGAGCGAGATCCCAGTTTTTAAGTTTAACGTCTTTAACGATCGCAAGTTCGCTTAAAAGGTCAGAGGCCTTCAACTCTTGATTTCTATCAATCCACATTGGGAAAGTTCTATTAGGCGTATCTTTTAGCTTCTCAAACGCTGCATAGACTTCATCAAAGCCTTTATAAAGACCGAGTCTCACATAAGAGCTTCCAACCACAAAATTCATGTAAGGATCGAGAGCAACTTTATCAACATACTTATCTTTGTATGTTTGCCACGCTTTGATTACTTGTGAGTATTCAGCTTTTTTATAGAGATCAGAGATGATTCCATAAACAATTTCCGCACCGTCACCTTCAAAGATACGAGCATCGATTTTTGCCATTCCAATAGTTGGAATAAGTGAGAGATAAGTAAGAGCTTCTTTGTATTTTCCATCAACGATTAGCGTTCTTAAACGCACTTGTTGTAGAAGTTTAGTTAAGTTCTTATCTGTGGCCGCAACACCTTTATCATTTTCTAAAAAGATTCTGATTTCCTGGTCACGATCATTAAGCACTCTCTTTCTCACACTTCTGAATGCGACATAACGAATACGTGCTTCATAAGAAACCGCACCATCTACAGATGAATCGATGGCCTTTTTGTAAAGATCAAGAACTTGTTCGTAGTTCTTATCCATCAAATCAGCACAAAGAGCGATACGAAGATTGGCATTTGAAGCTACAAATTCGTAAGCATAGTTTTGAACAAAATCAGTGTAGAGGTTCATCGCTTCCTGGAAGCGACCTAAACGAAAATATGCTTCAGCCGTGTTGTACATGATCACTGGATCGATTGGCTTTGCAAGAGCAGCACGATTAGTTTCATATAGCTTCACTAGGCCCATCAAATCATTGCCACGGAGGTATGCAAAGCTTTGGTAGGCCAGTAAAGTTTGGGCAGGCACAACTTTTTTAATTGTTTTTTCAGAAGAGAGTTCTTTAATTTTTTCAATTTGGCCAAGCTTAGCTAGCGAATTCAACATTGCTTCAGCCGGGATATTTGATTCTTCAA
Source organism: uncultured Bacteriovorax sp. (assembly GCA_946480715.1). The sequence continues at coordinate 87,934 of CAMLKK010000005.1, read as the reverse complement.
AGTCAAAATTGTCTCTTGTTCCTGCATAGTAAGTTTTAGCAAGTTGAAGAGTTTTTAAATGCTCACCTTTTTCCATATAGTGAGTAAGAAGATATTTATTGATCGCTTTTTTCATTTCATAGTTGTCAGTTTTTTCAGACAACGTAGAAAGCATAGCTAGTGCATTTTTAAATAGATCTGGATTTGGTGTATCAATGTTTTCACGAAGAATGGCATTGGCCTTGATAAACTCAACAAGCTCCCACTCCGCATTCATTCCATACTTTTGCTGAAAAAGCTTAATAGACTTGTTCATCAATCCCCACTTCTTCTTGCGGTAAAGATTGATTGTTAATTGAAGATGCGCTTCTTTTTCGCTCTTTTTGAACTGACGATTAGCAATTGGAAAGAATAACTCCGGGATTTTGGTCTTCATGTTGACGACTTTTTTAGGGGCTGGAGCGATTGGATCATAATCCCAAATGAAAGTAGCTCCGTAACGGAAATCTCTATAAGGTTTTTTTGAATCGGCTTCTTCCGCATCTAGTTCAGCTTGTGATTTTTGACCCATTTTCTTTGGATCAACAATGAAGCTTGAAATATCTGGATCTGCACTAATCTTTTTTTCAAGAGCGATTTCTTTCGCTTTTGGTTCAAATGGCTTGGCAATCGCAGTTGTTGTAACTTTTTTTGCTGAAACAATTTTAGGTTCATTTGCTTCAACTTTTGGTGCAACAGTCTTCGCTGCTTTTGGAAGTATTTCAATCTTAGCAGGCGGCTCAACTTTTATATCATCTGGTTTAACAACAGCAGCCTTATTAAGGCTGACCGTATCACCATCCATCCAGAAATCGACAACATACTTTTTATCTCTTTCACGATAGAAACTGAACATTTCCACGTTTTCATTCTTTAATTCAACTTCTATCGCCATAGCATTCAGTGAATTCCCACCGCTCGTGCTATCAACGAATTGAACTTTAGAAAGATAAAGTGGATCTAATGTAATTGAAGAAAGTTCATCTTTAAGATTGTTATAAACTGTAGCGTTTAAAGTTTTGATTACAACTTTATTTCCAACTTTGCTGAATTGAAGTTGATCTCTCCCTGTAAATAGATTCCAACGAAGATAAGTTGTGGCCTTTTCTTGATCTAATAAAGCTTGTGCGAAGGAATTATTTTCCAGAATAATTAATGACAACAAAAATATCGTCAAAAATTTGAAGAATTTTTTTTGTGGGCACATTTTTACGAAACATCCTGTTCGCATCAAATTGTCCTTTAAGTTTGACTGTCAATTCGAGGGCCACATTCATCCTGAACTAGCTCTACTCTTGTTGAAAGTTTACCTGTTTTTGTAAATTTTTAAAGGAAAATTTTTCTCAGCGGCAAAAATATCTCGTCAAAGTTGTGACAGGCAAATTTTTTATCTGTTTACAATAATTTAGTCAGACCTTCTAATGGACATATAAGGATATAAATAAACCCAACCAAAATAGAGTGTTATGAACGCGATTCGATTGATTACTGTTTTATTGCTGACTACTTCATGTTCTTTTTTTCAAACTCCTGAAACTGGAAATTATTCAAAAAGTACATCCGTCGTAAATCCTCTGCCTACTATGACTCTCACTCCTTGGACAACGATGAAGAGTGAAGGAAACGACTTCACAATGTTTAATAATCTGACAAAATCTTATTACCTCTTCAATAGTGCTTGTAGAAAAAATGAATTCAATTCACTCAATACACTGACATCATCTATGTTAGCAGGCATCGAAGGTTTAGAATTTATCGAGAGAACGACAACTGAACATCAAGGTAGAGAAGCTGCACTTGTTACGGCCTCGGGAAAAGTTGACGGTGTAACGAGATTTTTCAAAGTCCTCACTACTCAGAAAAACAACTGCATCTATGATTTCGTTCTCATTGCCATTAACAAAAATACACTCGAAAAAGATACTGCTGACTTCAACAGCTTTTCTCAACATATAGTGCTTAAATGAACGCATTCGTCGAAAAGAAGATTGAACGTGTAAAAAAATTCTTCATCTTTGTTGGTGAAATTTTTGCGCTATTCTTTGAAACTCTTAAATGTTCAGTCACTGGGCCTTTTTATGTTTCAAGACTAATGGAGCAAATCAATCTTTTAGGTTTTGGATCAACATCAATCACTGTTGTCATTGGGCTCACAATGGGTCTTGTAATGACTTTGAACTTTGGTTATGGTCTTGCTAAATTTGGTGGAACACTCTATGTTCCGGCCGTCGTTTCCCTTTCACTTGCTCGTGAAATGGCTCCTCTCTTCACATCACTACTTGTAGCTGGGCGAGTGGGTTCAGGAATTGCTGCTGAAATAGGTTCTATGAATGTTACACAGCAAGTGGATGCAATTCGCGCACTCGGAACTTCACCTGTGCGAGTTCTTGTTGTCCCACGTTTCTGGGCCCTCGTTATTTCACTTCCATTGTTGTCAGCACTTTCTTTCGGTGTCGGAATTATCGGTGGAATGATTGTCTGTCGAACAGAGTTTGATATTGTTCCTGGTTTTTATCTCTTCAAAGTTTTTTCCACTGTAAAATTTAATGACTACATGTCAGGACTCGTAAAATCTGTTGCGTTTGCGGGAATCATCACTATCTTCGCCTGCTACAAGGGTCTGAACACTCGCGATGGAACTAAAGGTGTTGGTGTCTCCACAACTTGGGTTGTAGTAACGGCATCAATCCTCATTCTCATAACTGACTTTTTTATCAGTAAAGTCTTTTTGGTGATCTGGTAATGAAAGAGGTTTTATTAGAACTAAAAGACATTCATAAGAGTTTTGGGAAACATGCAATCCACAAAGGGATCAATCTCACTCTACATAAAGGTGAGAGTTTGGGATTGCTCGGTGGCTCCGGCACAGGTAAATCAGTTCTTCTTAGATCCATTATTGGATTAGAAAGAATCGATCAAGGCCAGTTGATATTTAAAGGCGAACGTTACGATCAATTGACTGAAAATCAATTGAAAAACATTCGTATAAAAATCTCCTACTCATTTCAAAGTGGTGCTCTATTCGATTCAATTAACGTTTTCGAAAATATTGCATATCCGTTATTCGAGCATACACGTTTTAGTTACAGTCAGATCAAGGATAAAGTCGCTGAGATGTTAAAGCTCATCGATCTTCCAGGAAAAGAAGAAATCATGCCGTCTGATTTATCAGGTGGTATGCAAAAGCGCGTGGGAATGGCCCGTGCAATGATACTGAATCCTGAAATCGTCCTCTACGATGAACCTACTGCCGGTCTTGATCCAGCGAACACTTTAAATGTCGTTGCGCTCATGCAGAAGCTTAAAGAGAAAGGACTTGCTTCAATATTTGTAACTCATGATATCCCCTCTGCTCTTTCACTTTGCGATCGCATCGTCGTTTTGCATGAAGGGAAAATTATCTTTAACGATACACCAGAAAAATTTCAACAATCAGATGATCCGATTGTTAAAAAGTTTAGTTTAAGGAACGACTAACATGTTTAAACCAAGTGATAAAAAAAATTATCTCATCTCTGGCATTTTCATTACGATCCTTCTAGCTGTAGTGAGTGTCACCATTTTTATGCTCGATAAACAAAACCCTCTTTTCTCCAGCAGAATTTATCTCAAAACAGAGGTCAAGAACGCTCAGAACTTAAAAGAAGGTGCAGCCGTCCAGTTAAAAGGTATTAAAGTAGGAAGTGTTACAGATATCACTTTCAAAGACCTCGATACTCTCGTCATCAATCTAGCAGTGAATAGTGAATATACTGAATGGATCAAAAAAGATTCTTACCTTGCATTCAAAACTCAGGGTGTTCTTGGAGATAAATTCTTGGAGATTCTTGGCGGAACAAATGAATCGCAACCAGTTCGCGAGGGCGATATACTCGCGACTAACGAAGCTTCTCAAATCGATCACATCATTGAAAAAGGCGAAGACCTTATGGTCGCTGCTGGAAGCATTCTCACGAAGATGGATAAAATCATGTCTCAAGTTGCAGACAATCGTCTTGAACGCGTTCTCTATAACGTTGAAAATCTCACAGCAAACGCGAACAAACTTATGTCGACATTAAATGACAAAAACTTCTCTCAATCCATGGCCAATATGAAAACGAGCACTGATTCATTCGTGAAGATGACAAAAAGAATTGAAGAAGGCCCGGGAACAATGCACGCCCTCATCTACGATCAAACTCTCCATGAAGATCTAAAGACTCTCGTAGGCGGAGCAAACCGTAACAAAGTCTTAAAATACTTCATTCGCGAATCAATCAAAAAAGGCGAATAATTTCGGCGGGCACAAGATAACTTGCAACTTGGCCCGCAAGCTTTTCAGATAATCACTTCTTTCTACAATTTTTATCATATCCGCCGAAATTACGCATGAGTTGTATGGATCAATCAAGGCCTTGGTCCTTTTGTGTTTTATTCCATTGCCAACAATATAATTGAGAACAATTTTATACTCTCTTCTCGAACCAATCTTCCTGAAATGATAGCGGTGTTTATAGACTGTGCCTTTAAGTGATTTAACTTTATTAATCGCCTTCGAAAAAGAAATCCCGAGCGCTTGCATACCTTTATGAAGAACTTCATTGTTGGAAGCCTCAACCAACAAATGAACATGATTAAATTCCAACGTGTAATGAATAATCCTTAAACCTTTAAGCCTCGCTCTCATGATCGCATGATGGAGTGCTCTTAAAAGACGCTTATTTTTGATATCTGCCTTATTCTCGCGGACTTTAATCGTTAAATGAAGAGCAGTTAATTTCGAAATTCGTTCACGAGCAGTATGACGGATTCCCTTGTCGTTTTTTGCAGGTCTTCCTGCTCCTTTTGGATTAATCAAACTGAGTTGAGTGTTCTTCCTGATTTTTCGCATAATCACCTCCGTTTGGAGATTTGCAAATCAGGCAGATATGTAACTCAATCTAAATTAATGAAAACTAAGGATGAAATTCATACAGACCAGCAAAGCTAAGGGAATGTGACTGATAAAGTGATTTCACTAAATATTTTTCAGACTCAAATTCCACTAAGGGATCAACGAAGCAGTGACCGTAAGTAAGCACCGCTCTTTGTTTGTTTTTCATTTCACGATGCAGATCTTCTGCGTTTTTTATGTAAGTGACATTTTTAATGTTCATTTTAGTAAAATAATGATCATACCATTCACGGTCCCCACACATCACAAATACTGGTAGGGTTTTATAGTCTCGGGCGATAATTTCGGCAGATGTTTTAAATTCTGTTTTAAAAACCCTGCCATAGTAATCGAGAACATAAAATGGTCGGTAGGCCATGAAAAGAGAACAGCCAAGTATGAATACATGCTTTTCTTTTTTACTTGAATAAGCTCGATCTATTATGAAGGCCACACCCAAATAGAGAAACGGCAACGTGAACAAAAGATTTTTTTCGTAGAAATATTTTTTTGATCCCAGTAAATCAGCAATAAAAAAAAGACTCACGTTGAATATGAAAAGTCCCCACAAATAAAACTGTTCTAAGCTGCATCTCAATTTTCTAAAGTTCTTTCTAAGACAAAAAAGCATACTAATGAACAGAAATCCCGCCGAAGCATACATGAGAATATACACGTTACCATTTTGAATATTATCGCTGAACCAATATGGCCGATAAAAGAAAGCAAATTCCAACATGTGCTTGAGGTAAGTAAATAAATGAGGAGAGGTATTATTTAAATTAGGAATGCTCCACACAGAAGTCTGTTTAATAAAAACCATCATCCAAGGGGCAAAAAGAATGATAACTCCGACCATGAAAATTACATTTCGTTTCCAAAGAGTACGTTTCAACATAGTGGAGACAACTAATATTTGCAGAACAAAGAAGAGTCCCAAGTAGTGAATATAAACAAGAATGAATACACTTAGAGTTAATCCAATCTTTGATCTGATAGATGAACGCTCATGCTGATAATCTAAAAAAAGATATGAATACAGCAGTATAAAAAAAACGAGTGCAGTGTTATATCGCATTTCTTGTGAGTAATAGATGAAAGCGCCGGAAACTGATGCCATTGCCGATGCCATTAAAGCACCTTGCTGACTAATTAAGCGTCTACCTAAAAAATAGGTCATGACAATCACACCTACTCCAAAAAATGCGCTAGGGGCCCTTAGTATCCAGTCAGAAGATCCAAAAAGTGAGCGAATAAAGTAAATGAAGAGATGATAAAGCGGCGGACTGAAATCTGGATTGTGCAAATAACGAGAAAAGAATTCTCCGAGACCATTTACGTTAGTGTAATAAACCGAAACGAGCTCCTCATACCAAAAAGACTGAAAATCAAGCTTAGTAAATCTGAGGATTGTTCCAACAATAAGGATGAAGGCAAAGAGCTTACGCCTTTTAAGTTTTTCCATCAAACTAATTAAGTGTGATGAAACCTTTTTTCTTCATCTTCTCGATTAATGTCGTTCTGTTCATCGAGAGAAGCTTCGAAGCCTGGTTTTTGTTTCCACCTGTAACTGCGAGTGCTTGGTTGATGAGTGAATCTTCAATATCGGAAAGAAGTTGTTTAAGATCAACACCCACTTCTGGAAGTGTGATGAGTTCTTTGTATGAATCGAAATTTGCCGGAGCTTGTTTTAGGAATTTTGCTGGTAGATCAGAAACTTTGATTTGGTTTCCACCTTTAAGGATAACTAATCTTTCAATTAGATTTTCAAGTTCACGTACGTTTCCAGGCCAGTCGTAACCGATGAGCATTTCGAGTGCTTCATCATCAAATTCAATATTGTTGCGGCCATCGGCAGAAACAAATTTTGAAAGGAAGTAAGAGATCATAAGCGGGATATCTTCTCTTCTTTCACATAGGGCCGGAACTTTTATGGGAATAACATTGAGGCGGTAATAAAGGTCTTCGCGGAAATTGCCGTCTTGAACAGCTTCTTCAAGATTGCGGTGAGTAGCAGTGATGATACGAACATCGATCTCAGTTGTATCAGTACTCCCTACTCTCTCGATCACGCGATTTTGAAGCACGCGAAGAATTTTTACTTGGAGAAGAAGAGGCATATCACCAATTTCATCTAAGAAGATCGATCCACGGTGGGCCATTTCAAAACGGCCTTTGCGTGAAGAAATCGCTCCAGTGAAGGCACCTTTTTCGTGACCAAACAATTCACTTTCAAGTAGCTCAGAAGGAATAGCACCACAATTCACAGAAACCATATTGTGAGCTTTCCTGGCCGAGAGATTATGAAGAGCATTTGCCACAAGCTCTTTCCCTGTTCCTGATGGACCAGAGATGAAAACCGTTGAATCACTTGCGGCAACTTTTCTAATGCGCTCAAAAACTTGCTTCATTTGTTTTGAGCGACCAACCATTCCGCAGAAAATATCATCTGGAGTTGGAGCTTCAATTTTAAAGCGGCTTTGAAACAAATGCGATGTATTTGCAGTTGAAGCATTCGACGAGGAGATTTTAGTAGAAGCAACATCTGTCGCAGTAAAAAACGACATTGGTACATTTAATTTTTTTGTGAATGCTTTTGTGACCAAGTCTGAAAGAACTTCGAGTTCAAACGGCTTGGTTAAATAATGAAAGACGCCTTTTTTAGTTGCGTTGATGGCTGTTTCAATAGAAGCAAAGCCTGTCATTACAATCGAAACAAAATGATGACCGCGCTCTTTAAGAAGATCAATTAACAATAAACCATCTGAACCACCAGCTTCAAAGCTGATATCAGTGATTAGACAGAATGGAGTTTGGTTCACGACGGTTTCAGATTTTATTTTTTTATCAAGTTCAAGAAGGCATTCAGTTGGAGAGAGATAATAATGAACAGTGAGCGATAGTTTTTTCTCCAGGTATTTTTTGATCGTTGTTCCAAGAACACGATCATCTTCAACGAGATAGATATCGGGCAATTTAGTGTGATGTTGATTGTCCGACTTCGATGAATCGGTCTCGTATGAAGTATGAAGAAATTGAAAATCGTTCACTAGGATCCTTCCTTGAAGATTTAAAAATCTGATAAAAATGGTCAATCCTATAGACCACGTAAAAATGCTAACAATGAAGATGTCTCGGTGTCAATTTCTCAACAGAGTGACAGAAAAATGGCAATAAATTCCGATCAAAATGATCAAGTGGCAAGTTAGTGAAAGTATTGTGTGAGCGTTTGCATTATTTGATCTGGTCCACCAAAGACGAAATACAAGACTACTGATGTAAGACAAAATAAGACTAATGCTCCCCAAAAGTAAGCAATTTCTCGGTAGTCCTTGAGCCAATATAAATAAGCGAAGTGGATACCTGTTAGTCCTATAGGGACGGCCCAGAATGGTGTGTATTTTGCGATGAAAAGAAAAATTTCAAAAAGATTCAAAGCGCGACCTACTTAGGTTTTGTGGCGGCGGCCGCTGGAATTGCTACTGGACGATCATTCGATTCAACTTCTTCTTTTGCTTTTCGTTTTCCATCGAAGTTTTTATCGACAACGACTGAAGGAGTTCTGGTGTTCACAGCTTTTAGATTGGCATTACAGGCGACATCTTCAAGGCTTTTAAGCTCTGCCAGGTCTTCATCATCAGCACTAGCAATGCACTCACGAATCTCTTTACACTGCTCTTTTTGAACTTGTTCAGGACTCTTTTCAATAACAACACTCTTACCATCGATAATCACCGTTTGAGTTGTTGGAATATCCAGATTGCAATTGGGATCTAAAACAGCAGGTGAACGCGAATTCTCGGCCACTGCTGAATTCACCAGAGCAAAATTTAAAAGCCATGCGAATAGAATGAATAAAGATATCTTCATAAACTTATTTAATCGTGCCACTCAACCTGTACTTGTGCAACTGATCTCTATTTTCCCATTGCATAAAACTATTTAGGACTTGAGTGAAGTGATTAATAGACAAAAAAAAGGCTCCTTTCGGAGCCTTATTTTTTTAGAAGTGTGATTTCAATTCATCTAAACGATCCAGCTTTTCCCAAGGAAAGTTAGAATTCCCAAAGTGCCCATAAGCCGCAGTCTGAGAATAGATCGGCTTAAGTAGATCAAGACGTTGAATGATAGCTTTAGGTCTCATATCGAACATCTCGTTGATCACTTTGTTAAGTTTTGTCATTTCAACTTTCTCTGTTCCGAAAGTTTCAACAAGGAATGAAACTGGCTTTGCTACACCGATTGCGTAAGCAACTTGAACAAGAGCGCGTTCTGCTAAACCAGCAGCAACAATGTGCTTAGCTACGTGGCGAGCAGCGTATGCAGCTGAACGGTCTACTTTTGAAGGATCTTTACCAGAGAATGCTCCACCACCGTGAGCTCCGTGACCACCGTAAGTATCTACGATGATTTTTCTTCCTGTAAGACCACAGTCTCCCATTGGTCCACCGATAACGAAACGGCCAGTTGGATTGATGAAAATTTTAGTGTTGTTGTCGATAAGGTTTGCTGGAACAACTTTGTTGATAACTTCAGCGCGAACACCTTCTTCGATTTGTTTTAGAGTCATTTCTTCAGCGTGCTGAGTAGAAACAACGATTGCATCTAGACGAGCAACTTTTCCGTTCACGTATTGAGCAGAAACTTGTGTCTTTCCGTCAGCGCGAAGAAGTGGAAGAGTTCCATTCTTACGAACTTCTGATAAACGACGAGCAAGGTTGTGAGAAAGATCGATTGTTAATGGCATGAACGAAGCTGTTTCGTTGATCGCGTAACCAAACATTAAACCTTGGTCACCAGCACCTTGTTCAAGGTACGTTCCTTCGTTTTCGTTAACACCCATTGCGATATCTTGAGATTGTTTTCCAAGAGCAACTGTTACACCACAAGTGTGAGCGTCGAAGCCTTTTCTTGAATCATCGTATCCGATTTTCGCGATTGTTGAGCGAACGATATTTTGAAAATCTACGTTAGCGTTTGAAGTGATCTCACCAGCTAGAACAACTAGACCAGTTGTAATAAGTGTTTCACACGCAACACGTGACTTTGCATCTTGAGCAAGCATTGCATCCAATACTGCATCAGAAATTTGATCTGCGATTTTATCTGGGTGTCCTTCAGTAACAGACTCAGATGTAAAGATGTAGTCTTTCAACATAAATATATCTCCAAAAAGCGGTAAATAAATTTTACCTAAACAAATTATACTCTAGTGTATTTCGTGGACTATACAACGGCTTTATTCGATGAGCAACTATTTTACGGGCGCGAAATAGCGAAAATGGTGAGGATTGCGGTGATAAAAAAGGGCCTTGGTATTATTCAAATCCACTACATAATTGCGCCCGAGCATTTCCACGACCATGTATGACTTCTTAGGAGAAGCCGACGTGAAATGGTAGAGATATTTATAGCGGTCTTGTTTAAAGAGTCGAGCGAGCTTTTTCGGGTTTTTCACTGGGCGACCAGGAACCTCAGGAAGCGCTTTATAATTTTCCCAGAGTGAATCCATTTCTATTCGGCCAAACATACTCATGCGAGAAAAGTATCTGAGAGCATCAAAATTATTTCGTGGTTTTTCGAAATATTCTTGAGCAATACGAACGTTTTCACGACGGAGAAACTGACCTACTTTTGAAACATCTGGACAGTAGATGTGAAAATTTCCTGGAATATAAAAATAAGTGAATGAGAACTCACCTTCTTTGAAAAGAACGTTTAGCCATTTATATTTTTCCGTTTTTAAATCTTTAGAAAGGTAAGGCACTATTGCATCTTGCGGAGTGAGCACACTATAGACTGGATGATTCGCTCGATTGATAACGATTTGAGCGACATCTCGGCGTTCAAGCGCATCAGGAGCATCCATGCGGCCAACTTCTGCATAGAGAATTGTCTCCATGGCATAGAGTGATTGATAGATTTCAGGTTGTTTGGCCCAAAATTCATAAGCTTCAGCTTCCTTTTTTAAAACAAACTCACGAAGGTTGCTGAGTGCGTGCGCTTTTTCCGCGAGGATTGCTGTTAATTCAAGGAGTGCTTCACCTTTTTGATTTCGTTTGCCTTCAAGGCCAGCATAAAAAGCATGTGCTCGCTTCGTACGCTCGAGCCACATTTGAAAACGACCAACATAAACTTCTTTCTTAATATCGAGAAGAATTCGAAAGTTTGTCAGCACATATTTAAAATCGGAGCGTTCGTTCTCTGTGAGAAAATCTCTTTTAGGTTCTTTTTTGAGAGAGAGATAAAGAGTATCGAAAGCTGAACGAATAACTGCATCGTTTCTCGTCATCTTTTCATCGTAAGTTCCGTCTTGAACAATCTTTCGGAATAGATAGATGGCATTAGCACGCGCACGAGCTTCTTTAGTCGTTAGACTTTTTTGTTTTTCGTATTCTGCTCTGAGATTCAAATGATCGAGAGGAAATTTGAAGCTTAACAAATAAGGGGCGTTGTCTTTTAACAATTCAACCTCTTTTAAAAGTTGTTGAAACTGTTTTTCCGCTTTTTCTTTGATGTGTTCTTTGGTTTCTTTTTTCTTGGCAAAAAGATGATCACGTTTAGCTTCCTGAAGTAGATTCACTTCATTTTCTAGACGTGAAATATTTTGCAGGACTGTTTCAAAGTTTTCTAACTTAATCATCGCCTGAATTTGAGATTCAATCCAAGCTTCTTTTTCTTTGAATAGTGGAAGAAGAGTTTTAATTGTTTTTTGATCTACTTTCTCATCAATCGTAACCGGAATGAAATTTCCATCACCACGATATTTCTGATCGAGTTCCGCATAGGTTTCTTCAACTTTAGGGTTACAACTTAGGGTGATGTATTCTTTATGAATTTTTAAATATTCATCAAGCATCTCTTGTTTTGGATCAGTTTTAGCTTCCGCATTATGAGTGCAGTTTAAAACTAATCCAAAAATAAGTAAGAGTGCTTTAAGTTCATTCATTAATGAGTAAGTTGTTTTACAAAATCCGACTCCCAAAGTCCTAAACAAGTCCCATTGCTGAGGACAAGAATGACATTATTAGGAGAAACAAGTTTTTCGATTTCGGCCATTAGTTCTGAAAGATTTCCTACAACACTGCCGTAACGTCCAGAAGCCTTAACTTCTTCAACAATTTTGTAGATGTCTAAATCCCCAACGTTTTTCACACTTGTTGGTCTCGTTGGTTTAGTGAACAGAACAGAAGCCGCGCGATTGAGTGATTCAGAAAATTCTTTTTGAAAGATTGCACTTCTTGCTGTTGCCGAGTTTGGCTCCATAACAACATGAATCTTTTTATTGGGATATTTTGTAATGATTCCATCAAGAGTAAGTTCTACTGCACGTGGATGGTGAGCGAAGTCATCAATAATCAAAGTCCCTTTGTAGTACCCTCTTTCTTCCTGACGACGTTTAACCATTTTCAAATCAGAGATTGCAGAATTGATTTGGTCTTTAGTGAACCCTTCAGTAAGCGCATAAATTATGATCGCTGTTAGATTGAGGATATTGTGTTTACCGATGAGGTTCGTTGAAAAAAGAATGGTTTCTTTGTTGAAGTTAACTTGAAACTTTGTTCCTTTTTCATTTGCTTCGATAATTTTTGGACCAACATCTGATTTTTCACCGTATTTTATCCAGCGACTCTTATCATCGTTGCTGAATTCATTAAAGAGTTCAATCGCTGCCAGATAATCAGAAGAGATGATGAATTTTTTTTCAATGTGCGGGATAGCAGCTCTGAACTGATCTTTGATGTCTTCAACTGAATTGAAAATGTCGGCATGATCAAACTCTAATGACGTAAGAATGAGATTATCTAATGAATAAGATCTAAACTTAGAAATTTTTTCAAAGTAAGCACTATCGTATTCATCCGATTCAATGAAAAAGTATTTTCCATCACCAAGTTTAGATGAAGGACGTCCTTCCATAACTCCACCGATAAGATATCCGGGTTTCGCATTGAGATTTTCAAAAACTTGCGTTGCTAGATAAGTCGTTGTTGTTTTGCCGTGAGTTCCGGCAATACCAATAACATTCACCTCGCTTAGTACCAGGGCTCCAATGGCAGTTGGAAAAGAAACGAACTTAACTCCGAGTTCTTCGATCAACTTTGCATCCGGGCCGCCATTAGGAATAACATTCCCAACAACGATAAGATCAAACTTCTTTAAAAATTCCGGACTAACCTGGTCCATTTTATGTAGTGGTATTCCAGTTGATTCAAGATAAGTGCTCATCGGAGGATAGTAATTTGTGTCTCCCCCTTCAACGTCATAGCCACGTTCTTTTAATAAACAAGCAGCTGCACCCATTCCAGTTCCACACACTCGATAGAAAAAAACTTTCTTAATCGAAGGTTGAAGTTTCTTTAAACCATTATAGTCAAGTTTGTTCGTCATATTCATTGAGTAATCCCGTCAGATAAACGTTTGTGCTTTCGTCATCTTAACATAATAAAGCCTAAAAAATAAGCCAAATGTTACCGATGATCATTGGAGGAGTATCATCGAAATGAAAACAAAATTGTCTGCATTATTTTTAGTAGTCTCACTACTCTTTTCAAGCTGTAGTCAGTGGCAACCACAAATTGAACAGCATGAGATTGCTCAACGTCAACCGCAGAATGATGAACTCGATAGCATTCGCTATTTTTTGAGTTTGGATAAATTCAATTATTATCTGAATGAATATAGTGTCGCTCTTGAAGACAAAGTGCCTGCTCCAATTATTGCTCACCTTCGTTCAATCACTATTCAAGACATCATGAATATGGAATTGACTGATGCGGAGTTAAGCAAGTCTGCAAACTATGATGCAATTATTTTTAAAATTTTGAAAGAAAAGGGGCTTACTTCCGGAGTAAAAAAAGAAGATCTTACATGGAACTACAACTTCTTTAAAAACAAACTCGATGAAGCTTTCTCACTAGCGCCAAGTAAATTAGACATTGATCTTGATCTTCCTCCATCTCAAGCTGAATCGAATCTAAGCACTGCTGTCAAACCTATTCTCTATCAAGCTGATGACATGACTTTAGATTCAGGTCATTACATTTCAAATAGAACGACTAGGGCAATTTTTTGGGAAGCGATTGAGAACCAAAGAGCAATCGATTTTCACCTGGGTGATTCGAGAGAGTTCCTGAAAGATTTAAAGACTAAAGGTGGCACAATTGTTTTTGAAGTGAAGCCCCTAGCAAAGAACTACAACAAAATTTTTATCGTTCAGTATCCAGGCGAAGACTATCGTTATGCTATTACAAACATTGGTGGACAGGATCGTCTTGATCACCTCACTCACCAAATTTCACTATCAAATTTTAACAAAGTTCCGCTTAAGGCAAAGGTTACTGTAAAAGGCGATATTAAAAAGTTTCACGCAGCTAAAGCGCAAGAACATACATTGCAATTGAAACTTCTTCCTAAAGCTGATCGAGTCATGATTGGTCAGAAAGAATCAATTGATGGAAAGTTCAATCTGTTTTGGAAAGTAAAGGCACTCAAAAATCTCTACGATGCCGACAGTGATGAGTTCAATTATCTTCCGGCCAAAGATCTTGAAAAATTAAAGGCGATGATGAAAGCCACAAGCTTTGAAGTTCTATTCAAAGACAAAAAAATTGTTGAAGATGCATTCGCTAATTTTGAAAAACGCTTCGAAAAACAACCTGAACTTCTCCCTGGTAAATTTAAAATCTACAACTATGATAACTTCACTATTGAGATGTGTGATTATGTTTTTGAGTCGCCAGATGGAAAACAAATTCGCTGGCGTGTCGTTTCGAATGTCTGGGGTGATGAAGTTATTCCTATTGCACAAGCTTTAAAGAATACTGGTCATACAAATGTCAGTTACATGGGAACGGCCGGAGCTTTTGCTACTAAAGGCCACAAGGTTGGAGATTTGGTTATTCCATCACATGTGAGAGATGGAAATGACAATCTCCAGATGAACACCAAAGGCATGTCGATTGATGGTGCAAAGTATGGTGGATCAGTTGAGCACGTGGGCTCTCCTTTTGAAGAAACAAAAGATTGGTTGGCAAAAGCTCAGGTTCAATCTGACTTTGTAGAAGTTGAGACATCTTATCTTAGAAGAATCTTCAATGGACCGAACGATAAGCTAGAAATATATCTTCTTATCTCTGATATCTTGGGAAGTGAAACTGAAACTCTGGCCCATGCTACAAGTTCAAAACGTAAGAACGCTCAGAATAAGTTACTATCCAAGCTATTTGAACGAGACAGCGCAGGCATTCCTGTTCCTCCGAAAGCAATTAAGATGGATGCACAAGAAAGAATCAAAAATCTTGTCTTCACACTCCTTGAAAAGAAAAGCGTCGCATACAGATATTATGTCTATTCTCAGTTAAAACATAATTCCAAACTTACTGAAGCCGATGTTCTCGAGTATGTAAAAAAAGCGCCAGCCTTCTCAGATGCTTTTTTATTAGAAAGACTTGTGAAATTGGGAGAACTCGTCAACCAGATCAAAAAATCTCACCCAGAAGCTGGCGAGTTTGATGTCGCTTTTTCTAAGAGTCTTGCTACGGGAACATGGCATCCAAAACAAGATAAGCTGAATATTATTTTCAAAACAAAAAATGCGAAGTCACAAGATGCACTTGAAAAAGCACTTTCAAAATACAGCAGTTTTATAAAGGATCTTGAATCATTTTCCACAATCAAAGTCAGTATAGAAGGTGGAGATGAGTCTTCAATCTGGATGAAAACTCCTGAAAAAATTGATCCTGATTTTTTCGTAAAGATTTACGCTCTTAGCGGTTTAAAAAATGCTGGCCTCATTAAGAATGTTACTTACAACGGGAACATCACTTTAGATTATCTCCCGACAGCTAAAACAGAAAATCCGCTGGAAGCATTCTATCAAGGGAAGACATCAACGGTTGCCGGTAGTGAGTCGAGTTGTATGGAAGCCATCCAAGCCTTTATGCAGATGATTTATTAAGCAGGGAAAATATATGAAAAAGTTTTTTGCTTCTTTTATCATTGCATTTGCCATTATTAGTTGTGATTCTTCTATCACAATTAATACTTCAAAGGGACGCTACATTGCCAGCGACCATCTTTCACGTATCAATGGCAAAGAATCAATTTCAAAAGGTGTAAAAGAACTTTTGCATGAAGAACAAAATCTTCACAATAAAGATTTGTGGGGAGCTTCTGCTTTCTCATCTAATATTAATCCTGATTATGTACCAGAAAAAAATCCCAAATTTCCACTTCCCTACTATCTGATTCCGGAAGATGAAGCGAAGTTTCTTCACGCAATGTCACTGGATGAAAAAGTCGCTTCTCAGCTTATGTTACGAGTAAGCGGAAAAAAACATTTCAAATTGTTCGTGCATCCTGAATCAGAAGCCCACTACGAATTTTTGAAAAACGCTTATCGCTACATTGGTCCGGAAGAGACTGAGTTCACGGCATCTCCTACTTCCAGCTACAGATCATTGGTCGTTTGGAATCACAATGATGCTGATAAAAAACCGTTCATAGCAAAAGTCTCACTGGATAAAAATGTCATCGGAAGTATTGATCGCCTTGTAAGCGAAAATGAAGTTGAGCGAAGTGTAGCTAATCAAAAAGTATTAGACTCCATTGGAAAAAACAAACTTGAGGCAATGAATGTTAAGGTATATCCCGAGTCGGCAGGCCTAGTTATTAAAAAAGATATTCCGGGTGCACCTGAAAAACTTGGCGGACAGCTGATTCGTGAAATCCCGAATGATGTTGTTGATTCCAAGGCAAAATGGTTTTCCTTTTCTGCTCTTATGAGTCCGAATAAAAATCCTCCTGTCATCATGAGTGTCATCAAAGCTAGCGGATTAAGTTCAGAGCAGTTCTTTGACAAGTATATGATCGATGGTTATCTCGATATGTTTGAAAAGCTCTCTCTGCAAACAGGTATGAATTTCGAACCACATTCTCAAAATCTTTGCTTTGAAACGACTACTGATCTGATGCCAACTGGTAAGTGGGTGCTTCGTGACTTCGGTGGTGTCTGGCCGGATGTTATTACAATGGCAAGAAACAAAGGACCCGTTGAGACATACATGGAAGAAGCCAACGCAACTAAATTTAAATTACGTGGCGGTAGAGGAAACTATATCAGCAGTTACGTGTTTTTTTACAAGCGACAAGTTTTCGATATGATGATTCAGGAAGTAGCTAAACACGATCCTGAAATGACCAAAGAAGTGATTCAAAAGTTGAAAGCTAAAATAGATGCCCGCTACGTAAAACAAATTAATACTTATCTCGGATTGAAGCGTGGAATGGTTCCTACGATGAGTGATTACAAAACTGTGGAAGATGAAGTCATCCAAAAAACTAAGATGTCTGATCAAATTGCCAAGAAGGAAATTCCAAAGAATCAATCTTTAGAACTTTATATCAAAGTAAAAAAATCAAACCATGAATGGGTTAGTTTATCTGGCGAAGGTAAAAAAACGAAATTCTATCTCACTGATCACGGCGTCTATGAACTCGATGGTGACAGAATGGTTGGTTTTGGTTTATTCAATCAAAATGATCTGGCAGAGTTTAAAGAGCATAAAGGCACGATCCCAAGACTTTTTGGACTGGGTGAACTTGCTCCTAAAACAAGTTGTTTAGATATGATCGCCAACTTCTTCAGGTAAGATAAATGATTCTCAATCATCGCTTTTACAATAACGGTAAACCCGTTCTGGTTTGCATTCACGGATTGCAAAGTTCACTTGAAACGTTTATCCCGCTCGTGAAAATTCTTGAAAAAGATTTTTCTCTCCTTCTCGTTGATCAACGTGGACACGGGCAATCACCTCCTGCAGGCACTGATTATACGGCAGACGCAATGGCAAGAGATCTTAAAGAGCTTCTTGATCATCTCAAGTTAACTAAAGTCTCCCTCCTTGGTCATTCTATGGGCGGAAGAACGTCACTCAAATTCGGACAACTTTATCCAGAGATGATTGATAAAATGATTATTGAAGATATGGGAATTCACATCAGACAACCACGATCGCCTGAGCGTGATAGAGAAAAAGAAGAAATAGCTAAACGTTCTTTCACTCCTTCACTCATTTTTAAGACAAAAGAAGAAATCTTCGATCTCATCACTCCACTCTATTCTTACGCAAAAGATTTGATGAAGACGAAAGTTGTTGAACACGAAAAAGGATTCGAATTGAAGTTCTGGCCGGATGTTTCAGTCATGTACGGATATCAAGGAAATTATTCTGACCTCACTCCAGCCTTAAAAGAAACTCAATTTCCAGTGCTGTTTTTGATAGCAGATCCTGAGGTGGGCTCTGCGCTCACGCCTAGCTGCATAGACCATATCAAGACTCATGTGCCTCGAGCAAAGCTAGTGGAAATCAAAGGTTCTTGGCATAATATGCACAAGACACATCCCAAAGAATTCTGCGAGGAAGTCGTAAAATTTTTTAAAGAAAGTTAAGCTTCACTAGACGGGGTTCGTCTTTCATTGTTCTTCGTGATTTTGGTAGCGATATACGCGCTCACAATCAACACGAGGGATTTATGAAAACACTTATTCTTGCCACTCTCCTATTCACTCAAACTGCTCTTGCTGAAGAAACTAAAAAATTCGAAATGGTTTCAGACACAGCTGCATTGGTGACCATTCATACTGATGAAGAAGCCGTCCAAGCTGCTGGCTGGGTGGATGGTTCAGATAACCAGCAATTCATTGATGAACTTCTCCGCATGGAAGGCTCGGCCCTCAACAAACTAAAAAAACAAATTGAACTAGAGAATTGTGACACCAACTCTACTCCAGACAACAGTTGGATCGAGGGCTGTGGAGAAGTAACGATTACAAGAGAAGTCAGAACATCATTTGGTCGTGGTGGATGGGCATCGGCAGGTGCTGGATACACATTTTTTGTAGGATTCACTAGTGATGGCACAGGGAGATTTTTTAGCAGTTCACATATGGTGACGATTCTTGAAGATATTGAAGCGCAAACGAATGAAGAAGGTGATTTCAATGGTGCACTCTTCAAATACGTTTCACTCAGTAACATTCAGGAAGTGAGAACTGAAGATCAAGCTTCTTTTAAAGCGACCAAATAGCTGAACCTAATTTTCTGCGAAGATCGTTCAGACCTGCTTTGTCATACCAGTAGGTTTGAACGCCGTTTGCTAGAATGACAGATCCACGTTGCCTTTCAAGATCAATCCAAAAAGACGTTCCTACAAATCCTAAATGGCCAAATGTCTTTGTAGAACATCCAGGTCCAGCAAGTGTGTTAGCTGGATCGGTCACACGGTCAAACCCAAGAATAAAGCGGTCTTCAGCTTTTTGTTTTTGAAAAGCATCGTTTAATTTTTTAGTCATTGAGAGTTTTGAATCAAAATTCAGAAGTGTTCTACAAAGCCCATCGATCGTTGAAAAGAGTCCTGCGTGAGAAATAAATTCACCGATATTGAAGCAATTGTTGTCGTGAACTTCTCCGCAGACAATGTGTTTGTTTCGTATTCCGTATTCTGGACAAAAAGCATTTTCGGGAATTTTAGTCCAATGCAAAGTTTCTTTATCGTAAAAAGGCGTGCAGAGACTTTCTAATCTTTGCCCCGATTTTT
Organism: uncultured Bacteriovorax sp.; assembly: GCA_946480715.1. The sequence goes on along the minus strand of CAMLKK010000005.1, from coordinate 68,400 downwards.
TTTCTACTTCAAGCATGCATCTGAGTGAAGAATAATCGGAGTACAGCGTTTCCGATTCTTTGATGTCGTAAGACAATAATTCTTCTCTCCAGGTTTTTTTTGAAAGCAGTCCCCCCATCGGAAGGCCTGCTTTATGATTGAGAAGCAATTTCATTTTATCGTCAAAAAGTTCTGGTTGGTGAAGATAAACACAAGAGTTTGTAAGCGGCTTAGTTAAACTTGCTAGATCAAAATAAAGATAAGGTTTCGTGCTGAAAACATCTGCTTGCATCTCAAAACTCTCAAATTTTTGAGATTTGAAATCGATAACACCAACAGCGAGTGAATCGAAATGTTGTCCACCCATTAGTTCGAAAGCTAAATTTTTAATTTTTTCCATGGCACTATTATACATCAGAGAAAAAATTATTTTATCTTTTTTTGATCGGCTTTAATAATTTGTGCAATAACTTTATTGGCGTACTCGTAGGTATCACTGACTGTAATCACCTTCGGACCAGAATATTCAACAATGTTATTTAGCGATTTTGTTTTTTTATAAGAAAGTTTTTTTCGGATTCTTCTGGTTACTAATTTCTTTGGATCATTCTGAGTCATGTAGGAAAAAGTCACTAGCCCATCTTTGTTGATCATTTGCGGGATTTTGTTTTTATCGACGACATACATTGGTGATGTGAGAAATTCACCGTGTCTCATTGGTACAAGTTTATTATTTTCGATGAGAACAACTGCGTTCAAGGCCAAATACTTTGGGAATTCAACTTTAACATTTTCTGACGTTAAATCCGTCCCAGGAACAGCAAGACTCATCTCTGGTGGTACAGCTGTGAAGTCAACTTTCTCTCCTGTTAAATTAGTAAAGAGAACTGAACAGCCTTCTACGGTTTCACATTTTTCAGCATGGGCATTAATTAAAAACAAAACTAAAAGAAGAGCTAAAAACTTTTTCATGGCATTTCACTCCTAAAAAAAAGGGGCCCTGAGGCCCCCGTAATACTACATTTTAGAATTTTTGATAGCTGCTTGAGCTGCGGCCAATCGAGCGATAGGAACGCGGTATGGAGAACAAGAAACATAATCTAATCCTACACGATGGCAGAAATCGATCGATTTAGGTTCACCACCATGCTCACCACAAATACCAAAGTGCATGTCTGGATTTGTTTTTCTACCTTCAGTAACAGCATGTTTAATAAGGAAACCTACACCCTCTTGATCGATCGATACGAACGGATCATTTGGAACTAGACCTTTGTTAACATACTCAGGAAGGAATTTTCCAGCATCGTCACGTGAGAGACCAAACGTTGTTTGAGTCAGATCGTTTGTACCGAATGAGAAGAACTCAGCATTTTTAGCAATCGTTCCAGCTGTAATAGCTGCTCTCGGAAGTTCAATCATCGTTCCGATTTTGTATTTAACTTTTTTACCTTTCTCTTTAAAGACGCGTTCAATTTCTTTAATGGCATCTTCTTTTAGAACAGAAAGTTCTCCATCAACAGCAACAAGAGGAATCATAATTTCAGGCATGACGTTGATGCCTTTGTCAGCACAGATAAGTGCTGCTTCGATGATTGCCTGAACTTGCATGCGGTAAATTTCCGGGAACGTTACACCAAGGCGACAACCACGGTGACCAAGCATTGGGTTGAACTCGTGCAGTTGATCTCCACGTTGCTCAATCGCATTCATTTCCAAACCTAAACTTTCAGCAAGTTCTTTTTTGTCTTCCATAGTGTGAGGAAGGAACTCGTGAAGAGGTGGATCTAGAAGACGAATGTTAACCGGAAGATTGTTAAGCACTGTAAAGATGCCCACAAAATCTTCTCTTTGGAACGGAAGAATTTTAGCTAGAGCTTTTTCACGATCTTTAACGTTGTTGGCGAAAATCATTTCGCGAACAGCGAGAATACGATCACGTTCAAAGAACATGTGTTCAGTACGGCAAAGACCAATTCCTTGAGCGCCGAATTTAACGGCTACACGAGAATCATCTGGAGTATCAGCGTTTGTACGAACGCCAAGTTTTCTAAATTCATCTGACCATGCCATGAAAGTGGCGAAGTCAGCTGTAATGGCAGCGTCGATTGTTGGAACGATTCCTTCAATAACTTCGCCAGTCGCTCCATCAATTGTTAATGAATCACCTTCTTTATAAGTTTTTCCATCAACGATGAGGGTTCCTTTTTTATGATCTACGTTAAGGGCCGTACATCCTGCTACACATGGTTTACCCATTCCGCGAGCAACAACCGCCGCGTGAGAAGTCATCCCTCCACGAGCTGTTAAAATACCTTGAGACGCTACCATTCCCGCGATGTCTTCAGGAGAAGTTTCCTGACGAACGAGAATAACTTTGTGTCCTTCTTCAGCAAGTGTATGAGCGCGTTCAGATGTAAAAGCAATAATACCTGCGCCTGCACCTGGAGATGCTGGGAGACCTTTAGCAATAAGTTTCTTCGTTGCTTTTGGATCTAGACGTGGGTGAAGAAGTTGGTTGAGATCCTCGGGATTCATGCGAAGAAGAGCTTCTTGTTTTGTAAGAATGCTTTCGTTCACTAAATCAACAGCAATCTTGATAGCAGCTGCTGCTGTTCTTTTTCCGTTACGAGTTTGTAGAATATAAAGTTTACTTTTTTCAATTGTAAACTCGATGTCCTGCATGTCTTTGTAGTGAGCTTCAAGTTTCTGATAAACATCGCAAAGCTCTTTGAAAGCTTTAGGCATTGCTTCTTCAAGTGTCTTGAAGTTTTTATTCGATTCGTTTTTAGAAAAATCATTGATCGGCTGTGGCGTTCTGATACCAGCAACAACGTCTTCACCTTGAGCGTTGATCAAATACTCACCGAAGAATTTTTTCTCACCTGTAGATGGGTCGCGAGTGAAACAAACACCAGTCGCACAATCGTCTCCCATATTTCCGAAGACCATAGATTGAACGTTAACAGCCGTCCCCCATGTGTGAGGGATGTCGTAAATTTCGCGGTATTTTACAGCGCGAGGATTTCCCCATGAGTTGAATACGGCACCAACTGCTCTCCACAATTGTTCCATTGGATCAGTTGGGAAAGATTCTCCAGATTCTTCAAGAATGATTCTCTTGAAAACTGTTACAAGCTCTTTCAGATCAGCAGCTGTTAGCTGAGTATCTTCCTGAACGTGACGAGCTTCTTTCATGTCTTCAAGAGTTGCTTCAAGAAGTGATACGTTGAAGTCCATGACGACGTTTGCATACATCTGGATAAAGCGACGGTAAGAGTCCCATGCAAATCTTTCGTTGTCCGTAAGGTTAGCAAGACCAAGAACAGATTGATCGTTTAAACCTAAGTTTAAAACAGTATCCATCATTCCCGGCATAGAAGCGCGAGCACCAGAGCGAACAGAGAAAAGAAGTGGATTTGTATTATCTCCAAACTTTTTTCCCGTCATTCTTTCAACTTCTGCAATCGCGTGAAGAACTTGATCTTTGATTTCTTGATTAATTGTTTTTTTACTTTTCTCGTAATCAAGACAAGCTTCAGTTGTTACTGTGAAGCCTGGAGGTACCGCTAGTTTAAGTGAACACATCTCTGCGAGATTGGCCCCTTTACCACCTAGCAAATCCTTCATCTCTTTGTTCCCTTCTGTCTTTTCCGCACTGAAGAGATACACCCATTGTTTCGTCATTTCATTCTCCTGATCTCGATTAATTGAGACTTGTTAGAGGTTTTCTATTCTTTAAAATTTTAATTTTTCTTTTAAGTAATCTTGCACTTTATCGAGGGCAACTCTTTCCTGCACCATCGTGTCGCGATCACGAATAGTGATAGCGTGATCAGTGAGGGTGTCAAAATCCACAGTCATGCAAAATGGAGTCCCGATTTCATCTTGACGACGGTAACGTTTACCAATCGAGCCAGACACATCGTATTCTGCTTTGTAATTTCTCGACACGTCTGCAAAGAGTTTATCTGCAACAGCTTCGAGCTCTGGTTTTTTCATGAGTGGCATAATCGCCGCTTTGATTGGTGCGAGAGTTGGATGGAATTTCATCACTGCTCTTTCTTTTTCTTTGTCGCCTTCGTTTTCTAAACGGTAAGCATCGCAAAGAATTGTGAGTAAACAACGGTCAGCGCCGACTGATGTTTCCAAAACATATGGAATATATTTTTCGTTGTTATTCACTTGATCAACATAATGCAGATTCTTTCCAGAGAATTGCTCGTGTTGTTTTAAGTCGAAATCTGTGCGTGAGTGGATACCTTCAATTTCGCCCCAACCGAATGGGAATTCATATTCAATATCAAAAGCCGCGTCAGCATAGTGAGCAAGCTCTTCTTGTTTGTACCATTTTAGTTTTTCAGGGCGAATACCGTTATCGATATGCCATTGCCAGCGAGCTGCTTTCCATTCTTCCATCGCCTCTTTTTGAGTTCCTGGCTTGATGAAATATTGCATTTCCATTTGTTCGAATTCGCGCATGCGGAAAATAAAATTTCCAGGTGTGATTTCGTTACGGAATGCTTTACCGATTTGAGCGATACCGAAAGGTAGTTTTTTTCTCATTGTCGTTTGAACGTTGAGGAAGTTGACGAAAATCCCTTGGGCCGTTTCTGGACGAAGATAAACTGAAGACGAAGTATCTTCCATCGCTCCCATTTGAGTTTTGAACATCAAATTGAATTGGCGAATATCTGTGAATGATTCTTTAGCGCCACAGTTTGGACATGGAGCCTTGATATCAATTTTGTCTGCGCGGAATCTTTCTTTACAGCTTTTGCAATCGATAAGTGGATCAGAGAATCCATCAACGTGACCTGAAGCTTTCCACACCATTGGGTGCATAAGAATTGAAGCATCAACACCAACAACGTCTTGTCTGTACGTCATTGATTTCCACCAGCGAGCCTTTAAATTATTTTTGAGTTCAACACCGTATGGACCCATGTCGTAGCATGAATTCAAACCACCGTAGACTTCTGACGATTGGAAAATAAATCCTCTTTGCTTACAGAGGGCCACTAAATCATTCATTGATTTTAAATCGGATACATTCGACACAATAAACTCCCTTTTAAAAAACGAGAAATCTGCTTTTTATACAGGGGGAAGTTTACAGGTAAATGTGGATTCTTTAAAGGATTTACACGGACTTTAAGGAAAGTTCATAAAGTTTTTTGTATTCACTTTCATTGGCAATTAGCTCTCTGTGAGTGCCTTCTTCAACGAGTCGCCCGTCTTTTAAAACGAAAATTCTGTCGTAGTCCTGAATCGTCGAAAGTCTGTGAGCGACAGCAATGACCGTTTTGTTGCCTGCGATGGCCTCAAGGGCCTTTTGCACAACCTTTTCTGATTCGTTATCAAGAGCAGATGTGGCCTCATCAAAGAGCAAGATATCAGTATTTTGCAGGAACGCGCGGGCGATTGTGAGACGTTGTTGCTGGCCGCCTGAGAGTTTTGCTCCTCTGTCCCCAATGACAGTTTCAAGTCCCATGGGAAGTTTATTCACAAATTCTGACGCGTATGAAACCTCAAGTGCCTTCTTGATTTCGTCATCTGAGAAATTCCCACCGATCGTTAAGTTTGCGCGGATCGTGTCATGAAAAAGAAAAATGTCCTGAGACACGAGGCCAAAAAGTGAGCGCAACGACTTCAAGTGAATGTTTGAAAGCTTGTCACCATCAATCGTGATCTGCCCTTTTGAGAGTGGGTATAATCCCAGCAAGAGATTGATCAAGGTAGATTTTCCGGAACCCGACAGACCCACGAGAGCGATCTTCTGCCCTTTTTTTACACTCAAACTAAAGTCTTTTAAAACGTCAGCTTCGCCGTAACCGAATGTTACATTTGAAACGACAATTTCTTTATCAAAAGTTTTTTTGTAAATCGTTCCACGATCAACTTCTTCTTCGAGATCAAGAATTTGATTGATACGATCTGCGGCCGCAAGACCTTGTCCCAGTTTTACGTTTGCCTGAGAGTATTTACGAATTGGATCCATGAGAAGAGCAAGAGCAGCGGCAAACTGAATAAAATCTCCAACTGTCATCGCTCCGCTTCTGATTCGGTAATAAGCAAAAACAATGATCAGTGAAAATGCGAGTGCGCCAATTAATTCAACAAACGGATGTGCGATCTCTTCGACCTTCGATGTTTTCATTGTGAAATTAAAATAATATTCCTGCGCTCGATTGTAGCGATTCATTACAAAATCTTGAAGGTTGAAAGCTTTTGTCACTTTGTGAGCAGATAATCCTTCAGCAAGATTGTGAGTGAGTTCTGCTCTTCCCTCTTGAACTTCAGATTGATTGGCCTTGATTTTTTTTCCACTCACTTGGAAAATCATGACGAACAACGGCCCCACAAGAATAATAACCAAGGTTAGTTGCCAGTCACTCCAAATCGCGAGTCCAAGATAAACAACGGCCTTAGCAGGCTCACGGATGACATCAACTATCGCACGAAATGATTGAGCGAAAATTTCTGCATCGTTGAGAACAGTTGAAATCATTCTTCCCTGTTTGTTTTGATTGTAAAACGAAGTGGGAAGTCTCTGCATTTTTTTAAAAAGCGCTGTTCTGATATCAGAGTTCATGCGCTCGCCGATATATCGCATCCAATAGAAGTGATAAAAGCGCGCAGGAAAATTTAAAAGTCCTAGAAGGAGTAAAGTTCCCGCCAGAGTCAGGATTTCTTGTAGTGAAGCTGTTCCACTTAAACCTTTATCAAAAATAGGTTTTACTAATTTAAGCTGAGCCCCTAAAAGAGCGGCAAGCACGAATGAAAGAAGAAACGCAGCAAACGCTTTTTTACGATACTGATAAAGGTATGGGTACAACTGGCGAATTAATTTTTTGATCATGCCCTAGAGAGTAGCGGATTTGAGTCTAAAACACCATACTTTGAGTTTTGAAATCTTTTTCTTCTAAGTGGAATTGAAAGCAGAAGTAGTGAAAGAGCATTTTGGGAAGAGATTTGTATTCGAGCTTGATTTCATTTAGTTCGGAATAACGAGTATGAGCGATGTGCCCCAACAATTCCCATAATTCACGTCCCGATTGCATTGAAAAAGACTTGCGCTGATTCATGCAAGGTGGGCATCCAAAGCCCCCTTCTTCCGGCAGCAGATACATATCATTAAAGGCAATCAGTTCGTGGCCACAAAGTGTACAGTGTTCTCGTTCCGGAAAAACTCCAGACTGCAATAATGTTTTCGTCAGAAAAATTACGGCGTGAGCATGTACGGCGAACGATTGTTCCTTAAGTCCTTTTTCCATATGAACAAGCGCATTGCTTAAAGATGTAAAGAGCCCCACCATCTCAGTATTTTCTTCATGCACATCGTGTAGGTTTTCAGTTGGTGCCAGCTTGTTGATGACTTCGAGAAAAAAACACATTAAGTAAAAAGATTGATGATTCTGTCGAATGAGATCGTGATGCCAAACGAGATTCCATTCGCGAGCATGATAAATTTCAGCATGGGTTTTAGCAGGCGTCAGTTCAACCGAAAGCATGAAACCTAATTCAATGACGGAAGATTTTTGTTTTTTTCCACCACCGCGTCCACCATAAAAAACGACAGAAACTTTGCGTCCGCTTCGAAGAAGAAGATGAGCTATAATATGTCTTTCATCATAGGGAACTTTTGAGAGAACCAATCCCTCAATTTTGTTTTGCATGCCTAGAACTCTACACCCAAAAAATCAGACAGAACAATGGAAAGTTTATGTTTGAATCTTTCCGTTTTAGAAGTGTGAAAACGATCAGTTGAGTAAACTTGGTACTCACTTCCCTGCCGCCCTCCTCTTCCAATCATCTGCAGCCAAAAATCAAAGTTTTTAACTTCATAATCAATAAAGACTTTTTTAATTTCCGGTAAATTTACTCCGTGACTAAGAGTTGTCGTGGAAAAAATGCAATCAATTTTATTTTCATATTTTTTGAGATCATCCAGAAAAGGTTGAACTTCCCCACCAACACAACCGAGAGCGATAAATCCCTGCCTTCTTGCTCTCTCAACCAGTTCATCAACTTGTCCACGATAAGCACAAAAATAGAGAAAGACATCATCAGCTTTTTTAGCTCGCAATTCCCGCCAAAATGCTTTGTGAATAAAGGAAGGTTTCAGACCATGAAAACAAATGCATTTCACGGGTTCGCGATGCAGTTGATGATTTCCAAAATCAAGATGAATCCAAAAATCCTGGTAGTAAGCCAGATCTTTTTTCATGGAGTCCATGACTTTTTCATCCATCGTTGCAGTCACTGCCAGCAATGGAAATTCATAATTTAGAATACCCACAAATCGATCATGCAAAAGCGGTCGAAAACCTTCTCCCCAGTGATAGAAGAGATGAAATTCATCTACGACAAATAAGACTTTTTGCTCTTGAATAAAAAGTTCGGCCACGAATTCTTCACTCAGAAGTTCCACCGTCGTCACGAGAAAAGCTTTTCGTGAACTTAAAAATTTTTGATAGACTTCGGCGAGCTGAAGTTCACCACCAGCGAGAAAAACATTTTTTTCATCGCGGGATTTAAGGTTAGTATAAACCTCGTTAGCTAATGCTCGTAGAGGTGAAAGATAAATGATTTTAAAATCACTCTCTCTGTAAAACTCCACAACCATCCTGGTTTTTCCAGAGGCCACAGGAGCAGTAAGAAGGGTAAAACAAGAGGGATGAAAAAGTTCTGGTATAAGTTTCATAAAAAAGGGGTTTAACAAAACCCCTTTTAAAAGACGTGAATTCAAGTCGAAGAAATTATTTATTCTTTCTCACCGTGCTCACTATTTTTCAATCGCCCCTGAACCTTTAATTGCTTGTGTCTTTGCTTCATTGTTTTTTTATATTCTTTACGCATCGGTTTCATGACTTCATCTTTGAAAGTTTCTCTGAATTTTTTCTCTTCTTCTTTGAAGGCCTTTCGTTTTTCTTTGATTTGCTTGATTAAGGCTTCATTACTATCTTTATCATCGGCCTTCAGTTGTCTGCGCATGTCATCGAGCTCTTGAATGTGCTTCAGCTTCATATCGTAAAGCTCATTGATATGTTTTAAATGTAGCTCCTTCATTTTGAGCGTATGCTCTCTACGCATTTGGGAATTCTCTTCTGAGAACTGCTTGATTTCTGTTTCATCTAAACCCATCGCCACCATTGGGAAAAGGCATAAAGCGAAGCTAAGTGTCAATAATTTGGTTAGTGCGGACATGAAAACCTCCGTTTTTCGGTTCTATTACTCCATATACGTTGATAGCCTAAAAAAAGTTTCGCGAAACTTTTAGGGGCGAACCGGCGTATAGAGAGTGTATGGAAGAAAAACCAACGGGCCAGACTGATAATCAACTGATGCAACTCTTTGCAAATGAAGATGATCAAATTGCTTTTGAGCGTTTGTACAATAAGTACAAAGAGCCGCTATTGCGATTTAGTTACGGCTATACTTTCAATCAGGCCAAGGCCGAAGAAATGGTTCATGAAACTTTTTTGAAAGTGTATCGCTATAAAAGTCATTTTGATCCGAAACGCTCTTTTAAAGGCTGGTTGTGGGCCATTTGTAAAAATACAAACATCGATGCTCTAGGAAAACAAAAACGAGAGCCCGATGAAATGTTTACCGATGAACTGGAAATTGCGGTTGTAGACGATGCTGTTCTTGAAAAACTTATAGAGCAATCGACTCGCAAGCAATTACATGAAGCGCTTGAAATGCTCTCACTTTCACAGCGTGAAGCTACGTTGTTGTGGATGAATGATGATTTATCTTTCGAAGAAATGGGGGCCATTCTTCATCGCTCTCCACAGGCTGTAAAAAATCTCGTTCATAGAGCAAAAAATTCACTTAAAACTCTTTTAGAGAATGTTGAGGTCGCATGAGTAATTTAAAAAAATCATTTAATGAAAAAATGCATGTGGCGCCTACGAAACATTTTGATATGGATTTCAAGCGTAAGCTCAATCAGAGTAACTCTGATAAAAAATTTACCATCAAATGGTTTTCATGGGCGGGAGGTGCGGCTGTCACTCTTTTTGTTTTTTTGTTTGTTCTTAAACAACAAACAAGCCTTTCTTACCCTTACCAGCACTACGTAGACACTATCATCCAGGTGGAATCTTACGAGGATGAAAGCCTTGAAGATGAGAGTATTGACGAAACGATTGACTTGACGAGTTCCAGACTTGATGAGATTTAAGATGCATGAACTCACTCATGCTCGACAACGATAGCGGAATCATCACCGATCCGAAAATCCTCTCTCATTTACGAGAAACATTAAAACCGGAAATTGGTAAGACTTTTAGATGTGCCATTATCAACAAAGGTCTCTGTAAAGGTGAAGTCATTTCATTTTCAGCAACTGAATGCCGTCTCAAGCTGAGCGAATTAGCTGAACAGGTTGCTCCATGGTTTGAGCTTGTCGTTGGCGTTTCCAGACCTCAAACAATCAAAAAAATTCTCGAACATGCGACGACTTTCGGTGCTAAAAAAATTCATTTTTTTAAAGCAGAACTCTCTGAAAAAAGTTATCTCACCTCAAATGTATTATTGGATGAAGCAGAAATGCGCGAACATCTTCTTGCAGGACTTTCACAATCTGGGCGCTATAGTATTCTTCCCTCTGTTAAGGTAGACAAATATAACCCAGCAGAACACTATTCGAATCAGGATCAGAAATTCATTCTAGACCTGGAAGGGGCAAAAACCTTTAGTGAATACTCAAAGACTATTGATTTTTCACGTCCTGTCACTCTCGCCATAGGTCCTGAACGTGGATTTATCAAAGAAGATATTGAACGATTCCACCAAGCGGGATTTAAAAGTGTAAAAGTTTCATCGAGTATACTGCGCGTAGAACATGCTATATATTCTGCAATCTCTCAGCTAGAATTAATGAAAGGCCAATTTTAAACGGATACACTTTATGATGCGTAAATTAGAAATTCTTTTTGATGAACAAGTTCGCCCGGCACTTGCGGCCCACGGTGGAAATGTTGAGATCGTTGATCTTGATAACAATAAACTATTCGTGCGACTTCAAGGCGGATGCCAAGGCTGTTCAAGCTCAACAGCAACACTCAAGCAGGGGATCCAAACTCTTGTGAAACAAAATTTTCCGGAAATTACTGAAGTTGTTGATCTAACTGATCATGCGACTGGCGAAAACCCTTACATGTAGATTCTACCGCCTGATAAACAACTTCAGGCGGAAACAGTTTCATACATCTCATATAATCATCTTTTAAATCACAAACCGTTAATCCACAGTAATGACTCTCGCGAATTCTGCATGCAAGATCCTGTTGATAAAAATACGGATGTTGTTTTTCATCATAAGGATGCCATTCAGTAGCTGGCTCCGGGCCAAATAACGTATACGATTTTATTCCAACTGCAACCGCAAGATGCTTCAATCCTGTGTCGTTTCCAATATAGAGTTGTGATTCTTTGAAGTATTGAGGCAGCTCTCTTAGTGGTAAATGAACGATCGAAACATTTGAAGGAAGATCGAGTGCCATGAGATCTTCTTTGATAAGTTGATCATCTTTTCCATGAGAAAGTGGAATACTAATTTTAATATCCGGGAAATTTTTTTCGATGAGCTTTGCCAGACGAACGTAGTGATCAAGCGGCCACATCTTCGCCTTGCGGGTTGCAACCACTCCAAAAATTATTCGATTCAACTTAACATGAGAATTTAATAAAATCTCCGGCTGCCACTCTAAATAAGATGGCGGTTGACCTTCACCAAAAAACGAATGGACACCATCCAGATCACGTTGAATGAGAGATTTAATCACACCTTGATCAATAACTTTTGTTCCACTTTTTAGATGATGATTGTGAAAGGTGTAAGGAATACCTTTAATAAGTGAATACATTTTAAAAACTTTGCTTCCTCTTCCCGACTGGTGCATCTCATGGATGTGATCCACTTTCATGGCCATCAAATCATCAAAGAGATTAAAAACATCCCGAACATTTTTTAGCGAGAGCGGATAAATCATGTCCGCTTTAGTCTGCACATCCTGATAAAGTGGGGCGATCCATTGAGGAACGGCGTAAATAATGTTAGCCTTGGGATACAACTGCCGCAGGTATTGAACCGAACTTAAACCCATAATAGAGTCGCCTAGAGCGCGATTTTTAAGTATGAAAATGGTTTTTGATGACGGCATGAGGTTAGCTCTTTATGGTCCAATTAACAGTAGCCATCATAACGTACAACGAAGAAAACAACATTGCTCGTTGCATTGGCTCCGTCAAAGAAATTGCCGACGAAATCCTTGTGGTCGATTCTTTTTCAACAGATAAAACAGAGGAAATTTGTTTGAGTCTGGGAGCTCGATTCATTAAGAATCCATTTGCTGGCCATATTGAACAAAAAAATGTGGCGCTTGATCTCGCTACTCATGATTATGTGCTTTCACTCGATGCAGATGAAGCACTCTCTCCTGAACTTTTAAAAGAAATTAAAGCCATTAAGAATAATTTTGTAATGGATGGTTATAAGTTTAATAGACTCACCAATTATAATGGCCACTGGGTTCGATACTCAGGTTGGTATCCAGATACAAAATTAAGACTCGTGAAAAAAAATGCAGCTCGCTGGAGCGGTGTAAATCCTCACGATATTTTAAAACCCAATGATCCCAACAAAGTTGGATTTTTAAAAGGCGATCTCCTTCACTACAGTTATGAATCAATCGCTGCACACGTTATTCAGACAGACAAATTTACAACAATCGCGGCACGTGCAGCTTACAAACAAGGCAAGCGCTCTTCATTATTTAAAGTTTTCACACGACCAATTTTTAAATTTGTTCGTGATTATTTTTTCAAGCGCGGATTTCTTGATGGCCGTTATGGCTTCATCATTTGCTGTATTAATTCTCTATACGCACTTTTGAAATACGCTAAACTGCATGAGCTTCAGCAAGGCAAACAAATATGAAGTGTGTTTTTTTTCACCCGGCCGCTCTCCCCGTTTCCGGTTACGGCGGAACTGAAAGAATTCTCTTCTGGCATATGGTGGAACTTGTTCGCCAAGGTCATCAAGTCGTTTACGTCGGACATCCCGATTCAAAAGTCGAAAAATATGGAATTGAATTAAGAACATATAGTGCTGATAAATCAACCTGGGAAAAACTTCTTCGACCGGGAACTGATATCGTTCATTTTCCTTTTAATGCTGAAATACCAGGAGTACCTTCGATCAATACCGTTCATGGCAACGGACAAATTGGTGAGAAGTTAAATCACAACTCGGTGTTTGTTTCAAAGAAACATGCTGACATTCATAATTCAGATCAATATGTGCACAATGCTCTTGATTTTAGCGAGTATCCTTTCCAACCAAAAGAAAAACGCGAATGGAATCGTTTTCTGTTTTTAGCGAAAGCATCTTGGAAAGTTAAAAATCTCAAGCAAACAGTTGAGGCCTGCAGGGAAAATCATAAACATCTCAATGTCGCTGGCGGAAGATGGTGGGGCCTTTCTCGTTACATACATAATCATGGCATTGTTGGTGGAGATGAAAAGATGAAGCTCATCCGTGAGAGTGATGCTCTTCTCTTTCCAGTCCGCTGGCACGAACCATTTGGTATAGCTGTCATTGAGGCATTTTCACAAGGTTTGCCAGCAATAGTTTCACCTTATGGAAGTTTGCCTGAACTCATTTCATCGGAAGTTGGATTTGTGGCTAAAAACAAAGATGAGCTTTCCCTACTACTTTCAGTTGATCATGCAAAAAACTTTAATCCTGAAAAAATTAGAAAGTACGCGGAAGAAAATTTTGGAATCGAGTTATACACCAAACGCTATCTTGAACTTTATAAAAAAGTTATAAAGGGAGAGAAGCTGAATGCCACTCCCCCTTCATACAAACTATCAACAAGGGCCGAAGAGTTATTGCCCTATTAAATATGGCATGCTTCTGCGCGAAGAGTTTCAACTGCACCTGAACGGATGTGGAAAAAATCAACTCCACCCACGTTTGTTTTCAACTCTTCTCTTAAACTTCTTTGACAAACTTTCACACCTTCATCTTCTGTCAACTCACGACTTTCAATAAGCTCGCGATGAATTTCAATAGATTCTTTTCTGGGATTGTTTTGAACAACAGAATCAACAGAAAGTGCATCAGTATCACCCTGGAAACGTTTACAAGGTCCAGCGGTCATACACGGCTGATCGAAACGATCTCCAAAATTAACATTGGTATGATCAAAAATAGTCCAACCATCTAATGCTTCAATATTGATCTTCAGTTCTGCTAATCCATATCCAAGATGTGAGCAACGAACAGTTTTAGTGCTCACTTCTGTTTTCACTTTAAGGCTGTCTTTGAGAATGACTCTCTCTCCCGCCATTGTATTTAAAGATACTGTTAGTAATAAAGAAAATAGTAATGCTTTCATAGTCCCTCCCTTTGGTTGAACCAGTTTTACGTTTGTTTTGAATATAAATAAATTGAATAATAATTATATCTATGATTAAATTTTTTAATGATTAACTCTAATGATTTGCGTTTTTTCCTGGTTACTGCTGAACACCTTCACCTTACAAAAGCTGCTCAAGCTCTAGGGCTGACTCAGCCAGCACTCAGTCATGCCATAAAAAGACTTGAAGCTGATGTGCAAAAGGAACTCTTTCTCCGTAGAAAAAATGGACTGCTGTTGACTGAAGCAGGTTCTTATCTGGCCATGCACGGAAAACGCATAATGGAAGAACTAATTGCTGTTGAAGATTTCTTAGTGCGAGGAAAAGCACGTGAAACAAAAACTTTTTCTTTAGGCATGCACCCTTCAGTGGGGCACTATATTCTTCCTCAACTCTTAAAGACAAAACTAGATATAAAACTTAAATACTTTTTTGGATTATCCCGTGAAGTCACAGAATGGGTGCAGGAAGGAAAAATAGATTGTGCTGTGGCGATCAATCCTCATCCCCATCCCAATCTCATTTTATCAAGCATAGGTGAAGATGAGTTTACGCTTTGGCGCCCTACTAAACTAAAAGATCAAAACACACTTTTTTTTGATCCCAATCTACATCAGAGCCATTACATTATTCGCCAACTTGAAAAACAAGATCATCAATTTAACAGTTACGTTGAAATACCTAACCTCGAACTCATTAGCAAAACCTTGTTCGAAGGATTAGGTTGTGCCATACTGCCTGCGAGAGTTGTGAAAGAAAATCAATCTTGGGTTAAATCAGTTCAACAAGTGGATAAGATCAAACCTTTTAAAGATAAAATTTCATTCGTTTACTCAAATGAAAATCAATTTAAAGATGATTTAAAAATGTTAAAACATACTATGACATCGCTGCTGAAATAGAATATGCCTCTAAAAAATCACATTGAGAAATCACTGGAGCTCGCACCAGAAGTTACTCCTACTCACAAAATGTTGATGAGTGCGTGTGCAATCACATTACCTCTTATTGTCGGACATAGCTTCGAAGCTGTTCAGCCAGCAATGTTCGGATCATTGATGGGTTTAGTTTTTTTTCTCAATGATCATTTCGGCCCTTTAAAAATAAGACTCCGTCATTTGCTCACAACTTTTCTCTGTTTGATGCTTTCGATGTGGGTAGGTACAGAAGTTCAAAGCTATCCAATCCTCATCTCTCTTCTCCTTTTCTTTCTTAGTTTCCTCTTGGGGAAATCCAAAACTTTTGGGATTGAGCTCGAAAGAATGATTTTATTCGTTACCTTGCAGTTCATGACCACTTCTAGTGAACCCATTATTCTTAAAACAAGAGATCAATTGTTTCGCTATTCCATAATGGCATTTTTGGTTTACATCATTCTCGTCCTGTTACTTTATTTTTTATTCCGTCATCAAACTCAACCGATGCGCAGTAAACTACAAACTCTTTCCCAAGCTTTAAAGAATAAAGATTCATTACGTTTTTCGCTTCTCTTCGCTGTTATTGCTGTTGCAAGCCACTATATAATGGGGCATCTAAAACTCTCTCATCCATATTGGGTAGTAGGTACTGCAATGATTGTTATGCTACCGGATAGTTTGCAGGGAATTTATAAAGGTTTTCAACGTTTCGTTGGAACTGTCATAGGCGTTTTTATCGCTGCCGTTATGCTGGCCCTCATTTCTGATCCTCGCATATTGATTGCTTGTATTTTTATCGCTTCTTTTCTCATGCCTTTTGGACTGACCAAAAACTATTGGCTTGGGAATGTTTTCATCGCTGCTCTTATTCTGTTTTTCTTAGAAGTGGCCACACCTAATGCCATAGCTTCCCACCACCTTGCTTACTGGCGGATCATAGATATCAGTTTAGGCTGTGGAATCGGGATCTTGGGCTCAGTTCTTCTTCATCCTAAACTCGTTCAAAAGTTGAGCGGTTCGCTCGGTATAAAATAATTTATTCTCGTTTACGTAGATCCGATAAGCCTTTGATTATAACCAAGGGCCAACGATGATTAAACGTCTTCTTATTCCTCTATTGCTCTCGCTTAATAGTTTTGCGGCAGATGATCAGATCAAAGTTCATTTGATGACTGAGCAACAACCACTTAATTGTAAGCTTGATTCTGCGGTTGAAATTTATGTTTGTGACAATAATGGAAAACCCTTACTGGTTAACAATAACAGCTATCATTTCCTGGCATTGGGTACGGATGATAAAGGCGATATTAGTACACCTATCATCAAAAAAATCGAAAAAGAAAACAAAACCATTTATGAAGTTCCTGCGAACATGGCGGACTACAAATATCCTTCAATGGCGAACGCGTCTGCGGAATACATGAATAAAGTTGGGATGGTTGATAATTTTCTCAATGGTAAAGGTTTTGATATTTACGGAAAGAAAATTGAAAAGAAAAAAGGTTCTGCCGAGTTTGAAGCAGCTGCAAGGCTACTTACCCAAAAACGAGATGAACTGAAATCTGCTTACGATCAAGCGTTCAAGGATTCTACATACAGCCTTGAAATGGAAGACGGCCAAAAGATTAAATGTCACCGAGGCGCTTCTCGAGAGCTCTCAAAAGAGCAAGCTGACTACAGTGCAAAATACAACATCACATTTCAATGTGGAACATATAAATGTGATCCATTAATTGTTAATGGTAAAAGTTATGACAGCACTCTTCTCTATGATTCGTCTCCGGGAGCTATGGGAAGTACAAGCATTCATCTTTACGACAAAGATGGGCTGGGACCAAATCTAAGAATCAAAACAATTCACTCATCGAAAATTCAATCACCGTTGGTGGATAATTCTATTTTTCTCAATAATCCATTTGGAACTTACAATCCATACGCGATGTATACCGATGCTCTTCCGGAAAAACTGGGAAGTGATCGCGAGAAAATAGCGGCCTACAAAAATCCATACTTTCAACAGATGATTGAGATGCAAAAAAATATTTGCACAAACAGTGATGGATTAGAAAAATTATTAGAAGCCCGCAAACAGCTTTTGAAAAAAGTAGCCGATCTTGAGATGGCCGAATTCATTCAAGTCATGGCCGATGGAAGTCTTGTTGGAAATTACATTGATCCTAATAAATCAGCGCAATATGGCTGTCTTTATAATGGGCTCATCCTCGATCCAAACGCAGCTAAAAATCTTCAGAAATTAAAAAAGAATTTTTATCCAGACCAGAAAGTTGATCAAACGATCACTCTTCAAAGAGCAACTGAACTTTTTAATAAAGCAGCTGGTATGAAAGACATCGCCTGGAAATATAAATACGACGGTTGTTACGCCCGCGCTCACTTAATGGCCCGTCGTTTTGAAGCAGAAGGAGTACGTGTCGATAAAGTATGGATCAAAGGCGATCTGTATGTTCCTGGCACTGACATTCGCTGGAATTTTCACGTAGCACCTATAGTCTATGTAGAGGATGGAAATGGCGGAATTCAAAAAATGGTTATTGATCCATCTCTTTTCGACAAACCAGTTACTGTTGAAGAGTGGGACAACAGAATGTCGAAAAACACTGCTAAGGGCTCTGTGATCACCGCTTTCCCATTCCCGGAAAACGTGGCCGCTTTTGAACGTTCATCCCTTTCATTTTCAAGCTCAGATCCTTATCTTCCACGCGAAAGTATCAATTTAAGTGAAGATGAAAAGATGAGTATGTCTAATCAGACAATGAAACAATACAAACCATTGGAACCAAAATGAAAAAAACAATATTAGCTTTAACATTTATCTCACTCTCTTCTTATGCTGGAGTTGATAAAAATAAAACGATGGAAATCAATGCAACGATTTCTAAGTTTGCATTGGAAAAACCCAATCAATATCGATTAGAAATGCTTGAGCATGCCGCTGCTTATACGGCAGAAGAAAAACTCATCCCCTGCTTGAAAAAATCGATGGAAAATAAAAAAGCCGTCAAACTGAAGGTGACGGCTTATACACAAAAAGTTTTAGAGTGTAAGGAATAGATTAGTTTCTGTTCATCAGTACTGATTTACGAATGTAATCAATACGAGAAAAATCTAAATCTGCAATGCCCATTTTTTCTCCTTCTTGCAGATCAAGAAGGATATCTCCCCAAGGATCAACAACAAGCGAGTGGCCATATGTTTCCATGCGGTCGTTGTGTTTTCCCCATTGAGCAGCAGCGATGACGAAACATTGATTTTCGATTGCACGCGCACGCAGAAGTGTATGCCAGTGAGCTCTTCCGGTTGGCACTGTGAAAGCAGCGGGGAACGTTAAAATCTCTGCTCCCTTCATGCGATAGTTGTGGGCCATTTCTGAAAAGCGCATATCAAAACAAATTCCAAGTCCAACTTTGTGTCCGTCGACTTCGATCATTTTTGTCTCAGTACCCGCCGTATATGTTTTTGCTTCAGAAAGTTTTTTATCCGGGAGATCACAAGCAAATAGATTAATTTTGTCGTAGTGACCTAAGTCTTTTCCGTTTTTATCAAAATTGTATGCGCGATTAACAACTTTACCATTGAGGTTTGTAGCTGCTGATCCACCGATCAGGGCCATTTGAAAATCGACAGCAAGTTTTCTAATTTGTTCAAAGTGCTCATTGCCCGCTTCAACAAGATGAGGTGTGCTCGTTTGACCATCGCCCATGGAATAAAAAACTTCAGGTAAGAAAGCCGCGACAGCTCCTTTACTTTTAGCTTCTTTGAGCATCTCGCGAATTGTTTCGAGATTAGTTCTAAAATCGAGTACTGATCTAAGTTGAAGAACGGCTACTTTCATTTGATGTGTTTTCCTATAGCGAAGTATTCAAAACCCTCAGCGAGGACTTTTTTAGTATCATAAAGATTGCGGCCATCAAAGATTACAGGTTTCTTTAAACGTTTTTTTATTTCAGAAAAGTCTGGCGCATTGAATTCACGCCACTCAGTAACAGTGATTAATGCGTCTGCACCGTTGAGAGCTTCGTACTTATCACTGAAAGGTTTGATTTTCCCTTCGCATTCTTTGTACTCACTCATGACTTTTAAATAATTTTCAGTAGCAACTGGATCAAAAATTTGAATTGAAGCGCCTGCGGTAATAAGTTTTTTGGCCATAGCGATTGCGGCCGTTTCTCTCACGTCGTCAGTGTTAGCTTTAAAAGCAACACCCCAAAACGTGAATACTTTGCCTTTTAAATCTTCGCCGTAGTGCTTGCGAATTTTTGAATACACATAAGCTTTTTGTTCGTCGTTCACTTCTTCAGTAGCATTGACGATTTTTAAATCCATTCCAAAATCTTCCGCTGTAGCGATGAGTGCTTTAACGTCTTTTGGAAAACAAGATCCGCCATAACCAGGACCTGGGTATAAAAAGTGACCACCGATACGTTTATCTGATGAGATCCCTTTACGAACCTCTTCGATGTCCGCTTGTGTAGCATCACAAAGACGAGCAATCTCGTTGATGAATGAAATTTTAGTCGCAAGAAAACAGTTAGCGGCATACTTCGACATTTCGGCTGAAAGGTTGCTCATTCCGTAAATTGGATTTCCCTGACGAACAAGTGGAGCATACAGTTCTTCCATTACACCCATTGCGTAGTCATCTTGGTGTCCAATGATAACTCGGTCTGGACGCATAAAATCTTCTACTGCTGAACCTTCTTTTAAAAACTCTGGATTGTTCACAAGGTGAAATTTTTTCTTTGTGAGAGATGAAATCAATTTTCTGATTTCAACTGATGTTCCCACTGGAACAGTTGATTTGATAACGACAATAGCATCGTCAGCTAAGTGTTTCGCGACTTCAGCGGCCGCTGCTTTTAAATAAGTCAGGTCTGCTCTTCCATCGTCAGCAGATGGTGTTCCAACTGCTAAGAAAATACTTTTTGCAGATGCTACTGATTCATAGCCAGTAGAAAATTGCAGACGACCTGCTTTTATATTTCTCTCCAAAAGATCCGTTAAGCCCGGTTCATAGATGGGAGACTTATGCGCTCTTAGCATTTCAATTTTTTTTGGATCGATATCAATACACGTAACATCGTGGCCAATTTCAGCAAAACAAGTCCCACTGACTAAGCCAACATACCCTGTTCCAATAACGGAAACTTTCATTTTGTCCTCTCGATTAAAACTGTCTAATGAGACCTGATTTTAGCATTTCCCCTAGGAATTAGCTATCTCGGGTAGCATTAACCGACGTGAGAATGGCTTCCTGAATTTGGTCTCGCATCCCCGTAACATTGTTTGAGCTGTAAGGAACCATGATCGTATTAGTTTTAGAATTCTTACTCATGGCCTCCAGGGCATCATAATGTTGTGTAATAAGAAGAATTGTGAGGACTTCTTCATTGTTAATTCCTGATTGTTTTAGGTCTTCAATCGAAGATTTTAGTCCGGCCGCAATCTCCTTTCTTTGGTTGGCCATACCCAAACCTTGAAGTCGCTTACTTTCAGCATGCGCCTCGGCCTGCATAACAATCCCGATTTTTTCGGCTTCTGCTTTGGCCATGGCCGCATCTCTGAGTCTTTCGGCCGCATTGATTTCGTTCATTGATTGCTTAACTTTTTCATCCGGATCGATATCTGTGATGAGTGTTTTAATAATCATAAAACCGAAATCATCCATCGATTCTTCAAGCGATTCTTTTACCGCAAGGGCCACTGTATCTTTGCTGACGAAAACATCATCGAGATTAAGTTTTGGAATTTCACTGCGGACAACGTCGAAGATATAACTTTCAATTTGGGCAATCGGATCTGACAGACGGTAGTATGAATCATGAACTTTATCGCGAATAATTTGATATTGAACCGAAACTTTCGTGCGAACGAAAACGTTGTCGCGAGTTTTTGTTTCTACTTCAATGTCCTGTTGAACGATTTTCAAATTTCTACGAACAACAATGCGATCGATAAAAGGAAGTTTAAAATTTAATCCTTCGTGCGCTGTAAATTGGTATTTACCGAAACGTTCAATGATCGCAGCAGACTGTGATTGAACAATAAAGATCGAATCAAAAAGCATGAATCCGATAAGGATAAGGACAATAATTGATAGAGGTTCCATTGAGATCTCCTTCAGAAAATTATGGTAAGCGACTTAATATTAATCCCTGCAACTAGATTGGAGAAGCGCTTTTATCCGACAAGTTGGATCAAGTTAGTAGGATTAAGGTTTAGTTCCCCATTTCCGATTAGTTAACATGCAAAAGCTCCTTTTCTTTTCCATTCTTACTTTTATCCTGATTGGTTGCTCGGACAAACCGAAAACCAAAAGTGGATTTAAACTCGTGCTTGGTCACGCGGCCTTAGAGACTTCAAGTGTTGGCGGTGCTTTTGTCCAAACAACAGATTTAGGCACACAATCAAAATCACTTTATAAACTTGATAGTGAAAATTCGGCCATGATTCCACACGGAACTTATACGATCTCGGCTGTCATTTTTTCAGGGCCAGACGTTGCCTCCGGAGTAATGAAATGTGGCTCAGTTTCCAATATAAACTTAGCTTCACCAGAAGCCACAGTGACAATAAATCTCCTTGAAGAAAACTGTCAGCAAACAATGTACGCAACAATGATTCTTGAAACAAAAAAAAATACGACAGCGAAATGGAACAGTGATCGCTGGAATTTAAGTTACTGGGGACAATAAATGAACTTCAAAAAATTTGGATTTTTTCACGGTGTTGCACTTACGATTTGTTTGTCATCACTCGTTGGAGTTGCAGCGACAAATCTTCCAGGATTTTTTGTGTTCACATCGGGAACGCCCATTTCTGCGAGTGAAATTAATTCGAACTTTGAAAAAATTGCAGGCAGCATCGTTGTGCATGCAAAACTCACAACGCCATTTACAGGAACTAATGGTCAGTTTGAAGTGCCTTCAGATTGTCCTACTTGTACAGTTTTCCGTAAAAGAATAAGTTTCAATTCAATTTTAACAGGAAGCTTACAAACTGCAGTCGATGCTGATCCATCTGCATTCTCTGAAGGATCCAATTTTCACTACTATCAAATTCCATCTGATGGATGGTATGAGATTAAATTTTTAGCATCAACTTCAAGTAATTTTGCCAATGAAGTCTGTATTTCGATGGGATGTATGGTGAGCGTGAATTCAAATGTGAACGTAACAGTTGCTGATAATTTATCGATAGCTACAACTTCCCATCAAGCTTTTTATCTTTCGGGTCAAGGATCAAGTCGCGATATAAGAGACAATAATAACGATACAGTTTTTGATCCCCCTACTAGTTATCCATCCTATCTACCGGAAGCTCGAAAATTTTATTTGAAGGCTGGTCAAATTCTTTTTGTGCGATTCGAAGGGAATTATAATCTAAGCTCAGCCACGGCTGATTTTACTGTAGGCGCAAGCTCGATGGAACTTATCGTCACTAAGTTATAGTTATACTTTTTTTTGCTTTTGAAGATCAATCATCTTTGCATATTTCAGCAAGACGTATAACGAATTGAGGAAACAAATAACAAAACCATATTTACCGTCTAAAAATCCGGCCTTAAGAAAATAATCTTTGAAAAATTGGAAAGGCGGTCTCGTAACAAGTTTCACCAGGGTTGCGCGCTTCCCTTTATCAAAGAGAGTTTTCGCTTCAATGGTGCTGAATTTATTTGTTTGCAGAACGTGTGAAGAAATCGAGTCGTAAGAGTAATGAAGAAGATCACCGCTCAAATGACCAGTAACGCCTTCGACATTTAAAGCATCGTGCGGATTATTCCCTACCCATTTCGCTTTAGCTTTTTTCACCACTCGCAATTTTGTATCCGGATACCAGCCGCAGTGACGAACCCAATGGCCGTTGTAGTTCGTGAGACGATTAAACGTATAACCATCTTTATCAAAACGATTCTTAATCATTTTTATCGATTCTTTCAGAGTCTCATCCAACGCTTCATCAGCATCTAAAGACAGAACATAATCATGAGTTGCCAAATTGAGAGCAAAGTTTTTTTGCTCAACATATCCTAAAAATTTTTGCTCAACAAAACGCGCGCCTTTAGAAATACAAATATCTTTTGTTCGATCAGTTGAAAGCGAATCAACTACGAGAATTTCATCCGCCACCGAGACAACGGAATCGATACATCGGCCAATGTTCTTTTCTTCATTAAGCGTGATGATGACGACCGATAATTTAATCATTATTTTGTCCCTTCACTCATCTTTTGAATGAATGTGCTGGCAGCAAATGTATTGAAATGAATTCCGTCTCTCCAAACACCTGATTCAGGATCAGTGGCAATGACACTATTAAGGAAATCAAAAACTTTTACGTTTTGAGATTCGGCCAGCCCTTTGAAGAAAGATTCCCACTCTCCATAGCGTTTAACAATTTTTTCATCTTTAAAGAGCAGTTTACGAAAATCATGATGATATGGTGTTAAGAGAAAAAGCACTTCAACATTTCGGGCCCTCGCCTCATCAATCAATTTTTTATAATAGAACTTAACGTCAGGATTAAGCTCTTCAAAATTGGCCAGTACATTTTGCGAGTACGTTACATTGTTCTCCAGAATTTCTTCATGCAGTTTTTGCTTATTTTCAGGGGCAATTTTTGAATTAAAAGCCTCTTCAGTCTGGACAGTACTCATGATCATAGAAGTCGTTGTTGAACCATCAGGCAACAGCGGTGACTGATAGCCTTTACTTTTTCTTTTCATGACAGAAAAAGCAGATTCTATCAATTGATGTGAAAAAAGATATTTGAGGTAATCAAATTGATGGTGAAGCCAAAATCGCGGTTCCAACTCACTATTCATATCATTATTAAAAGCGAGAACATTGGGAATTTCATCCTGATTAAATTCGTAGAAATCAGCGATATAAATCACTCGCTTTATATCAGGGAAATTTTTTAGGGCTTTCTTAAAAAGAACATAACGAGCAAAAGTATTTCCACCCCCAATTGATCCGTGAAAACTTTTGGTTTTAAAATAGTGATCAACTTCCGATGTATAAAAAGCTTCTGATGTTGATGAACCCAAAATAAGTGTTTCGAATTTATTCTGCTCCATCAATTCAACTTTTCGCAAAATAAAATTGTCGTGATAAGGCCGGAACTTGTCCGACAATGAAATGGGAGCGGTTTGCTGTGGGTTCACGAAAGAGATGAAGGCACAATATACAATTGCGATAAGTAAAAGTGCTCCAAAAAAATATTTTACAAACATCTTATCCATTTCTTTCTCTAAAATTGAAAATACAAAAATGGTGAATCACTACCCAAAAATAAAACGGCCGCAAAAAAGAGGACTGCAAGGGCAATGGCCAGTTTTTTAGATGGAACAAACTTCAAGTCCAACTCAGTTGTATTTTTACAGAACCAAATAATAAATGCCCCAATCACCATCGCAGCAGCAAAACGGTCGCGAGTGCGCGCCGTAAAGTGAATGAGTTTCCACCCACCTTCGAATGAGAACAATTTATTCAGCCAAACAATAAGTAAGTCCATGTGCTCTGCTCGGAAAAGGACCCAACCAAAAACAACAAGGAAAAAGGTGATGAATGTTCTGAAGAAAGCCTTTTTAGGCCTTACATCCAGTTTGAAATATTTTTCAATAACGAGAAGAATCCCGTGAAAAGCTCCCCAGAGAACAAATGTCCATGAAGCTCCATGCCACAATCCTCCTAACAACATTGTCATGAAGAGATTGAAGTAAGTGCGAGTGATACCGTTACGGTTTCCACCCAGTGAAATGTAGAGATAATCTCTCAGCCAAAAACTAAGAGTCATGTGCCAACGGCGCCAAAAATCGGTAATGCTGAAACTTTTATAAGGCGAATTAAAGTTCTGCGGAAAACGAACACCAAAGATAAGTCCGAGCCCAATGGCCATATCGGTGTAACCTGAAAAATCAAAATAAAGTTGGAAAGTATATCCTAAAGCGCAGGCCCAGGCTTCCGCAGTGGTCGCTACGTCCATCATCGAAATAACAGGATTGATGGAAGCTGCAATATTGTCTGCGATAAGAATTTTTTTACTGATACCAATGACAAAATAAACTATACCTCGAGTCGCGAGATCAAGATTGAATGCTTTTTCACTACTCTTACTTAACTGGGTCACCATTTCTGAGTGACGAACAATAGGTCCGGCAATTAAATGCGGAAAGAATGTAACGTAAGCTGCGAAAGGAAGAAACTCTTCATAAGGTTTAAATTTGCTACGATAAACATCAATCGTGTAACTCATCGACTGAAATGTATAAAAGGAAATCCCAAGCGGAAGAATAATTGTTCCGATTCCATGCAGCTCTTTATATCCAAGCAATCCTAAAATCGAATTGGTGTTATCGAGAAAAAAATTAAAGTATTTAAAAAATCCAAGAAACGTAAGGTTGAGTACAACGGAAAAAACAACGAGCGAGTATTTTCTTTTTTCGTCGGTCGTTCGTCCGATGATCTGACCCAGTTTAAAGTCAGTGAAAATCGTGAGTAATAAAAGTGGAAGGAACTTAAAGCTCCAGAACCCATAAAAAAAGCAGCTCGCCAAAAAGATGAAGGGCAACTTCACCTTTTTTGGCATCACTACATAATAAAGAATGAAAACAATCGGGAAAAATAAAAAGAGGAATTCGTAGCTAGTAAACAGCATTAAGACTCACTAAAATTGGAAAATTTTAGTGGCGTCAACGTGTCCGTAGCGAATCCATTTTGTTTTGAATGATTCTGTCTTTAACAAAAACTTCAATTCTTCACCTGGATTTTTAAGCTTACGAACGCGCTTACATTCTTTTTTAAGAATGCCGCGAACTTCTTTAGGAATTACACATAAACCATTCATTAAGAAGTTTTGATTTTCGTAAGTGAGAACTCGGCCTACGAAGATGTCGTCTTTGATGATTGATGGAAGTGACTCTCCTTTAGGAAGAGAGATTTTTTTATCGTGAAGCATATCGTAGAGAACATCGTATCCACGAAAGTTCTTTCCGACATATTCATAAAGTGAATAGTTCACACCAGAGAGTGATTTCGCCAGGAAATCATCAACTGGGTTATTGATGAGGTAATCGCTGATTACTGTGCGAGTTCCACGTTTAGAAATGAACTGCAGAACATACCACTCATTAAACGAGTTCATGCGAGCTTCGAAATCATCATCATCGTCATTAGCTTGGCCAGTGATCGTGAAGTACTCTTTTTTAGCTTCAAGCAATGTATCGTAGTGTACACCTTGAGTGTAAATGTCGAGGGCCTTTAAAAAATGTTCTTTGAGTAGAGGATGCATAATTTCCTTATTATTCGTCCGTCGAAAGTACTGCCAGGAACGCTTCTTGGGGAACTTCCACTGATCCCACCATCTTCATGCGCTTCTTCCCTTCTTTCTGTTTCTCTAAAAGTTTACGTTTACGTGAAATATCACCACCATAACATTTAGCGAGTACGTTCTTACGAAGGGCCTTAACTGTTTCTCTGGCAACTATTTTAGCACCAATAGCGGCTTGGACCGCAACATCAAACTGTTGACGATCAATTAATTTTTGTAGTTTCTGCACTAGGTCACGTCCCTTATAGAACGCATTGTCCCGATGGCAGATGATTGATAACGCATCTACTTTGTCGCCATTGAGAAGGATATCGACTTTAACGAGGGCCGCGACGGCGTAATCTGTGAACTCATAGTCCATCGAGGCGTAACCTTTCGTGAGACCTTTGAGTTTATCGTAGAAATCGAAAACCATTTCTGAAAGTGGAAGGTCATAAATAACCTGAACGCGATCTTCAGTGATGTATTTAATTTCCGTCTGAATACCTCTGCGCTCTTCACACAAAGTAATCATACGCCCGACGTATTCGTTCGGAACGTGAATAGAAAGTTTAACCATTGGTTCACTGACTGTATCGATTTCTCCCGTCTCAGGCATTTCACTTGGGTTTGAAATCATCAGCTCTTCGCCGTTTGTTTTTAAAACTTTGTAGCTCACCGACGGAGCTGTTGAAATGAGCGCCAGTCCGAATTCGCGCTCAAGACGCTCCTGAATAATGTTCATATGCAGAAGACCCAAGAATCCGCAGCGGAAACCAAATCCAAGCGCCGCTGAACTCTCCGGCTCGTAAGTAAACGAAGCATCGTTGAGAGCAAGTTTCTCAAGTGCTTCTTTTAGATTTTCATAGTCAGGTGAATCCACCGGGAAGATCCCGCAGAATACCATTGGTTTTACTTCCATATATCCCGGAAGATTTGGAGTCTCTTTTTTGTTGGCGTGAACAACAGTGTCACCAACACTAACATCACGAATATTTTTGATACCACAAATTAACATTCCTACTTCACCGGCCGTTAGTTCATCAAGCTCAGTGAAAAACGGTGAATTCACCGCTAGTTTTAAAACTTCATATTCTTGAGCAGAGTTTTTCAAAAAGATTTTTTCTCTTTTCTTCAATGTCCCTTCAACAACTCTCACGAGGATGACTACACCTTGGTAAACATCAAACCATGAATCGAAAATTAAACATTGCAGATCGTTTGTTGCTTTACCTGTTGGTGCTGGAATTTTTTTAACAATTTCTTCAAGCAAACTGTCGATTCCGATCCCACTTTTCGCCGAAACTTCACAAGCTTCACTTGTATCAATCCCGATGATGTCTTCGACTTCTTTTTTTACTCTTGGAGCATCCGCGTGTGGTAAATCAATTTTATTAATAACCGGAAGAATTTCCAGATCGTTATCAATGGCCATGTAAACGTTAGCTAAAGTTTGCGCTTCAACCCCTTGAGAGGCATCCACGACCAGCAGGGCCCCATCACAAGAGGCCAGAGACCTTGAAACTTCGTACGAAAAATCAACGTGCCCCGGAGTATCGATCAAATTAAAATAATACACATTGCCATCTTTCGCTTTATAAGGGATACGAACGGCTTGAGCTTTAATTGTGATTCCGCGTTCACGTTCTAGATCCATATTGTCTAGTAATCGATCCTTTTTTTCTCGATTACTAACAGCGTTGGTCGCTTCCATGATACGATCGGCAAGTGTCGATTTACCGTGGTCAATGTGAGCAATGATAGAAAAGTTGCGAATAAATCTCTGATCCATAAATTTCCGTGGATGGGCCCAATTAAGAAAAACTAATAGCGAAGCATAACATCAGAAACATAGAATTTGAATTATTTAAGAGCGAAAAAACATGAAAACAGACTTCAGAATCGAACATATCGACCCAATTGGACAAGGTGTCTCTAAAGAAGAAGGCCAGATTACTTTTATCAAGAAAACACTTCCTGAAGAAGCCGTAAGTGCCGAGGTCTATTCTCAGAAAAAAGGTGTGCAATTTGCGAAATTGACTGCGGTAAACACTCCTTCCCCGTTTCGTCAGAAACCGGATTGTGTGCATTTTAATGCCTGCAATGGATGCGATTTCCAACACACAAGCTATGAAAAAGAACTCGAATTCAAACACAATGCTTTAAAGCGCCATCTCATAAAATTTCCGGCCATCGACATCACTGTTCATGGAGCAAAAAGAAGACTTGGATATCGTAATCGACTTCAGCTTCACTATGATAAATCAAAAAAACTTTTAGGATTAATGAACGAACAAATGGCGATCGTTCCAGTGCCAGAATGTTTGATTACAGACCCGAGTGTTGCCTATGAACTGCGCGCTCTTTACGCTGAGAATTCATGGCTTCGACTTGTTCAAAAAGAACCAGTGAAAGGCCATATTGAAATTTACTCAAAAGAAAAAGGCCAAGGCCATAATGTTCAAACAGCAGTCAATAAATCGTATGCTCATGGTGGTTTTACTCAGGTAAATCCAGAAATGAATGAGACATTAAAATCTTGGGTTCAGAAAAAAGCTGAAGAAGTTATTCCTCCGAAATCGGTGATCTACGATCTGTTTGGTGGAAACGGAAACCTCTCTGTAAAATTCAGAAATACGACCATTGTTGTGGATAAATATCGCACAACTCCAATGACCCACGCTCATCAGCGTTTTTTCTCGATTGACCTCTATGACAAAGCTGCTCTCAAGTCTCTGATTGGTCTCAAAGCTCAAGGCGTTCCTCGTCCAGATTGGATTGTTTTTGATCCTCCTCGCTCTGGATTGAAAAATATTTCTGAGTTTCTAAATGAATTCAAACCTCAAGGATTCATCTTCATTGCCTGTGAACCCTCAAGTTTTGCTAGAGACACATTATCAGTCCTTAATCAGTACGATCTTGTGAGTGTAGATCTCTTTGATCTTTTTCCTTCAACTCAGCATTTTGAAACTGTCGGTGTATTTACAAGAAGGAAGGATAACGCTTAGAATATCTTCATATCTTAATGGATTGAGATGTGAGGTTTTTTTCATGAATAAATTTTCAGTTATCTGTGGTTTGAGTTTATTACTCACACTTTCTTGTTCATCAAATACAGTTAAAGATAAAACGCCTGAAGAAAGAAAGGCGGATGTTTATTACGGACAAGGTACGTCTGAACTTGTAAACAAAGAATACAACAAGGCCCTCATTAATCTTTTAAAAGCAAAAGAACTTGCTCCTAAAGATTCTCTCATCAGAACGAATCTTGGGATGGCCTACTATTTCAAAAATCAAATCCCGCTGGCTGAACAAGAATTGAAAGAGGCCATTAGTTTAGATTCAAAAAATTCAGATGCTCGTGTGAACTTAGGCAATCTCTACATGGCCAAAAATAAAATCAAAGAAGCTCGCGAGCAGTTTGAAAAAGTGACGATGGATCTTACTTACACAAACCAATACCGCAACTTCTACAATCTTGCTCTTCTTTCATTGAAAGAAGGTGATCGTCGCGGAGCTTTCGAGTTTTTAGAAAAATCATTAAAAGAAAGAGAAGACTACTGTGCTGCTCACTTCAAAATGGGTGAACTTTACAGCGAAGAGTTTCAATTTCAAAAAGCACTTAAATCTTTCCGCGAAGCTGGAAAAGGAACTTGCGTGAGTGAACCTGCTCCACTTTATCAACAGGCCATCACACTTTTGAATTTGAACAAAAATACTGAAGCTCAGTTGAAACTCAAAGAAGTTATGGAAAAATTTCCTGGCACACGATTCAGCACTCTCGCCAATATGCAGTTAAAGAAAATGAACGATCAGGATCAAGCAGTTGATCAACAGCTTTCAAAGCAAACAGAAGTTATTAAAGAATCATCAGAAATCGAAACACCGAGTTTTTAATTATGGAAATGGAAAATACACAGTCGGAAAACAATTCTTCAGAACAAATGCCAGATGCGAACATGACAATTGGTCGCCTGATTATGAAGACTCGTGAAGAGAAAGGTCTTTCACTGAAAACCATTTCACAACAAACTAAAATCCATATTGGTTTACTCGAAAACTTAGAAGCCGATCAATTTGAAAAACTTCCAAGCAAAGCTTACGTCCGCGGATTTGTAAAATCTGCAGCTAAAATTCTCTCTCTGGATCAAAACTATGCACTGGCCCTTTTAGATAAGGCCTATGATGAAAATCCAGGTGCTAAAAAAGAAGAAACTCCCAATACAGAAATGCGAAACGAAACAGCGAGAAATACGCTGACGGTAATGAGCTCAACTCCTTTAGACACTGTAAAATCTGTAACCGCTTCATCAAGCGTGTTTCTTGTAAAGGCAGCGGTAGCAATCCTCGTTATAGGTGTAATTGGAATCAACGTTAAAAATTTCTTTGAACGCTCAAAAGAAGAAACGATAAAGCTTCCAGAAGTTCTTTCAACAACACAAAAGAAAAAACCAGTTGTGAAAGCTCCTCCGGTAGTCGAAGAGAAAAAAGAAGATGTTCCTGAAGAACCAATTCAGGTAAACATCATTCAAGATAAAAATATTAAAACTGATGTCACAATCAAAGACGTAACACTTAAACCTATTTCCATTGCTGATCGTCAGCTCGTTGAAGACAAGTCAATGACATCTGAGCAAGTAGACGAATATCTTCCAGCGAAATACAGAGTTCAACCTGTAAAAGGCGTTGAAACACTATTCCTTAATGCTGTTGAAGGTGACTCGTGGTTAACTTACAAAGTTGATGACAAAGATATTAAGAAGTTTGTTCTTCGCCAGGGACGTACACTTTTCCTTCGTGGAGCTTTAATTAGAGTTTTCATCGGAAACACTAAATCGCTTAAGGCCTTTCACAACAATAAACCCGTTAGCCTTTCAAACGATAAGAACTCAGTAAGAAATCTTGTTCTTCCTGAAGAGATGAAAACGAAATTCATGTCACCGTTATTTGTCTTTCAACCGGATGGAAGTGTGCTTACAAGTGAAGAGTTCATGAAACAGAACCAAACACCGAAAGCTGAAGCTCAGAATCAAACTCCGGCCCAGCCCGTTACAACACCTAAACCTTAGCGATTAACCTACCCAATCTAATTTGCGGTAGTAATAAAAAGAAACGAGGAATAGGACAGCACTTGGAAGAAAGCTAGCAACAACTGCTTGAACAACTCCTCTTTGCGCTAAACTGATTAACAAGAAATAAAGTGCATAGTAACCAAGAACGATGAGGATGGCCGCAATCGTATTGTTTCCTGTCGCCCCTCTTCCTTTCTTAATTCCCAATGAAAATCCCAAAAGACCAAAGAGAATGATTTGCGGAAAAGAAGCAAATCTCCCGTAGTATTCTATGAGACCTTTTGCGAGAGTTTTTTTATCTTCCTTGAGATCTTCAGGCTTTGTTCCCGCTTTCACTTTTTCCGCTATGGCCTTTGCCCTTTCAGCATTCAAGGCCTTCAGCTCCATAGATGTTTTCATAACATCTTTATCTAAACGAGCTGCCGCAACCGTGTCATTGAAAATAGGAAAATCATATTCTTGAAAAAGAATCTTTTCGACTTTTTGAGCATTGTTGCTGATCTTTACGATGTTTCCATCGTTCAAGTGCAGGCGAAGTGATGGTGCTGACATCTGGTCATCAGCGTAGAGCTTGATGAGTGAACCTTTATTGGCAAAAATAATTCTTTCATCATAACCCTCAGTTAAATGCAAAAAGACTTTATTAAAACTATTTCCATCTTCTGAAACTGAATCTGCAAAGAGAGTTACTTTTGGGATATCAGTAAAAAACTGTCCTGATTTAATACTGGTCAACATTCCGGTAGACGTAAGCTTCACAATCGTATTTCTAAAGTCAGCATTGGCCTTTGGAATATAAACCGAGTTCAGCGAAAAAACGGTCAAGCCAATAAATAAAGTTGAAACAAAAAATGGTAAGTAAATCTTGGTTTTAGTAAGACCGAAAGACCTCATCGCAATGATCTCTGAGTCTTCACTAAGTTTATTCAACGTATAAATTGTTCCAAAGAATACAGCTAACGGTGTGGCCATTGGAAAGAATGAAACACTTAAATCCGAAACGAGTCCCAAAATTACACTTAGCTCAACTCCTTTATTGACGATCAATGAGATGATTCGAAACATGTAAAACGTGATCAAAAAGGCCACGAAAAATATGAATCCAATCGCGAATGGAGGAATAAAGTGTGAGGCCAGGTAGCGAGTAGTTACTTTTAGCATAGACTGTGTTATTTTAACTCGATTCCCAGTTTAATCAATGAAATTACCTAGGACGGCACATGAAATTGAACCTCAGTTTTCAACAAAACCTATCAACTACAGAGCTTCACGTTTTCTCTTGTTTTAACAAAACGCAAGAGACTAAAGCACCTGCTAAAAAATCAAAAGCAGCTGCTGAACCAAAAGCAGGAAAAGTACTTGTTAACAGTCACTGGCCAAGTGAATTAACAGAAGCTTTTGAACACGCTATTGCATCAAAACACTTTAAAGGTGAAGCTGGTGAAACGTTCTCACTTACATTAATCGGCGGAGCAACTGCTCTTATCCTTGGTCTTGGCGATAAAACTAAAGTAACGAAAGAACTTTTAAGAAGACAACTGGCCACAGTTTACAAAGCTGTCTCTGGAAAATATGAAGACGCTACAATTTACCTTGATGGATTTCTTATCAAAGGTGAAGCGGAAGAATCACTTTCAGCAATGGTTGAAGCTCTTCACATGGCTTCATACACTTTCGATCGCCACCTAAGTGTAAAAAAACCAGCTAAACTTCAAACTATCGTTCTTGCAACTTCTGAGAAGAAAACGGCTGCTAAAAAATTCGAAGCAGCAATTCAAGAAGCTTCACTTGTTGGAGAAAGTATTTCAGTTGCTCGTGACTTTGTTAACGAAGCACCAAACATTCTTAACTCTGAAACATACGCAAAAGAAATCGAGAAAGATGCTAAGAAACTTAAAAACGTTAAAGTTAAAATTCTTGGTAAAGCTGAACTTAAAAAAGAAAGAATGGGAATGTTCCTTTCAGTTAACGCTGGATCGGCATATGAACCTCAACTTGTTCACCTAACTTACACTCCACCAAAAGCAACATCAAAAACTCGTCACATCGCTCTTGTTGGTAAAGGTTTAACTTTCGATACAGGTGGATACTCATTGAAGCCAGGTGCTTCAATGATGAACATGAAGTTTGATATGGCCGGATCAGCAACTATGTATGCTGCTTTCCGTGCTGCTGTTCTTCTTCAACTTCCAGTAAAAATTTCTTGCTACTTAGGGATCACGGACAACGCTGTTAATGAAAAAGCGACAATGCCAGATTCAATCGTAACAGCTCGTAACGGAAAAACTGTTGAAATCCTCAACACAGATGCTGAAGGACGCCTCGTTCTTGGTGATGTTGTTAACTACGCTTGTGATTCAAAACCAGATGCACTTATCGATGCAGCTACTTTAACAGGCGCCATCCTTGTTGCTTTAGGTTCAGAAGTATGTGGTCTTTTCTCAAACAACCAAAAGTTAGCTGACTCTCTTCTTAAATCAGCAAAAAATACTGACGAGTACATGTGGCAACTTCCAATCATCACTGAACACAAGAATGATATGAAAGCGATCGTAGCCGACCTTAAGAACATTGGTTCATCTGGTAACGGTGGATCTGCTAAAGGTGCTGCGTTCATTGAAAACTTCATTGATCCAAATATCGCATGGGCACACTTAGATATCGCTGGTATTGGAGACTCTCAAGGTCACCTTCCATACTGTTCAGCTAAAGGGGCTTCTGGACTTATCATCCGTACCCTTGTTGATTACCTAAAACAACAATAGTGAGTAACTTTAAGATCGTATTAGTTGCGCCAGAAATTCCCGGTAATACCGGGAGTATCGGGCGCACTGCGGTCGCTCTCGATCTCGAACTGATCCTTATCAAACCTCTCGCCTTCGACATTTCTGAAAAGGCCGTTCGTCGTGCTGGTCTCGATTACTGGAAATTCGTAAATCTTAAAGTTTATGAAAACTGGGAAGAGTTCATCGAGAAAGAAAAACCAGAACATGAAAACATGTTTCTCTTCTCGCGATTTGCGACTAAACCCATTTTTGAAGTGAAGATTAAAAAAGATTGTTATCTTGTCTTCGGCTCAGAAACAAAAGGCCTGCCCGAATCAATTAAAGCTGAATACAACTCGCAGCTCATCACTCTTCCGATGTACTCCGAACACATCAGAAGCCTCAACCTATCGAACGCAGCAACAGCTGCTGCTTACGAAGCTCTCAGACAAATCAATTTCAGTTAACTAAGAAAGAGTTTGAGATAGATCCCGCCAGACATCGCGACAGTGATCCCAATCAACCACATAAAGCGATTATCAATTTTTTGATCCATTTGAAGAAAGCGTTGATCAACTTTTTGAAACTTTTCATCCATTGAAGTTCGAAGTTCAGAAATATCTTGTTCGACATTTTTGATCTGAGAACGCACATCAGTCAGACCTTCTTTAAGATCAATGTCTGCATGATGAAAATGATTAGTTTGTGCTTTAAGGACAAGGATAATCATTTCCTCTGTTGTGATTTTTTCGCGATCAACTTTTGATAATATTTCGTCCGACTTTTTATCAAGCCATGAATCGAAAAGCTGATTATTAAACACGAATGCTCCCATGTTGATTATTATAACATCAACCTAGTTTGCAATAAAGGCGCAGTCTTAAGAGTTACAAACATTGGAAATTAAATGTCCACATTCTTGGAAGATGGCAAAAAAAAGGCCTAACTTTCGTCAGGCCTTTTTCTTTTTCTGTGAGTAAGAGAGAATTAGAACTTGTAAGTCATACCTACTGAAGATTCTAAGTTGTTTAGAGAAAGAACACCGGCAGTTGTGTTAGAACCGATTGCTCCACCTCTGCTTGCTGCAGAAGTTCCGATTAATCCATCAATTGAGAATTGACCGAAAGTTAAGCTCGCACCAGCGTTTACTACAGTTGAAGCTGCAATTCTTCCTTTACCATTGTTTCCATAGATAGCAGGAATTAAGTTACGAGCAGCAGCGTTCAAGTTAGTTGCTCCAGAACCGATAGCTCCAGAAACACGCTTGTTGTCTCTTTGTCCCCAAAGGTTTTGAACAACAGATCCACGAAGAGTTAACCAGTCAGTTGCTTTAGCTTCGTAACCAAGAGTTACAGGAACTACAATGTGACGGATTTCACCTTTTTGCGTGAACTCAAGATTGATATCAGTTTTCTTTGCTGTTAATGAAGCGAAGATTTTATCAGCGCCATTTACAGTCCAATCACGGCCGTAACCAAGGTAGTATGAAGTGAAATCACCATCTACTTTCCCATTCTGTCCACCGATGTTTGTAGCAGTTGCTCCTGGGTAAAGAGCACTGTCAGTTTGTTCCCATCCGTAATGTTTTACATAACCGAAGAAACGACCTTCCATAGCTTCAACTGATCCACCAACATGAAGACCAAGCTTACCATCAAATTTTTGAGAAACAACTTGAGTAGCTGGACCAGCAATTGTTACTGATTCATTTGCTTCAGCTTCAGAGTTTAGAGAGATGTTAGCGTGAGCATCCCATCCTGAACCCATTACACCCAAACGAACAGCGTAAGCTGATTGTTCAGCTGTACGAGTTTCATCTTCATCAGATGAATAAGTTACGTTAGCTCCCCACTTAAGATCGCTTCCGCCACCTACGAATAGGTCAAGTTGGTTATCTGCAGTTGGAAGCATTTTTCCACCAGCAGCTGCGAATGCTGAAGTTCCAGCAATTCTTAGAAGTGAAGAAGTGTTTGATTCGTTTCCGAAGTAAACTCCGTAAACCATGTCACCAAACTTCTTGAATACACCACCCTGAGCTTTTGGAGTAGTTGCAGATCCAACAGTTGCAACAGCTGATCCAGCTGCAGTACCAGTTGTTCCCCATTCCATAACAGCGTAGTCACTGAATACGTTAACGTAAGCAGCATTTAGGAAAATATTTCTTTGATCTTGGATGTAGTACATCCCTTCATTGTCAGTTTCGTTCATACCCAAAGCAAGTAATCTTGCTTGAGTTGCGTATGCAGAAGTTGAAAGCATAGCTAGCGCACTTCCGATCATTAATAATTTTTTCATGCAGGGTTCCCCTTTAAGCAAATTTGTCGTGTAAGAAAAAACCTAAAAAAAAGCCCACCGTAAAGGTGGGCTTGAATTCATTGTGTGAATTAGAACCAGTAAGAAACAGCTACTCTTGACATTAGGTTGTCAGTTGTAAGAACACCGTTTGCTGTGTTTGAACCAGCAACAGTACCTGTACCTCTGTTAGCTGTAGATGTACCGATTAGACCATCAACTTTAAGTTTCCCAAAGTTAAGAGTTGCACCAGCATTTACTTCAGTCGTGTTAGCGTTAGAAGTTTTCTTTCCAGCAGTGTTTTTTGTGTTGTTAAGAATTACGTTCTGAGCAACTGAACCACGAAGTGTTAACCATGAAGTAGCGTCAGCTTCAACACCAATTGTAACAGGAAGTTCGTTAGTTTTAGTTTTACCAGCAGCAGTTTTAACTGTACCAAGTACGATTTTTGCATCTGTGTAAACGCGTGCAGTTGGGTTGATGTCCATAGTGTTACCAGCACCAACGATGATTTCTGAACCTTTGATTGATGTAGTTGTAGCACCAACTTTTGACTCAGATTTTGTGTTTTCGTATGAAGCGAAAGCAGTCAGTTTTTCCATAGTGTATGAACCACCAACGATGAAACCTGGCTTAACTTTGAATTCATTTGAAGCTGCAGTTAAATCACCTTTTGATTTATCAGAAAGGTCTACGTTTAGGTAACCTTCAGCTGCACCAGCAACAACACCAAGTCCTAGACCGAATGCTGTGTTTTCTCTTTCCCAAGTTGTAGTAGCTTCATCTGTTGAAGAAGCATAGTGAAGACGAGCTCCCCACTTAACACCCATGTCACCAGAAAGGAAAAGATCAAGAGCATTGTCTTGGTTCATGAAACCAGCAGTACGTGCTCCGTTGTTTTCGTTGTTACCAAGGTATAGACCGTAGTTGAAAGCTCCCGCTTCACGGAAGAATCCACCTTCAGCTCTTGGAGCAACAGCTGTATCGTTAGCAGCTGCAGTTCCCCACTCAGTTACGAGGTAGTTTTTAGTTTCGTTAAGACCAGCTGGGTTTCTGAAAACATTTCTTGTGTCAGAAATGTATTCTGATCCGCGTACTTCATCTTGACCAAGAGCTTGAACTCTTGCTTTAGATGCGTAAGCACTTGTTGATAGAACTGCAAGACCTGCAATTACTAATACGTTTCTTTTCATTCAATCTTCTCCTTGAAGTTAAAACACAAAGTAAAAAATACTTTTGTTCTTTATAAATCACGTCTTTAGTAAATGTTGTGGGCTGTCTATTTGTTTGTCAACTCGCCGTTGTCAAAAATTTTTCGCACATTTGATGGACAATAAGGCCACGTGTCACACCATTGATGCTGCCTGAAGAATATTCGAAGAAGGATTGAATGCGCTGCTTATCAGAGAAAGGAGCATTGATCCCAATGAAATGAAGTTGCGAAAGTGTTTCTCCGCTAGTTTCGAGACCAGTATGGAAAAGTTTATCGTCAATTTTAAGACACCCAATATTTTGTTCAAGAGCGATGAATTCGCGAGGAGAATTTTTTAAAAAGTTTTCGAAAATTTTCTCCATATTCTTTTTCAGGAGTCTAATTATTCGTGAAACGTCTTCTTCCGAAGTTTGGTCTTCATCTAAAAAGTGCATGAACTCAATTTCTTGCTTTCCTTTGTGGTCTTTGAATTCACCCACAAAATGTCCCCATTCGTGAGTGTAGCTAAGAGGAATAAAGAGAGTTTCTTTCATATCAGTGAGAGGCTGTTTTTCGAATACAAATTTCACAAACAATGCCGACGGAGTGCTTGTGCTCTCGCAGAATTGAATGAAGCTGTCACTGAGATGATTTTTATCTTCAAAGTGCTTTAAAAATCGCGATGGAGACTGGCCGAAATAAAGGTGCTGGCAGAAAAACTCTGTTCCGTTGATACATTCAAGGGCAAAGCCTTTCTCATGTTTAGCAATCTTTTTGATTTTAACTTTGTATGCAACCAGATTGATGGACGCTAATAATGTTTCAGGTTCAGCAATCTCAGGAAAAATCTTTGAAAGATCCACATCAAAGCGTGGACCTGTAAAAAACTCTTCGTTGAATTTTAAAGCTTCTGATTTGCTTCTTCCGAAAAAACTTTTCCATTGCATGTCTTTGTAAAAAAGAGCATTGACCTGACCTGCTTCGAATTCAAGTTCAGGATACAGTGATTTGAAAACTTCTCTGTTGGCTTCACCACGAATTGTTCCTGGCCCTTTAGGAAGTAGATCAGACTCTAGGACTTCATCTTCAGAGAGAAGTCGAACATTTGATGATCCATAGAGATTAACGAGTTTGTTATATAAAGAAAGTGCGAAGAGATCTTTTCCAACGACCAGATGATCCACTTGAATGTTTTCTTTCTGAACAACATCAATCTTTTTTAATTTATGAATATCTTTGAAGGCCATGATTTACCTCTGGTCTTAAATGAAAAATACACTTTGGCTTTTGAAACCAAAGTGTACTTCATATAAAAGTGGACTGAGAAGTAAAAATTTAGAGTATTCTTATCGGATAACCAGTCTTACACCGGCACTGACTTTTTTAGATTTTTTATTGATAACATCTGAGTTGGACGCAATTAACCTTTTAACGGAGATGCCGTGCTTTTGAGCTACGGTGAATAGTGTTTCCCCTTTTTTTACGGTGTAATAACGCCCTTTTTGCTTTTTTCTAGCTGCGTACCTCTTCATTCTGTATTCGCGAGATTTCTTACGAAGAACTTCGCGGCGAGGTTTTTCAAACAAGTCTGCATATAAATTGTTTGTTGGAGAAACTTCTTCATTCACTCGGAATGGAAGCTTAATTACATCTCCAGCATCAAATTTTTTGTTTTCAGAAACGTTGTTTAGACCAGCAAGTACATAATCTTTTTTGATACGGAATTTTTTAGAAATTTGAGACAGGCTCATTTTCTTAGGAATGACGTATTCTTGGAAGTCAGTCGCTAAAAGATCAGACTTCGCACAACATTGAGCGAATTTTTCAGCTGTATTAGGTGGAATACGTAATTTGTAATCCGCCATATTTGGTGGAGTGAACCAACGAAGAATTTCTGGATTCAATCGTTGAAGTTCTTCGAATTCAACACCCATTGCTTCAGAAAGTTTCACTAAATCTGTTGCTGGTGGAACACTCACTTCATCAAAATCAAGTGGCTCGTGGAATTCTACATCGTCAAAGCCAAACGACTTTAAGTTCTTTCCAATAATCGCAAGCGCCATAATTTTTGGAACATAATTTTTCGTTTCGTCTTTGAGGTATTTTCCTTTCGTTAAATGCCAAAAGTCTTCTGATTTGTATTTTTTGATTGCGCGACCAAGTTTTCCTTCACCAGCATTGTAAGCTGCTGCGGCCACTTCCCATTGTCCGAAATCATCATAAAGTTTTGTGAGGTAACGAGCTGCTGCTACTGTCGCTTTGATTGGGTCACGTCTTTCGTCACGGTACCAGTCTTGATCAAGACCGTACATTTTTCCTGTGTATGGCATGAACTGCCAAGGACCAACAGCTGCGGCCCAAGATTTAGCAGTTGTAATAAATCCAGACTCTGCCATAGCGAGGAAAATCAAATCGCGTGGAAGACCGTGCTCTTCGAGAATCGCACCAAGAATTGGTGCATATCTTCCTGCTCTTTCTGTATATCTTTCAAAGTAACCGCGTCCACGATTAAGAAAATAATCCATCCATTTCTTAACTTGGGCGTTATACACAACTGGAATATCAAAATAATTGTTTTCTAGATTAAGCTCTTCAGCTCCTTCTAGATAATACGTTTTACCTTTATATTGATTTAAGCTTTCACTTGTTGAAGCTCCTTCGATAATTGATCGAGATTGAGCTTTGGCAATTTTTGCTGATACTTCTTCATCTAACTTTTTGTCTTCAACTGAATAATCTTTTTTCTTCAATCGAAGGTAAGCTTCACGAACACTCTCAGAGGCAAAACCGCTATTAGTAGCACTAGCTGTTGGAGCTGCAGCTTGTTTTTCGGCCTGAGGACCTTGAGTAGTAGCACATGAAGTGAGGATGAGTGAAAGAAGAAGGAGCTTAAAATTAGGCGACTTAAAAGCTAGGTTTTTTTTCATTAATAATCATCCTTATTATCTTTGAAGCCAAGCTTGAACCGATCCTCACAGATCGTTGGTGAAGCTGGCAAAAAAAGAATCCAACGCTCCTGTTGAACTCAAGCAGTGACTCTCGTCATCAGAACTCAAGAAAAGTCTAACAAGAAAAGGCTAATTATAAAAGTTTTTTCCCGTCTAGCGGCCGATTTAAACTGCGATTAGGATGAATATATGAAACTTGTATTCCAAACATTCCTTTTAGTTATCACTCTTCAAGTGGTCGCTGTTACCGATATTCAGGCCGAAATCAAAACTCCCAACTATGATTTTACGTTAAGCACTTTGGAACTTTTTTTCCCGGGCAAAACCCTCGAGGATGCAAAAAAATCCCAGCCCAAATTCGATTTGTTCGAAGATCGAGGTGATGAAAAAGTTTATAGGTTTAAACTTCTCAGAGCCGGTTATGTTCTTGATGTTTATACTCAGGTAAAAAAGGATTTGATCGTTGATATGTATGTGAGACTTCCACAGCATTTCCTGCATGATCAAATGCTGGCCGACTTACAAAAAAAATATAAGAAGCAGGATCACTTTATAAGAAAAGATCTGAGTGCTTTATACGTCTGGAAAAATCGCGATGGTCTGAACCTCATTTATCATGGCAGCTGTTCACTCACATGCTTTCCGATGTTTCTTGAAGCAGTGAAAGCATCACCAGACGTAATCCCTTTTTATCAGCGATTCAATGAAGCGCTACCACTTTGGGAAATTAAGTGATTCTTTTTGCTGAAATAAAGATAAAGCCCTACTCCACCTAATATCATCAGAACACACAACAACTGTCCCATTGTGAAGATACCGAAGTAGTAACCTAATTGCGAATCCGGTTCGCGGAAAAATTCGATGATGAAGCGGAAGAATCCGTAACCACCAACAAAAAATGCACCGATGATTCCATATTTGTTTGTTCTCTTTTTAACAATCCAAACAATCGCCATCAAAACAATTCCTTCTAAGAGAGCTTCGTAAAGTTGTGATGGATGACGAGGGTATGGTCCACCACCGTTAGGAAAAATAATTCCGACACTCGATTGAGTCATACGACCATAAAGTTCACCGTTGATGAAATTGCCGATGCGGCCCCAAAAAATCCCCTGCGTACCCGCGAGAGCAATTGAATCCATGACTTCATACCAAGTAATGTTATTTCTGCGGGCAAAAATGATTCCACCCACGATCAAACCAACTAAAGCTCCATGAAAACTCAAACCGCCTTTCCAGACAGCAATAATATCGATTAAATTTCCTGCGTATGATTCCCAGTTATAAATGAAGACATAAAAAATGCGCGCGCCTAAAAACATACACACGATCATCGTTGTCACAAGTGTGTCGATTTTATCTTCTGTTACTTTGAAAAAATTTTGACGGACAAGAACTTTTAAAAGATATCCCGCGATGATGAAGCCAACAACATACGTCAATCCGTACCAACGGACTTGTAACGCTCCTAAATCGAGAATGACGGGATCTATACTGTGAACATAATGAGTATTCATATTATCTCTTTTAAAAAATGATTTTTAAAAAGGATAACGAAGGATCACTATAAAGACAAATCTGTTCTTGGACGGAAACTCTCTTCTGGATGCACAAGTCCTTCAGAAATTTTCACCATCATCTGAATCATTTGTCTTACAGGAACTGAGAGACCTGTGTAGTCGAAGTAAGAAGTGTGAGCAGAAATAAAGCTTAACAATTCTTCATTGCTCATCTTCACATTTCTTCCTTTCAAAGTTGCATCTAAACGTAAAACTTTAAATCGCGATCCCATTTTTCTCACGCCATCTAAACTCAAAACGCGCAGACCAACAACATCGACAAAAACGGCTTCACCCTTTGAATCTTTTGAGCGTTGAAGAACAACACCACCATCCACGGTCACTCCCCACAATCCTAAAATTCCATGTGAAACGAGGGCCCATGTGAGAAATCGGTTGATCACAATTCTTGAAGCTAATTTAGTTTCGGCCGAAGCTTTCATCGATCCGAAATCCTGGTAACAACCAAACTCCCAAACTTTTGCTCCAAATGAATAAACAATGAGGCCAACATTTTTATAACGATAAACTTGGTAACCAGCTTTTGGAGTAATACTCTCTTGCCCGTAACGATCGCTCTCCATCGTCGATTCAATTTGACGAGCAACTGTCGGACTGGCTTCCGTGATGCTAAGGCAGCGAGCGGATTTATTTGTTTTGATTGCTTCGAGAGCAGCCGTTTCTTCTTTGTCTTGAAGCTTTACAAATTTCATTGAGACTAAAAAATCACCCAACGTAGAATCGAAGCTAGCTTGATCCACCGCCACAAAAACGGGAAGATTAAGATCCTTCTGATATTGAAAGTATGTTTTCTTTGAAGGGGAAGTTGTACTCGTCTTGCTCATGGCGCCATCCTGGGTTATCCTCAGTCTACTTTGCGTATCGGACGCCTTTTCCCTTGACATTAAGACCCAGACTACATAAAAGTCTAAGGTTCATAATTAGTGGCTAAAATTAGGGCTAACAAGATTGTATTTCTGAGTAAAAAACTTGGATTTCAACCCCTGGATTTTGCTATTTTAAGGAGTTTTTTCATGTACGGAATCGTAGAAATCGCTGGTCACCAGTACAAAGTTCAAGCCGGAGATCTA
Source organism: uncultured Bacteriovorax sp. (assembly GCA_946480715.1). Next base: position 24,818 of record CAMLKK010000005.1, on the reverse strand, counting down.
ATTGACGTTGAAAAACTAGCTAAAGAAGCTGGTTCTACAATTTCTCTAGACCAAGTTCTTTTCATCGGCGGAGATAAGCCACTTGTTGGTGCTCCAGTTGTAAAAGGCGCAACAGTTAGTGCAAAAGTTATTATGCACGATCGCTCAAGAAAACTAATCGTTTTCAAGAGAAAACCAGGTGGATACAAGAGAAGAAATGGTCACAGACAACACTTCACTGCTCTATTGATCACTGAGATCAATGACGGTGCAGGAAACAAGTCTGCAATCGATAAAAACTCTAAGAACGCACAAAAATATTTAAAATAAGTTTTAAAAAAATAATTTAAGGAGCACCTCATATGGCACACAAAAAAGCCGCCGGGTCCACGGCCAACGGAAGAGATTCAAATCCAAAGATGCGTGGAACTAAGAAATACGGCGGAGAAAACGTAATTTCTGGAAACATCATCGTAAGACAAAAGGGAACTAAGATTTTCCCTGGTACAGGTGTAGCAATGGGTAGAGACTTCACAATCTACGCTACAACTACTGGAACTGTTAAATTTTCTTTCTACACAAAAGATAAGAAAATTGTTTCTGTAATTCCTGCTTAGTTATCTTTCAAAAGACTGAAAAGTGTTATAAGGGAATCCAAACGGATTCCCTTTTTTATTTTAGGCACAAATGCGATTTATCGACGAAGTTAGAATTATTGTAAAATCAGGTCACGGTGGCCCTGGCGCCGTCACATTTAGACGTGAAAAATCTATTCCCTTTGGTGGGCCTGATGGTGGCGACGGTGGTCGTGGCGGATCAGTCATCGTTATTGCTGACGAAGGCATCAATACGCTCATTGGATTTCGCGGAAAGAAAGTTTTCGCTGCTGAAGATGGAACTCCTGGTGCAGGACGTACACTCAATGGTGCTGATGGACTCGATCAAGTGTTGCGTGTTCCAGTGGGCACAATCATTCGTAATGCTGAAACAGGTGCCGTCATTGCTGATTTAAAAATGCACGGTGAAGAAGTCATCATCGCAGAAGGTGGAAACGGTGGACGTGGAAACGTTAACTTTAAATCTGCTGTAAACCAAGCTCCACGTATTGCTCAGCCGGGTCTTCCAGGTGTTGAGCTAGTATTAGACCTAGAACTAAAGTTACTTGCTGATCTCGCTCTTATTGGTCTTCCTAACGCTGGAAAATCAACGTTAATCTCGAGTATCTCAGCTGCACGTCCGAAGATTGCTGACTACCCTTTCACAACGCTAGAACCAAACCTCGGTGTTGTTTCATTAGGAGATCGTTCTTTCGTTGTCGCTGATATTCCAGGACTGATTGAAGATGCTTCCGAAGGAAAAGGACTCGGTACCAAATTTTTAAAACACATCGATCGTACAAAGGCACTTGTTCACTTGGTAGACGTCTCATGGTGTCTCGATGAATATGAAGCTTTCGAACAATATGTAGTCATTCGCACGGAACTAGAAAAATACAGCGAAGATCTCGCACTAAAACGCGAACTCGTTTGTTTAACAAAGATCGATGCTATGACTGAAGAAGAGATTAAAAAGTTTCAGGACTTTTTTGAAGAACAACTCGATAAAAAAGTTCTTCCTATATCAGGTGTTTCAGGTCGCAATATCGATCAACTGAAATCCCTCATGATCAAGTGTATTGATCTTGAAAATGCAGATCTAAAAAAGAAGAATGTTGGTCGTGGACCAGCAATCATTGAAGAAGACACGGAAATTTTACCCGTGAATAATGAACCTGAGAATCATGAATCAGAAGAAGAGGATTACGAATGAGTCGCGAGTATGTAACAAAAGAAGTTAAAGCAATTATCGAAGATAAAAAATATGAAGCCCCATTAAACGTGGCCATGGCCGCTGCATGGGTTATGGGAAATTTCAAAGGGATCAACCTTAAAGTTCTCGACCTACGTAATGTTTCAGGGATCGCTGATTTCTTCGTTATCGGTTCTGCTAGCAACCCAACTCAAGCTGGTGCAATGGCAGAAGAGATTTCTCACCAAATGCGTTTAAACGGTGTTGAAGCACTTTCACGTGAAGGTCTTAAACACAGTACTGATTGGATTCTTCTCGATTACGGAGATATTATCATTCACGTTTTCCATGAGCCTTCGCGCATGGTTTACGATCTCGATTCGCTTTATAAAAATGCACTATCAGTTGAAATCCCTGAGTCGTATTACTTCTCTACTCCAGAAGGAGAAAGAAGATCTTCAGGTGATGACAGCGGAAGAAATTACTTCTAATCATGAAAGACCTGCACTTAATCACCGTTGGAAAATTAAGTGACAGGTCTATCGAATCTCTCGAAAACGAATACGCTAAAAGATTAATCGCTCCCAAACTTCATATTCACGAAGTGAAGGCCCATGCAGAAAATCTCACTCAAGAAGCAAAAGAAGTTCTCGCAAAAATCGACGACATATCTCGCACTGAAAATCCCTACATCGTTCTGATGGCGGAAAAAGGAAAGCAGTTTAACTCTGTTCAATTTTCTGAATGGCTTTCTCAAAAATCAGAAAGTCAGTCCGTCGTCTTTATCATCGGGGGTGCTGCCGGACATGGAGAAGCTGTTATTCAGCGTGCACATTTCAAACTTTCACTATCTGAAATGACCTATCCCCATAAACTGGCCAGGCTCCTCCTAGTCGAACAGATTTATAGGGCCCAAACGATAAAGGCCGGACACCCTTACCACAAGTAATTGAAATTCAGTAATACCCTCATGTTTTCGTCAACTTATTCCGAGAAGTTGAAAGATGAGATATGGCCTCTTACCCATTTATTTAGCCCTGCTTACGTTCATGAGCGCATGTTCTACAGCTCCTGTGGAAACAATCTGGCGTGAACCTGCTGATGTAAGTTCACAATCCTGCATCGACATTGCATCTTCATTCCATCGCACATCAGCTCAAGCTGAATCTCAAGCGACGTCGGCACTCGTTAGAGGTGAAGACATTTGTCTCAACCGTTTAATGGAAGAAAGAAATGGTCTGCGGGAGAAATATGTCACAATCACAGAATCGATCCGCGATTTTGAATTAAAAGCAGATGCGCCTATCAAGGGAAAAACAAAACTCGTTCTTGATCCACGCGAAGGATATCTTGCAAAGATCATGATGATTAGAAATGCCAAAAAAACCATCGATCTTTCATATTACATTTTTAAAAGCGATGATACGGGTAATGCCATTCTTCACGAACTGCGAATGGCGATCAAACGCGGTGTTAAAGTTCGTATCCTTGTCGATTCCTCTGGATCAATTTCAAAAGCACCTTTTTATAACGACATTAAGTCACTCGTTGCTTTAAGTGGAAAACCGATTCTCGATGCTGAAGGAAATCCCACAGGCCAATTAGCAAACGCAGAGGCTGTTTTATTTAATCCAATTTTTAATGTGCGAGCTCACGTTGCCAATTGGTTTAGAAAAATTCATAACCTTTTCGTTCTAGATGGTGAAAAATTACCCGAGATCACTTTCAATATAAATCGAAGATCACACGATAAAATTTTACTTGTTGATGCTCAATCAACAGAAGATGCAATGGCGATTATTGGTGGACGTAATATTGCTGATCACTACTACAATGTGAATGATGGTGAAAAAAATCCTGTGCTTGATGCTGAAATCATGATCAAAGGTTTCAGCCACGTCGATGCTGAAGGCAACATTCAGAATGCTCTCGAAGATCATTTTAATAAGATCTATTTTTATCTCGCCAATAAAAATTTTGAAAATTTTCTTTTCAAAATAAATCGCGAGCAAGTTCGTAAACAATTCAAAAAAATGCGCACGAGTGCGGACAATCTTTTAAGCGAAGATGGTGTGCTCAACGAACAACTTGAAGAGATGACTCATAAAAATTTTTTAGAAGAAGGATTTGAAGAAGGATTAATTTCTGTTTTAAATGAAATACAGAACTTAAGTCGTACTAAAATTTTCCTACAGCCGCGTGGTCCACACAATCGTAAGAATGGAAATTCCCTCGTTGATAAATTGCACGCTGAAATTGCGAAAGCCAAACACACCGTCGATATTGTCTCTCCTTACTTCTGGGTTCCAGATGAAGAAGTCGATTTCATGATAGATTGGGCCAAGAAAGATCCTAAGCGACGCATTCGAATATTTTCTAACTCCATCACGACAACTGATAACGTCATCGCGCAGGCAATGGTGGATGCGACATTCAGTGAATCTATTCTCAAGAAAATTAAAGGTACGCCCCTTGAAAATCAGGTGCAAATTTATTCCTATGGCCGTATTGATGACGAAGTTTTAGGTGGGCAAATGAGGTATGGCTTTCTCCATGCGAAAATCGCTTTAATAGATGGGAAATCAATGACTGTTTCGACGTCTAATCTTGATCCAATTTCGAGACATCTTAATTCTGAAGTCGGAACAAATATAGAAGGGCTTGGGCCTGATTCGAAAAATCTAGCAAAGATAAAAACGTTCATAGACGAAATTGCTAAGAATTCTACTTTATATGGTTCAAGAGAATGGCAGGAAATTCGTAAACATCCTAAGAATCGTATAGTCACTATTCTTCAAGCATTCGCGACTAAAATCATCTACACCTTTAACCTCGTCCCACTTATCTGAGATGATTGATGGATAAACACAAATACATCGAAGAAAGGGTCAACATTGATTACATTATCAAATCCAAAAATTCATCATTGGCCTTTGGATTGTGTGCTGTTGTCTTGCTCATTATGCAGCTTTCAAGCAACATCAAATACATCTATTTCGCTCTTGTGTTTGTCATTATCATTCTATCTGCCATTAGAATTCTTAATGTAAAAAGATTTTCCGAAAGGAAAATTAGCTTAGAAGTAGCGACGAGAAATGTGACCATCACAATTCTCATCAATGCGACACTATGGTCGGTTCTGAGTTTCATTTCATTAAGTACAGATGATACTGTCAGAACCTTGATCACCTATACCCTATTATTAGCTTTTATTGCAGGCTCTATTGTTACAGTTTCATCCAAAAGAGCTGTGCTCATAACTTTTAATCTCTTGATGCTGGCACCAATTATTTATTTCGCGATAAGGTTAGCAAGTAGCCAGCAATCAAATGATGCTTACTTTCTCATTGCCTTCTGTATTGTTAATTTCATCTATACTCTCAAGCAATCGTCTACGATCTGTAATGAACTCAAACGCAGAATTGGTGGTGAATATGATTTGAAAAAATCATTAGATGAATTAGCACTAAGTAAGAAGAATCTAGAAGAAGAAAGCATTAAAACATTCCATGCATCTCGCCTTTCTTCACTCGGTGAAATGGCGAGCGGTGTTGCTCACGAGATAAATAACCCCCTCACAATTATCCAAGGTATGTCCAACACTCTCCTTCTGAAAAACAATGAGAAGCTCGATGAGGCGACACTTAACAAGCTTGCAAAAATTCATTCTGCTAGTGAACGAATTGCGAAAATCGTTCGCAGTATGAAGTTGGTTTCACGCAGAGATGACAAATTAGAAAATGAAGTGACGAGTGTTGAAAAAATTCTGGAAATTAGTATTGGTCTTTTTGAAGAAAGAATCAAAACAGAAAAAGTTCAATTCACAATTGAGAATGAAACTAATCCGCAAGTATTTTGTAATCCATTACAAATTTCACAAATCCTCATCAATCTCATGAGCAATGCGCTCGATGCTTTATCGAATGATAAAGCTGAAGAGAAAACATTGTGTCTGAATATTAAAGATGATGGCCCGTGGGTTAAAATACGTGTGGTGAATTCTGGCCAATTGCTTTCTGAAGAGGTTGTGAAGCGAATGTTCGAACCATTTTTTTCCACAAAATCATTGGGAAAAGGAACAGGTTTGGGTCTTTCTATTTCTCAAACTCTTGCCAATACAAATGGTGGAAATCTCTATTATGAACCCTACCAGGGTAAGATTTCGTTTGTCCTCAAGCTAAAAAAACACCAGTGAAAAAATGATAGACCACCCTTTTTCGGGGCAAAATGGTACTCAGAAAATCGATCATTTTTTTGATCAAAAAAAAGTTCATTTCTCCAATGAAAAGTAAGTTTTTTTTTGATGTGAAAACAGTGATAAAAAAAAGGTATACCGGGGTATCTTTCCCACAAAGTTGGGGAAATTTTGGAGTATTACATCAATAGCGTTCTTAATATCTTCAGCTAAAATTTAAAATATTCACACGTTACCTACTCACTCCATCTTTTTTCTTACAAACTTTTTTAAAAACTACTCACACACTAATCAAACCGCGTGCCAACTTTGCGCTTCATCGCGATTTTCGTTCTATTGAAAAACATTCTAAGCGCGTGCTAAATATCGCCGCACTTATCAAACCAAATGCAAAAAATATTTTCTGATTTTCTTTAAAGGAGAAAAACGAGTGAAGACAAAACCGACAGGATCACGAAAAGCAAAACCGCTAGCGATCACGCCTGGTATGAATACGACTACTCCAACGTTGGAGAAAAAAGTTAAAAGCAAAATTCCTTCAACTTCTACTCGCACTCCAACTCTGGTGAGTGAAAAAGAACAACTCAAAGAAATTCTTCTCATGGTTAAAGCGATTAGAAGTGGTGACTTCACAGTTCGTCTTAATATGGAAAACGATTCCGTCATCGGTGACATCGCAGAAGTTTTAAATGACATCAATGAACTCAACTTGAACATGGCCAATGAGTTTACTCGTGTAGGTCGAATCGTAGGTAAAGAAGGAAAGATGAACGAGCGTGTTTCCATCGGATCTGTTAAAGGTGCGTGGCTCACAAACGTTGATTCTGTGAACACAGTTATTTCCGATCTCGTTCAGCCAATCACTGAAGCTGCCCGAGTTATCACTTCCGTTGCGAAGGGAGATTTGTCTCAGAAGATGACACTTGAAATTGATGGTCGTCCGCTGAACGGAGAATTCGCGCGTATCGGGATGACCGTAAACACGATGGTTGATCAGCTCAACTCATTCGCGTCTGAGGTTACCCGTGTTGCAAAAGAGGTAGGTACAGAAGGTAAACTCGGTGGTCAGGCCGATGTAAAAGGTGTTTCCGGTACATGGAAAGATCTAACCGATAACGTAAACGTTCTCGCTGGAAACTTAACGGATCAGGTTCGTAACATCGCTAAAGTTACGACGGCCGTTGCGAAGGGAGACTTGTCTCAGAAGATTACCGTAGATGCGAAAGGTGAAATTTACGAACTAAAAACTACAATCAACGTAATGGTGGATCAGCTTTCTTCATTCGCTGCCGAGGTAACTCGTGTTGCGAAGGAAGTAGGTACAGAAGGTCGTCTGGGTGGTCAGGCGGATGTAAAAGGTGTTTCGGGTACGTGGAAAGATCTAACCGACAACGTAAACGGTCTAGCGAACAATCTAACAGCTCAGGTACGTAACATCGCTAAAGTTACGACAGCGGTTGCGAACGGAGACTTGTCACAAAAAATTACGGTAGACGCTCGTGGAGAGATCCTTGAACTTAAGCAAACGATCAACACGATGGTTGATACCCTCCGTTCATTCTCAGCAGAGGTTACCCGTGTTGCGAAAGAAGTAGGTTCCGAAGGTAAGCTGGGTGGTCAGGCCGACGTTAAGGGGGTTTCTGGTACTTGGAAAGATCTAACCGATAACGTAAACGGTCTAGCCGGAAATCTAACCGCACAGGTACGTAACATCGCCAAGGTTACGACGGCCGTTGCGAAGGGAGACTTGTCACAGAAAATTACCGTAGATGCAAAGGGAGAGATCCTGGAGCTTAAAAATACAATCAACATCATGGTGGATCAGCTGAACTCATTTGCTGCTGAGGTTACCCGTGTTGCGAAGGAAGTAGGTACAGAAGGTAAACTGGGTGGTCAGGCCGAGGTTAAGGGTGTTTCGGGTACGTGGAAAGATCTAACCGACAACGTAAACGGTCTTGCGGGTAACCTTACAGCGCAGGTACGTAACATCGCCAAGGTAACAACTGCGGTTGCTAACGGAGACTTGTCACAGAAGATTACCGTAGATGCGAAGGGAGAAATCTTTGAGCTTAAAAATACGATCAACATCATGGTGGATCAGCTGAACTCATTCGCTGCCGAGGTAACCCGTGTTGCGAAAGAGGTAGGTACAGAAGGAAAGCTCGGTGGTCAGGCCGATGTAAAGGGTGTTTCGGGTACGTGGAAAGATCTAACCGATAACGTAAACGGTCTGGCGGGTAACCTTACAGCGCAGGTACGTAACATCGCTAAAGTTACGACGGCGGTTGCGAAAGGAGACTTGTCACAGAAGATTACCGTAGATGCGAAGGGAGAGATCCTCGAGCTTAAGAATACGATCAACATCATGGTGGATCAGCTGAACTCATTCGCTGCCGAGGTAACTCGTGTTGCGAAAGAGGTAGGTACAGAAGGAAAGCTCGGCGGTCAGGCCGAAGTTAAGGGTGTTTCTGGTACGTGGAAAGATCTAACTGACAACGTAAACGTTCTCGCCGGAAACTTAACGGATCAGGTACGTAACATCGCTAAAGTTACAACAGCAGTTGCGAACGGAGACTTGTCACAGAAAATTACCGTAGATGCCCGAGGGGAAATTTACGAACTAAAAAATACAATCAACGTAATGGTGGATCAGCTGAACTCGTTCGCGGCGGAGGTAACCCGTGTTGCGAAAGAGGTAGGTACAGAAGGAAAGCTTGGTGGTCAGGCCGATGTAAAGGGTGTTTCTGGTACATGGAAAGATCTAACCGACAACGTAAATGGTCTCGCAGGAAACTTAACGGATCAGGTACGTAACATCGCCAAGGTTACGACTGCGGTTGCGAAGGGAGACTTGTCACAGAAGATTACCGTAGATGCCCGCGGAGAGATCCTTGAACTAAAACAAACAATCAACATCATGGTGGATCAGCTGAACTCATTTGCGGCGGAGGTAACTCGTGTTGCGAAAGAGGTAGGTACTGAAGGAAAGCTGGGTGGTCAGGCCGACGTAAAAGGTGTTTCGGGTACATGGAAAGATCTAACCGATAACGTAAACGTTCTCGCCGGAAACTTAACGGATCAGGTTCGTAATATTGCTAAAGTTACAACTGCCGTTGCGAAGGGAGACTTGTCACAGAAAATTACCGTAGATGCGAAAGGAGAGATCCTCGAACTAAAAAATACGATCAACGTAATGGTGGATCAGCTGAACTCATTCGCTGCCGAGGTAACTCGTGTTGCGAAAGAGGTAGGTACAGAAGGAAAACTCGGTGGTCAGGCAGATGTAAAAGGTGTTTCTGGTACATGGAAAGATCTAACCGATAACGTAAATTTCATGGCCGGTAACTTAACTAAGCAGGTACGTGGTATCGTTAAGGTCGTAACCGCGGTTGCTAACGGTGACTTGAATCAAAAATTCGTAATTGAGTCTAAGGGTGAGGTTGCTGCTCTTGCAGAAACGATTAACTCGATGACAGATACTCTAAGAACATTCGCGGATCAGGTATCAACCGTAGCTCGCGAGGTAGGTATCGAAGGTAAGCTGGGTGCTCAAGCGCACGTTCCGGGTGTTGCTGGTACCTGGAAAGATCTAACCGACAACGTAAATTTCATGGCCTCAAACCTTACGACTCAGGTACGAGGTATCGTTAAAGTAGTAACCGCGGTAGCAAACGGTGACTTGAATCAAAAATTCGTACTTGAAGCTAAGGGAGAGGTTGCGGCCCTCGCGGAAACAATTAACTCGATGACCGACACACTAAGAACATTCGCTGATCAGGTAACAACCACAGCAAGAGAGGTAGGTATCGAAGGTAAGCTGGGCGGTCAGGCGAAGGTTCCGGGTGCCGCTGGTACGTGGAAAGATCTAACTGACAACGTAAACCAGCTCGCTGGAAATCTAACAACTCAGATCCGTGCGATTGCGGAAGTTTCGACTGCGGTTACACGCGGAGACTTGTCTCAGTCTATTCAGGTTGAAGCACAGGGAGAGGTTGCTGCTCTAAAAGACAACATCAACCAGATGATTGGAAACTTAAAAGATACAACTGATAAAAACCATGAGCAGGACTGGTTAAAAACCAACCTCGCGAAGTTTGCAAACATGATGCAAGGTCAGCGTTCAATTACATCAGTTGCGCAAATGATTATGTCGGAGTTAACTCCGCTGATTGGTGCTCAACAAGGTACATTCTTCATCATGGATAATGATTTTGATGAGCCTGTACTTTCACTTCTTGCAAGTTATGCATTTACTGAAAGAAAAAATTTCAAAAATTCTTATCGCTTAAAAGAAAGTTTAATTGGCCAGTGTGCATTTGAGAAAAAACGTATTCTCCTTACAAATGCACCATCTGATTATGTTGCTGTTGCTTCAAGCTTAGGCGAAGTAAAACCAGTTAATATTATTGTTCTACCGATTATCTTCGAAGGAAAAGTAAAAGCGGTTATTGAACTAGCTTCAATACACGCTTTTACTCCGAACTATCTAAACTTCCTTGATCAGCTTATGACGTCGATCGGGGTTGTACTCAACATGATCGCTTCTACAATGAGAACGGAAGAACTTCTCCAAGAGCTTAAGAAATCGAACGCTGAACTTGAAGCGCAAGCAAAAGAACTTGAAGAAAAAGCAAAACTTCTTGAGATCAAAAACCAAGAGGTCGAGCTTGCTTCTCACTCTGTTGAAGAAAAAGCTGAACAGCTTTCACTTATCTCGAAATATAAATCTGAGTTCCTTGCTAACATGTCTCACGAACTTAGAACTCCACTCAACAGTTTGTTAATTCTTTCAAAAATGCTTTCTGAAAATAAAGAGCAAAACTTAACGAAAGAACAAAGGAAATTTGCTCAAACAATTTACTCTTCTGGGTGTGACCTACTCGCCTTAATTAACGAGATTCTTGATCTTTCTAAAGTTGAAGCTGGGAAAATGCCAATCATTCCTCGCGATGTAAAAGTTCCAGAAATTTGTGAATACCTTGAACACAGTTTCCGTCCAGTTGCTTCTCATAAAGGACTACAGTTTGCAATCGAATCAGATGCAGAAATTTCTTCATCAATGATCAACACTGACGTGAATCGTGTTCAACAGATTCTAAAAAATCTTCTGTCGAATGCATTTAAGTTTACAGAAAAAGGTAAAGTTACACTGAAAATCAGCGGTGGAAAAATCCGTGATGAGAAATCGATTGTCTTCTCAGTTATTGATACAGGTATTGGTATTCCTAAAGAAAAACAATCAATGATCTTCGAAGCCTTCCAGCAAGCAGATGGTACGACTAACAGAAAATACGGTGGTACAGGTCTTGGTCTTACAATCTCTCGTCAGATTGCTAAACTTCTTGGAGGTAGCATTGAAGTCGTTTCATCTCCAGGACAAGGATCGACATTTATTCTCAACCTGCCACTTCGTTATGTAAGTCAGGAAGGAGTTATTGAAACTGAGCCAGAAAACGAAGTGAACTACACTCCCCTGCCAAGAAACGCGGACTTCAAATCGAAAAAAGTTCTCCTCATTGATGATGACATGAGAAACATTTTTGCGACGACTGTTATTCTTGAAAGACAAGGAATGGAAGTTATTTACGCTGAAAACGGAAAACAAGGAATCGATAAACTAAAAGAAAATCCTGATGTCGATATGATTTTGATGGACGTTATGATGCCCGAGATGGGTGGTATCGAAGCTACTCAAGAAATTAGAAAGATGGAACAGTTTAAAAATCTTCCAATCATCACATTAACCGCGAAAGCGATGAAAGGTGATAAAGAAAAATCTCTAGCAGCTGGTGCTTCTGATTACATTACGAAGCCAGTTGATAACGATTACTTACTCGCGACAATGCACAAGTGGATGAACCCTGAGCAAACGGAACTTCAATAGTGACTGAAAAAATAAACATACTAGTCGTCGATGATCGTGAAGAAGGCCTGCTGGCCGTTCGCGCAGTCCTCGACTCTCCGGACTACAATTTAGTGACGGCATTTTCTGGACAGGAAGCCTTAAGGCATCTCCTCTCTAAGGATTTTGCCGTCATTTTGCTCGACGTTCAAATGCCAATCATTAATGGTTTTGAAACAGCGGCTATTATTAAGACACGTGAGAAGTCGCGTGATATTCCAATCATTTTTATGTCTGCCATAAACCAAGATGAAATGTATGTTTACCAAGGTTATGAAGCAGGCGCAGTTGATTACTTATTAAAACCTTTTGATCCCTATATTTTAAAATCGAAGGTGGCAGTTTTTGTAGATATTTATCGCAAGAAACAACTCATCAAACAACAAAGCCAGAAGCTAATTGAGAATGAACTTTCACTTCATTCAATGGCGATGGCAAATCTCGAAATTGAAAGCTTAAAACGATACCGTTATCTTGCAGACTCTATCCCGCAGATCGTTTTTCGAGTCGATGCCAATGGTGCTGGACTTTATTTTAACAAGATTTGGTATGAATATACCGGACTTGAAGAAAACGTCATTCAAGACTGGACGATGATTCTTCATCCTGGTGATCATCGCCAAGTTCTAGATTTATTCGAAAAAAAGAATAATCACTTCCCACAAGAAATTGAATGTCGTCTACTTGACCGTCATGGGTGTTTTCGCTGGCATCTGATTCGTATTCATCCTGAAAGTTACGGGAACATGAGTATTATGACTTGGCTTGGGACTGCGACTGATATTCAAGAGAGAAAACAGAACGAAGAAACCAATAAATTTCTAGCGACGATTGGTGAAACACTAATCACAACTCTTGACCAAAATACGCTTTTAGAAAATTTTGTTAAAGATGCAATTCCCTACATGGGCGATTGGTGCACATTTGACAATGTTCTCTCAAATGGACAAATTGAAAATACACTTTGTTATCATCGTGACGAAAAAAACATTGAGCGCATTAAAAAACTCGATCGCCTGATAAAAGATCATCCAAGCAGTCTGCAGCCTCAAAAGAAAGTTCTTGAATCAAAAAAAGAAAACGTCTTTGAAAAAATTGGATATGCCATCAAGAAAAATTCTGATCTTGATGAAGAACAAAACGATTTGGCTGAAGAGCTTTCTGAAACTTCATCGCTTGTTCTGCCACTCTATGCTCACGGCGATCTCGTCGGCATTTTAACCTTTCATAGTTTTGAATCGGGCAGAAAGTATGATTCACATTATGTAGAATTAGGAAAAGAAATTGGAAGACGATTGGCAATGTCTTTTCTCAATGCCAAACACTATCTTCTTTCACAACAGGCCATTGAAACTCGAAACCAGTTCCTTTCAATTGCTTCGCATGAATTGAATACTCCAATTACATCTTTAAAATTGCATCTTCAGCTTATCGGAAAATCTCTTCAATCAAACAAAGAAGACACAGCGATTCTGGGCAAATTCCGTAAATCAATTGATGCATCTATCAGTCAGGTCAATCGCCTGATTACACTTGTTCAGGTACTCTTAGATGTTTCCCACATCCAGTCTGGAAAATTCGTATTCAATTATGGGCCAGTAAACGTTTCAGATATGGCGAATGAAATAGTTGAACGACACTCAGAGCTACTTGCTAATTATGATTGCACTTTAACTGCTGATATAAGTCCAGGACTTCAGGCCATTTGGGACAAGACGAGAATTGAACAAGTTTTCATCAATCTCATCACCAATGCGATCAAATATGCCCCCGGAAAAATTGAACTCAAAGTCAGTGATGATGGTCCAAATGTGAGAATTTCAGTGAGAGATTTTGGGAAAGGAATACCGGCCAACAAATTGGATACAATCTTTGACCGTTTTGAAAGAGTAAGCAATAATAATAGCATCGGCGGCTTAGGCCTCGGTCTGTTCATTGTAAAACAAATCATTGAAGGTCATCGAGGAACAATCGGAATTGTGTCCGAAGTAGGAAAAGGTTCTTGCTTCAGCGTCACTTTACCCAAAAAGGCACAGCTCGAAATGCAAACGTGAGGCGAACTGTTAAATGGAGAATATGGCGGACAAGAAAATATTTAGGCCCATTAAGGCTAAACTCTTGTTTGCAGTACTTATTATCAGCACTGTCCTCACCTCTCTCGTTATCTTCCTTAATTTTTATATCGAATACAATTCAGAGATTGGCTCCCTAAGGGTTAAGCTTCAACAAATTAATGAATCGTCTGTACCGGCGATTAACAGCGCCGTTTGGAATGTTGATAAAGTCTATCTGACTGTACTTGTGGAAAGTATTGTTAAGATCAAAGACATCGTTTCGGTGAGAGTAACCGATCCAAAAAAACGTATCATCATCGAAAGAACGAACCCTGAAACAGATGGATCAAGTCAAAGTGATTTAATGTTTTATGAGTATCCTCTACATCATCAGCATTACAACAGTGCGAAGATGGAATACATCGGTAACGTTGAGATTGTAGCAAGTACCACAGAAATTAAATCTGCACTCTATAACAGAATCATTTATTTTGTTATTGCTCAGTTTTTTAAAACGTTTCTTCTATCGTGGATCATCCTACTTATTTTCCACCACTACATTAATAAAAACATTGAACAGATTATCGATTTCACCAGAATGTTTGATCTCGATTCAGTAAACAATAAATACCTCTCCATCAAACGCAAATCGATGAGCCGCGATGAATTCGATATTCTTCAAGATGCTATTAATAAAATGATTGAACAGATCAATCTTCTGAATATTGAAAAAGAAAGTAAAATTTCTGAACAAGAAAAGAAAATCGAAATGCAACAGATGAATGCCATTAACAACTCAAAGCTGGTTGCTTTAGGTGAAATGGCGGGCGGTGTGGCCCATGAGATTAACAACCCTCTGGCCATTATTCATTCGCACACACAGCTGCTTGAGCGTATGGTTGAAAAAGGTTCGACCAATCAAGAACAGTTCATTAAATCGACAAAAGCAATTTCAACGACTGTTGAGAGAATTAAAAATATTGTTAAGGGTCTAAAAAACATCTCCCGAGATGCGACGAGCGAAAAACCAGATTTTGTGACTCTCAAAACAATCCTTACCGATGTTTTATCGTTATGTGATGAACGTTTCAAAAGCCATGACATTAAACTACTCTGCGATTTAGATCATCCGGCATTTAGTGAAAATATCCACTGTCGCCAAGTTCAGCTTTCACAAGTTTTCCTAAACCTGCTCAACAACTCTTTCGATGCAATCATTGATCAAAAAGAAAAGTGGATTAAGATTGAAGCATTTATCAAAAACGATAGATTGGTAGCTAATATCATCGATTCAGGCGGTGGCATTCCGAAAGATCTCCGACAAAAAATATTCCTACCATTTTTCACTACTAAAGATATCGGGAAGGGTACTGGACTTGGGCTCAGTCTCGTTCATCGCATGATTACTGATCATGGTGGCGATATCTATTATAATGAGAAGTTTTCCACAACTTGCTTTACGATCGAATTACCATTGCCTAAATAACGCTCTCGAAGCGTTTATCTACGATTCAAAATTTCTTGAGATTATGCCCTCCTCGACTCTCTAATGATAATTTGGAAGAAGGAGGTGCTTATGAGCGACTTAATTTGGGAGCGAATTATTGCCATCTTTGGAATGAGTCTATGGCTTGCCTTTCCAATTGGTATTTTTATTGCCGTCATTAAACAAGATCGTATGGCCCATAGAACTTCACTGTATCCGCATATAGCGGGCAGCCCTTTCAATTATTACGCTCTTCATGCCGCTGCTGAAGATGAGGACGAGCGACCACAGCAACAGCAAAATGAAGATCGTGACAGTAGTGAAAGTGAAGACGAAAACGGGCTTTTGCACTATTTAAAAGGCAGAGAAAAACTGCATGAAGGCGATAACCTCAATAAACCTGGTGAATAGTTCATTGAAGCTGAAAATGGGTTTAAACTAGGTAAATGCAGATTTATGAGCGTTTTATAAGAGGGCTAGGACTTGAGCCACGAAGTGCACCTAATAGTGCCAATTGGTTAGAGTACCTAGTTTTTCTTTTTACTCCCCATAGTTATATGGTGATTGAGGACTCAAAAATTATCATTGGGGCCATAGTTCTGAGTCTCTTTTATCCCAATGCTATTCTTATTTTGATTGGCGTGGTCTTTTATAAGGTTTATGAAAAAAATGAAAAAGAATATCTTGAAAGCTATGATCGAAATCCAAGCTCATTAATTTATTTGATCAAGATGAAAAAAAATCAAACGCTGACCGAGATTTTGAAAAAAGAACCGAAACTTGCGCTAGCAAATCATAAAACAAAAAGTCTGCTTTACTGGTGTAAACATTATAAGAACATTGAAGCCCACAAGTTAATACTGCAATCGATGAAATCTAGTAGGCTTTGATCACATCATATTTTTTCAGAATAGGTTGAATCTTTCCTTGGTCACGCAATTGTTTAATGGCCACGTTGAAACGATCAATTGTTTTTTGATCCACATTTTTCTTAGAAAAATAAATTCCAAAAGCATCTTTTTTGAGAGTGAAAATGCGCTTAAGTTTAGATAAGTCATTTTTCTTAACATAATAATTAATGACGTCTTCGCTTCCGGCAATGGCTACCTTTTGACCGTATTTGCCACTCGAGATTTTTTTAACCATGATGTCCGGATTGACTTCAATCTCCACAACCCCTTTTCCACCAACTTCTTTGAGTTGATCTTCAACCATTACAGAAGAAGCAGATCCGAGAACAACACCAACGCGATAGCCATTTAATTCTTTTCTACTTTTCAAGCTTGGGCTTGTCTTTACTGAAGCGTAGATTAGATCAGAATAAATGATTGGGTCAGAAAGAATTCCAAACTTATCGCGTGAATCACTTTGCACGAGACTCATTACTCCATGTATTCTTCCCATTTCGAGATATTGTAAATTTCGCTTTAGGGGAACATATTCAATGATGCATTTGTCTTTGGTGATCTTACAAATTTCCTGAACAATCTCGACCATCGCTCCTTTTAATTTATCATCTTCCAGATAGCAAAAAGGAGGATAGTCATGAGCATTGATTTTGAGTTCAGCTGCCGAAATCGTGTTCAGAAAAAAAAGGAAGAATAGCTTAAACACAACTACTCACATTTGAGCGATGATAAAAATTCACTGCCATAAGAATAAAAAATATCTTCATCCCCTCTAAAGTCATCACGTCCAAACAACATCCCCACCATAAACTCGAGAGACGCATCTCTATTCTTCATCAGTTCATCAATGGTCGCTTTTTCCAGAGTGTGTTTTGTAATAAGTTTGCCCGATTGTTTAAATCCACCAAGCGATCTTAGCTTGAAAGGCTTCGTATTCTCCAAAACGGACTCCACTCCGGCCTCAGTTTGAGTCCAAGAAATCGTGTGGTGCTCAGTCTTTCCTTTGCAAATCGTGCTCGCCCCAAATGAAGCTGATGAGATAACAATCGTTGCCAGAATGATAAGATGCTTTTTCATAAATCCCCCTATGATTGCTTAAAAGCTCACGGGTTTTATGACTGTGGCCTGGTGAAGTCAATGAACGGTGACCAGTGCTAATTGAACAACTCTCAAGATAAATAATTGAAATGACTAGCCTTTTTTGATAATTGACCGTGAATAAGAAGAATACCTATTTAAAAAACAATGTTTTCTTAAATCTCAGTTGAAGATCATTTGAGTGGACTGCAATGAAGGTGATTTTAAAAGATTTTTTGGTTGCGGGAATAGGATTTGAACCTATGACCTTCGGGTTATGAGCCCGACGAGCTACCAGACTGCTCCATCCCGCGGACTGATAATAGGATGACTGATGCCCTTTGTCCAGTAAGAAAGTGAACTATTCGCTCCAACATAAATTTCTAAATTCTTTGCGCGAAATGGCGATTAGAAAGGCATCTGAACCTGAACCTACTGAATGAGAGGAACTTCATATGTCAGCACAGACTTCACTAAAAGAAAGAACAATCAGAATCGAGATCGATGGAAGCGAACTAACGCCTCAGCAAGTGCGCCTGATTCGCTCTCTCAATACAATGCTTGCGCATGTAATGCTCACTGAAAATGAAGAGGAGTATTTCGAAGGAAGTGCAGAATTCATGAGAATGTGTGCGGCCCTAATCAAGCAAGCTCGCTTCACAGAGCAGTTGAAGGATGCGAGCAACATCCCTTACGCTCAACAGGCCCTAGAGTACTCTGTAGATGTATTACAAGAATATGTGACGGCTTCAAAAGTTGTTACATACGACAACTAACTATTTCCTGTAGTGTAGTTAGTTTAAAATTTAAAAAGCCTCCATATGGAGGCTTTTTTTATCTGGACCTTTTTGACTTCCGCAAGTTATTTCAATAAGTTGCCTTCACTTTCTATATAAAGAAATCTTGTCTCGCAAATAATCCAAATCAGCTGAAAATAGACTCAATCATTAACTTTCCATGGGGAAATAAAAAGGAGTCTCTTCTTGAAGAAATACCTACATCTCATTCTTTTAATCAGTACTCTCTTCGTTACATCTTGCGGGGGCGATAACAAAGCATCTGCTCCAGCAACTTCAACTGAAGTTCTACCAACACCTGAAATGAAATAATTAAATTAAAACGGAGAATGATCATGTTGAAGAATAAATATATTGCTGCTTTACCCATTATGGCCTCATGTCTTTGCTTGCTGACAGTTTCATCAACTCAATCTGCTCGCTCTTTAAAAAAAAATGGATTTGAAATTTCAAAATTAAGAGTTGGTTTAAATAAAGCTTTTGCTGCAACTCCAGCTGGGCATCATCAAGAGATATATGATTTTGCCAAAGATGAAGTTAATAATGAGGTCCAAAATCTCATAGATGGAATCAACACTCAGTTGAAAGCGGCCGCTGTTAGTTCATGTGATGACATTCCTGCCGTAAGTACAACCGCTTTTCATACATCACAAACCTATGATCTCTATTCATCGGCAGTAGGTGGCCACACTTTCCCAATCTCTACAATTACGGGAGTGAGTTTTGATGTGAAGCTTGATCTTAAATTATCAGGTTCAGCAACAACTGTTGGTTCATTGTATGTGGATTGTGATACAGGGGCCGCTGAAGTGAGATACATGGGAAGAACAGATACAGTAACTAATTCAGACACTGATATCATAATTGCTTACCATGAAGATGAGTCTTCAGGCAGACAATCCATTCTTATGGCTTCGTCTTATGATGCCTCTCCTGGAAACTATGTCGCTGGAAAAATGGCCATTCACTACATCGAAAACTCGAGTACACAAACAATTAACTATGCCTATGCAAGCGATGCGGTCACTGGTTTAAGAGGAACACTCACAGCAAATGCTTCTGGGGTTGTAACAGATGCAGTTGATGGTGATGTTTCTGGAAATACTGCCGCTTCCGATTTAAATACCATGACTGGTTTAAGTTCATATACGGTTGCTAACATCAACTCTCTCACTGTGAGTTTATAATTTTAAGATGGATGGAAGTCGGGACAACGATTTTCCATCCATCTTTACATTTATAAAGCTCATAATCAAAATGGATTATGGTCGGTTTTAATTCACGCAAAACTACATTAATCACTTCGATTGTTGTCACCATCGCAATCTTATATACTGTTAGCTACGATATTAATCAGCTGGGAATTAAGCCAGATCTTTTATATCTCGTTGTGAAATCTTTCTTCATTATTTTTTCAATTCCCCTTTTTTATTTTTTTAAGAAAATTGAAATCGATACCAAAGTTTATTTTTATGGGATGATGTGGTCTCTTTATTCTATCTGGTTTACTTATAAATATTCAATCAACTATGCAATGTCCTCCGTTCAAGTCGCTATTTTGTTCACAAGTATTCTCTTTCTTAATCGCAAGCATTTCTTAATTATGTTTTCCATCCTCACATTCGGAACAGCTTGGGCGATTCATGCCAGTCAATCACCCTATGGATTCAGTACACTCTCTACAGAATTTAAAAATATTTATCTCGACGATTTCATCAGCATGCAATTGATTACACTCATTGCTTACTATTTTGTTAACTATCCACGAGTGAAAAAATTGCAAGAAGAATTGAAGTTCTCCCATTTTGGAAAAGCTTCCACTTTTGTCATTCATGAAATGCAAAAACCATTGAATAGACTTTTGAGCAAAGATGAGAAGAACACAGATCTAGATTCAATAAAAAAGACACTCGATATAGCCCGGACTCTTCAAAAGGGCTCAGTAGAATCCGCAACAATTATTGAGGTTTCTGCTGACGATCTCCATCGAGATATTTTGGCAAAATACTCTGATTATCTTTCTTATTACTCCATTCAAACAAGTACTGATTTTAAATTGAAAACTTTTAAAACAGATAAAGCACTGATGGAAATTGTTTACGATAACCTCATCAGAAATGCGATTGAAGCAAATAAAGAAAATCCTGAAGATAAACGATGGATTAAAGTCGCTGCTGAAGATAATTCACTTTTTATTACTAATCCCTATGTCCAAACGTTGAATGAAAAAGAGCTATTCACTCCTCTCAAAACGACTAAGTTTGGCAACATGGGCATTGGTTTGCACTTTTGCAAAACGATTCTGGAAGGACTGGGAAAAGAAATAAGAATTGATACGCGCAATAATCAATTTATGGTGGAAATCTCACTGAGAAGATAGGTTGGAAATGAACACGTTATTAATTGTTGATGATGATATTTCTCAATTAAGTTTCATGGAAGAAATGCTCAAAGAAACGTTTTATGTAAAAACGACTAACAATGCTATTCAGGGACTTGATATCCTGAAGTCGAAAAAATTCGATGCAGTTATTGTTGATGTTCATATGCCGATAGTTAATGGGTTTGATTTTATAAAAATTTTAAAAAAAGAAGATTTTAAATCGGCGCTTTTCATACTGAGTTCTGACACTTCTGAAAAAACAAAACTAGAAGCACTTAATTTAGGTGTGAAAGATTTTTTATGGCCTGATATGAAAAAAGCTGAAGTCATTCTTCGCATCAGAAATCATATAAGCGAATCCAAAGCTGCAACCAAAAGAAGCTACAAAAATATCACTGTTGATCTAACTACCTTTAGTGTGTTTATCTTCAATGAGAAAATTGATCTCACTTTGATTGAATTCAAAATTCTCTTCTTTTTAATAGAGCGAGCAACAATACCTGTGAGCAGAGAAGAATTAAAACAGTATACCTGGAATGGAGCTCTTGTATTAGATAAAACAATTAATACACATTTGACGAATTTAAGAATGAAATTGGTGAATTCTCAGGTGGAAATAAAATCGATAAAAGGTGAAGGAATAATTTTAATATAAGGCCAGAAGGTTGTACTTCCGGCCCCACGATTTTACTATTTGCTGCTTCTGAACTGAGTCTTTTTAAGATTGTTGTTTTTGATCGTTGCTTTAACTTTTTCGATTTTCTTTCTTCTTTCAATATAAGATTTTTGTTCTTCAACATAAACCTGATCTTCAAGAGATTTGATTTTATCTGCAACTTGCGCTTTGTTTTCTGCGATTTGTTTTAATGAATCAAAATATGTTTCGCGACGGAATTTTTGGAATGTTTCATCATCAGCAACAGTTCCTGGTTGAGGACGTTTTTTCTTAAGATCGATTGTCTTCTTGCTAGAGATGAAACCTTCAGCATTAAGAACTTTCTTAAGTGTTCCGTCTTCGTTAAGACCGATGGCTGACAACATTTGTTGCTTGCTCATTACACGGAATTTTCCTGGAGCAACACCTTCAACAGAAAGGTTACCGATCGCTAGTCGCTTAAGTTTATCTACCGTCAAACCTACTGCTTCACACAGACGACGAATTTCGCGGTTACGACCTTCGTTCAAACGGAACTCGATCCATGTTTTTGTTGGAAGTTGCTTAATAACACGAACTGACGTTGGCTTAACAAATCCTTCTTCAAGGTAAGCACCAGCTTTAAGTTTGTTGATGATTGTTTCAGTAACCGATCCGAAAACTTTTACTTCGTAAACTTTTTGAACATTAAACTTCGGGTGCATGATCATGTTGGCGAATTCACCATCATTCGTCATGAGAAGTAATCCTTCTGAAAGATAATCGAGACGACCAACTGGATAGATACGTTCTGCGATTTCCTTAACGAAATCCATAACTGTCTCACGTCCTTCTGGATCGTTTAGAGTCGTCACATAACCTCTTGGCTTGTGAAGCATCAGATACACTTTATCAACGGCATTTAAATCTGCAAGAGCACCATCCACCATAACAACGTCAGTGTATGGATTAACTTTTGTTCCTAATTCAGTCACAACTTGACCGTTAATTTCAACACGTCCTTGAGTGATAAGTCCTTCGGCCTTACGACGAGAAGTTACACCACAATCTGCGATGAATTTTTGAAGACGGATTTCTAATCCTGATTCTTCTTGCTTAGCTGCTGCTTGTTTTAATGCTTTGATTTGCGCTTTTTTAGTCGCTGACTTAGTCATTCGATCCTCCAATCTGCCATCACGGCTGTTTTTCGGTATAAATATGTATAACGAGCCATAGATTTACGCCATGGCCCATCTTGTGTCAATACGGGTCTATAAATGTGGAAAGTTAGTCGTCTTTACTGCCACTTAGATCTTGATCATGGTCCTTGAGAAAAGAAAGATCAAGGTCTAGATCCTGAGCTTTTTCGATCATCCCGTTTGTGATGTCATCTAGCTCCTGGCTTTTTTCTTCAAGAACTCCACCAAAGGCGAATTCTTCATCTGAGAGACGGCTATCCAGGCTTTCACCTGTTAGGTTTTCAAAGGCAGCATCAAGCGCTTTAGAAAGAGCTTCTTCTTCTGTTTCTTCTTTATCAAAATCTAAATCAACAATGATATCGAATTCATCTTCAGAAAGACCACTATCGTAATCACCACCAGAGAGAAGATCTTCATCAACATCAAACTCGATGTCTTCGATTGGTAATCCAGTATCTAAATCGATCATCTGGAATTCTTCTTCGCCTTCATCGAACATTGGAACGTTGAATGGACCAGCTTCAAGATCATCGATAATTCTTGGATCGATTACGTTTGTTGTAAGTAATGAAGTG
Source organism: uncultured Bacteriovorax sp. (assembly GCA_946480715.1). Next base: position 1,841 of record CAMLKK010000005.1, on the reverse strand, counting down.
ATGGCCTGTTTATTTTGTTCAGAAATTAAACGTTTGTTAACGAACTCTTCAAGAAGATCGAAAGCAGATTTAACTTCAACGCCTTCTTCTGTAAGACGTTTTTTCTCTTCAACTTTAAGTGAAGCTGTAAAATCCGTTTCCGCAGAGATGTTTTTAATAGATTCTGAAAGTTCATCAAGCTCAGTAAGTTCATCAAATTTGAAGCGAGCTTTATCACCATCGTGAACAAGTGTTTTGATGTCAGCGATTTTTCCGACTGTAGAAGCACGAGACATTTCATCGAGCTCATGTTCAGGTGGCAATTGTGATAGATCAGCAAGGTTGAATACTTCTAAGAATTCAGGTGTTGTTCCGTAAAGCACTGGGCGACCTAATTCATCTGAGCGGCCAGCAACTTTTACAAGACGCTTATCCATAAGAGCGCGGACAATGTGTCCACTATCTACACCACGGATTTTATCTACTTCAACTTTTGAACATGGCTGTTTGTAAGCGATGATCGCTAGAACTTCCAATGCTGTTGGTGAAAGAACTAGTGAGTTGATTTTGAAAATATCCTGAACGTATTTTGAGTACGTAGCTTTTGTACGGTATTGGTATCCTTCTGCAACTTCCAGAAGTCTTAGACCATGGTGCTTTTGTTCATACTCAGCCTGCAGACGTTGAAGTGCTTCGTGAATAACTTTAAGAGGCATTTCTTCATCAATGAGCGCTTTGATTTTTTGAATCGCAACTGGTTTATCGCTCATGAAGATAATTGTTTCGATCGCTCCGCAAAGAGTGTCATTATTCAATCCCGTACGGGCCTGCCATAACACTTCATCAGAAACGATGCTTTCAACTACTTCTTCAGTCTGCTGTGTTTCTGTATTTTCTGCTTCCGTTGCCATGGCGAACTCTGGAGTGAGTTCTGGAAATTCAAGATCGCTATCCTGCGGGAACTTGATTTCCATTTCCATGTCGTCTGCGTGTGTGTCGAATTGATCCATAAGTTCCTCTTATTCTCTTCTACTGAATTAACTTTGCGCCCGCATCTACACTATCCGGTGTAGTGAGGAGTTCCATGTATTCTTCTTCGTCTATTGTTTGTTGCTCAGCTTGTAGTTCTTCCGGTAGTTCTGGTGGAAGAGTTTCAACTTCTGTTTCTTGAGTGTATTCACCAAGGTCTTCGATAATTAATTTTTCTTCAGCTGGTGCTGCTTTAATCTCTTCTGGTTCAACTGGAGGTGGAGTTGTCGCTCCCTCTTCTTCAAAACCATTAGCTTGATCAACATCGAAGTCTTCAAGTGATTTTGTAACTTCAACATAAATCGTCGAACGATCTTCATTTTGGAAAACGTTGATTCTCTTTAAACGAGCAAGCTCAAGAAGAGAGATGAACGTGATAACGATGTTATCGATATTGTCTTTCTTATTTAGATCCGGATTTTGATCGTCACCGATCAGTGCGTTTCCATCTTGTGCTAATAGAGTGTCAAACGTCGTAGGCGCACCCATTTTTAAATTAGCTTTTAGGAATTTTAATTTTTCTTTAATCGATAAACGATCACGCTTAACAACTGTGTACTTTCTTCTTTGACGGAAAAGGAAATCAACCATTGTCATCGTCAATGAATTTAAATCCATTGGCGTAAGGATGGAGTTTACGATCGCTTTACGATCCACTTTCGGTTTAACGAAAATTTCGTGTCCTTTCTTTTCTAAGGCCCACAATTTTTTTCCCATTTTTTGGTAGAGTTGCAGCTCTTCCAAACGGCGAATGAGTTCAGACTGTGAAGTAATGTTTAGTCCTTCAGCACCAAATTCTGCGGCCAAATTCTTGACCTCTTCTTCAGCGATAC
>CAMLKK010000004.1 GCA_946480715.1 uncultured Bacteriovorax sp. | reverse complement strand
TTCTTGAAATGGGTTTCAAAGTTTTAGAAGGAAGAGAAACAGAAGAATTATTACCAGAATTAAAACTGGGTGAAGAAGGTCTCCTCAATTCAGGTGAAATCGAAAGTAAAAAAACAAAGCCTCCATTTGAATATACAGAAGCATCACTTCTTTACGATATGACCAATCCTGCAAGACTTGTGGAAGAAAATGATCTAAAAAAAATCTTCCGCACTGAAATTGGATTAGGAACGCAAGCAACACGCGCGCAAATTATTGAAACGCTTTTAAAACGCTCTTACATTGAACGCTCGGCCAAGAATTTAAAAGCTACAGAGAAAGGAATTCTTCTTGTTGATAAGCTCGCCGATATGCCATCGACTAAAGAACTCACAAGTGTATCTCAAACAGCGAAACTTGAACTCACACTCTCAAGTATGGCCGAAGGAGAGTGTGACGATCTTGAATTCTTGGACAATGTTCACGACTTCATAAATAGTGCGACCAATGAATGGAAGGCCTTCGCCGGAGTTGAACGAGATCCTTCTAAACCAAAAACTTATGGTGGAAAAACATTCGGACCTAAGGCAAAACCAGTTGCTTCTGCTCTTGGCGAATGCCCGATTTGCAAAGCTCAGATCATGGATTTTCCTAAATCATTTAGCTGCTCCCGATGGAAAGAAGGATGTGGTTTTACGATCTGGAAATTTGTGGCGAAGAAAAAACTAACTGATGCCCAAATTAAAAAACTTATGACTCATAAAAAAACAGATCTTATAAAAGGATTCAAATCAAAGGCCGGAAAACCATTCAATGCCTTTCTCGCAATGAATAAAGAAGGCAAAGTTGAGTTTGAATTCGAAGCGAGAGGATAAAATGAAAACATTCTTACTATTTTTTCTTACACTGAATGCACACGCTTTTGTTCCTGAAAATAATCTTTCAATTTCTGAAAATAAATTAAATCCCACCGGTATTTCAAAAGAGCAATTTGATTCTGTCATCGATAAAGTGAATGCGATTTATGCTCCTATCGTTGAAGCTCAAGGGGCAAAACTCATTTTCAATCGCAAGTGGGATGATAATACAGTCAACGCCAGCGCTGCTCGTGATATGTCTCGTGGAACTGAATGGTATGTATCAATGTATGGTGGACTTGCCCGCCATCCTCAAATGACGGAAGATGGATTTCTCATGGTTGTTTGCCATGAGCTTGGTCATCATTTAGGTGGCTACCCCAAAAAATCGCAGCCGTTTCAAGTTGATCGTAAATGGTCTTCAGTTGAAGGGCAGAGTGATTACTTCGCAACTTTAAAATGCGCCCGTCGCGTTTTTGAAAAAGAATTAAATAGCGACATTCTTGCTACTAAAGTTGTGCCAGCATTTGTCAGCAAGCAATGTGGAGATAGTTTTAAATCCGAGCATGAACAATTGATTTGCCAACGTTCCGCGCTGGCAGGCCTGGAAGTTTCAAACTTCATTGCTGTTTTAACGAAAGAAGCTAAAGCAGTGAGTTTTGAAACTCCCGATAAAAAGAAAGTCATGATGATTGAAAAAGATCACAACAAAGCTCAGTGTCGTCTTGATACCTTTTATCAAGGTGCTTTGTGCGACAAAGACGTTAATGAAGATTTATCTAAAACCGACGCTCATCCCGGCGCTTGTACGAAAAAAAATGGCGACACTTTAGGGTTAAGACCACGTTGTTGGATGACCGCGCTTTAGTTGAGATTATTAGCGGTGCTTGAGAATCTTTTCTTCAGCTAATTTGTATTTTTGGCTTTTCCGCGCGCGTGCCACCGATTTCCAAATCGACTTAACGAGTGTTTCGTTTTTCGCGAAAAAAGTTTTTGTGAAGAGAAGATACTGGTCTTTAATTCTATAAGGCTCAGGGATACGACGGATATTTTTATTCAATTCCGGATGAATTTTCAGCATCCTTTTGGATTCGTGATTCTGCAATACGGCCACATTTAATGCTTTGATGTCGAGCTGTTTCAATAAATCGTAAGCACTCGCAAATGATGAATGAACATTGTAGCCTTGATCTTTTAAATCACTACCGACCGAATATCCAAGTTGAACTCCAATTTCATTCATAGCGATGTTGATGAACTTTCCGTTCTTGAACTGGATCTTGCTATCTTTGCGGACGTAGACATGAAAACTGTCAGTGTGTAGACGTTTGTCCACATCCAGCTCGCCATTAGAAAGAGTCGGATAGACTCCCCAGACGGCCCTTTCTTTAGTGTAGCTGGCAGCTATGAGGCCTTCGACTTTTCCTGCTTCAGCTTCAATCTGGCATCTTTTCCACGGAAGTCTGATGAGAGTAAATTTTATACCTAATTCTTCTTCAATTATTTTGATTTCTATAAGGGCCAGACCATCTTCATCTCCCGTAATCCAGGGGAATACTGTCACGTCTTCGTAACAAAGACGAATGGGATCGGCCGCGTTGAGAGAAGGCTGAAGAAACATTAATAAAATGGGGATTAATATCAGTTTCATCAAAATTACTGCCCCATCGAGAGAAAGAGAGATTTGAATTCGGGATCAGATTGAATCTTAACCAAGAGATTGTTCACTTCTTCTAATTGAATGTTGCTGTTCGTTCGAATCATCGCAGAGTGTTTGTACGTTTGATCAAACTTTGTTGAAACGATGATTTCTTTTTTTAGAGCGGGCTTCTTTTTAAAAAGAACCTTTAAATAGTCGAGTGTGATCATGGCGAGATCAGCACGGTCTTCAATGACGGCCTGAATATTTCCATCATGAGATTGAGTCAATTCCACGTTCCACTTCTTGAGATCTTTGGGATCGGTAGAGAAATCGAGGAAAGCATAATGATAACCGTGATAAGCACGTATTCTTTTGTTTTTGATGTCACTGAAATAGCTTTGATCACGACCAGCAACTTTTTTTGCGATAAAAACTTCACCGCCTTGAAGGAAAATTTTAGAAACTTGAACTTTTGATTTATCCCAGCTCCAGAGAATATTTTCAAAAAAGATAATATCGTAAAATTTATTTTCCAGGTCGTAATAGCGACGATTAGAGGTTGTTTCAACGATAACAAACTCGTACTTCGTTTGGTTGTTATTAAGAATTCTCACGAAATCATTAATAAGTCCGTGCGGTTTTCCATTTCTCCATTCTACGAAAGGAGGATAATTGTAGGCACCAACTTTGATAGTTGTTTTTGCAGAGACAGCGACGCTGAAAAATAGGAGTAGGAGATAGAGGTATTTCATCATTGAAGCCCTGAGTGCTCCGAATGCCTGTGCGCTGGAAGAGTGATGATGAATTCAGTGTGGCTTGATCGCGGGTTATAAATAAATTGTCCACCGTGCTGTGAGATGATTCTATGGCTGATAGGAAGACCTAGACCAGTCCCTTTACCTAAATCTTTTGTTGTGAAAAACGGATCCATGATTTTATCTTGCAGCTCAAGAGAAATTCCATGCCCGCTGTCTGTCACTGTTATGTAGGTCTTTTCGCCAACAGTGAAGATTTTAACTTTAATCCATTTTTCAGGTAGGTCGATAATGGCATCAATAGAATTATTGATGAGATTGATGAGAACTTGACCAATCTCCGTGACGTTTACAAAAATTAGGTCATTTTTATCGAAATCAAAACTCAAATCAATTTCAAGGTCTTTGGCGCGTGAAGAACATAAGCATGTTAGATCTTCGACAAATTTTTCCACCGAATAAAATTGATGCTCATCTTCTTTTCCGTCGCGTGAGAACGATCTTAAGCCTTTTATGATTCGGGCGATTCGTTCACTCATACTTTGGATTTTTTGTGATTTAACGACGAGATCGTGGCGATCTGTATTCACGAGTCCATGAGCGATATTTTTGGAGTAGTTTTGAATAACTGTAAGTGGGTTATTGATTTCGTGAGCAATCGCTCCTGCCATCTCACCCAATGCGGCCAGACGACTGGCCTGGAAGCTTTTTAGTCGCTCTTCATCTCTTTCTTTCGTGCGTTTTTCAACCAGATCTTCGAGCATGGTATTTTGCTGAATAAGCAGACTATCCCTTTCTTTAAGCGCACTCAGTGTTTCATTGAATGCTTCAGTCACAATATTGAGCTCACCTGTGTAGTGAGTTTTGAAATTAATATCGTATTGGCCTTCGCCGGCCTTTTTTGCATCCTGGGCGATCTCATTCAAAGGAGCTGTTAACAATTTTTTAATCGTTGAGTTCATAACAAATGCAAGTGCAACTCCGAGGGTGAAAGTGACAAATGCAATGAAGGCGACAATGCGGTTAAATGAATTATTAAAATTGGCAGACGAAAAATAAACTTCGAGCGTGGCCAGTTCGCGGCCGCGATAGACGATATTTTGTTTTAAAACTTCCATGTGCTCGAGCTTTTTTAGTTGATCGATGGGAAGAATAACTTGCGGTGACATTTTTACGAACTCACGTCCGTTTTCCAGCATCACAACTCTCATGGCCACGACGTTCTCGGTTTCATCACCAATGAATGAACTAAGAATCTCTTCAATGTAGCCTTCGTCATAATTCCAGACGGGGAGAACAAGCGCTTTATTGGCAATTTCCAGTGAGTGCTTTTTATCTACGGCGAGATGGTCATATTGAAGTTTGTGAACAAGAAAGAAGGCGATAATAGAAATGATCCCAACCCCGACAATCGTGGACGCAAAAGTGGCAACAGTGGTTAGAGTTGAGATTTTTTTCATTGGTAAATTACTTTATATGAATAATCTGACAGAAGGGGCCAGTTGTAAATTTTATCACTCCTAAGTGTTGTATAAAATATCCTTAAGAAAGACTTAAGAGTGCTCTAACTTACTCATTTTTTTGGGAGTGGATAATTCTGATGGGAATGAAGATTTCTTCACAAAAAAAAAGGCCCTTTGATAGGGCCCTTAGGATTTTAGATTTTCGTTGATTCAGAGAAGAAGTTCAGAGGCTGTCTGACGTCGACTAAACCGCCACCTTTTGGTTTTGGGAAGTCGATCATCTTCAAGATATTCGACATACAGCCAATTCCTTTTGAAGAGAATTGAGTCTGGGCCGATTTGATATTTACAACAGAAACTTTTCCATCACCTTCAATTCTAAAATTTAAATCAACAATCCCTTTAATTTTTTCTGAGTGCTCTTGAAGCTCTTGTTGATAACAAAATTTAAATTGCGGTAAATATTCTTGTAAAATTTTTCTTAAAACCTCTGGTTCAATCGATCCAAGAACAACAGTGTCTGCTTGAACGAAGGCCGTATCAATACCTTTTTTATTCGCCAGACCTCGCGTTGAAGTTGAGCGGTCGTAGTTTCCGGCAGCATCTTTCCCAAGAAGATGTCCTGAACCGTCTCCCATACCATTAGGCGCTCGATAATCACCTGTGAGGTTGTTCCCTTTATTTCCAATACCAGTTCCAGAGGCGAGACCGCGCGAGCCTTCATTTCCAGCTCCAGCAGTTAAACTCATGGTCGCTGAATTACCCATGAGGGCCTTCAGACCTTTACCTTTGAACTCGTATCCCTTTTGTCCTGAATCACCCAGAGAAGTGGCCCCTGCGGCGTCTGGACTCGAAAGAGGTCCTTTTTTAGCAGAACCTGCTTTTGATTTTTGCAGTTTCTGATTTGGGGCCGCATTGGGATCTCCAGTCGGACCCGCTTCTGCAGTCGTCACCGTTTTCACACCTGCTTCCATCTTTGTATCGATTTTAGCAAGCTCTTGCTCTGCAATTTTCTTTTTCAATTTCTTGTACGATTCAGGAGGTGTGATGAAGTCCATTTTAATAGACGCCAGCTTTTCCTTATTTTCTTCTTTAGCTGCATGCATACCAGGAAGCTTCAGAACAAAAATACTCACGTGCAGGAAGATTGAGGCCATGATGGCCTTTTTTATAAAACCATTCTCCGATTTTTCTTTGGAGAATATTTTTTCAGGAATAATAACCTTGGCGGCAATTTTTCCTGAATGTTTATGGACCTTAATTGGTCGTAGTGTTGGTCTCATGAAGTTCACCCATTCTTTGGTTGTTTCATCAACTCTTAGTTGTTTTTGCCTTCTTCAGCTGCAATAGAGAAGTTTTTAGCTCCTGCTACTTTTGCCATGTCCATTAGTTCTACGGCGCGACCTAAGTTAGCTGCCGTATCACCTTCGAGAATGACCGATTCAGTTTTAAGAGTTTTTAATTCACTGGCAATCTTGCGAGTGATTTCTTCCGGCTTAACAGCTTTACCTTGAACAGCAACTTTGCCATCTTTACCCAAAGAGATAACTAAAATTTCTGCGTCTTTCTTTTCATTCGTTAATGCTGTCTTTGGCAACTCAATATCCATCCCTGATTCCAGGGCCGCTGTTGAGGAAACCATAAAGATGATCAGAAGAACTAACATGACGTCGATAAGTGGAGTCATGTTAATCTCTGCTACGATATCTCCATCATTGTCATCATTGCTTACTTTCATCGACATATATCAAACTCCTTTTGATCGTTTAATTATCTCTTAAGTGTGTTGAAGGTATCCGCCATATCACCAAGACCATTTTTAAAATCATTGGCCACACTTGTGATTTTTACTTGAAGGTAGTTGTAGAACATAACCGCGATAACCGCGACCAAGATCCCAGCACCAGTTGCGATTAGTGCTTCTGAAATAGAACCTGCTACAACTGAGAAACCTGCTTTACCAGAAGACCCGATCGCTTTAAACGATTCCATGATCCCCCAAACAGTACCGAAAAGACCTACGAATGGAGCTGCTGAAGCAATTGTACCTAACATCCATAAGTTCTTTTTTAAGTCTGTGTTTGTTTCATTTAAACGACGAGCAAGACGTTGTTCATAATCTTCACGTGACATTGCTTCATCGAAGATTGCATAGTGTGCTTTAGCAATAACTTCAGGACAATTTTTATAAAGATATTCCATTTCATGCAGCTTTTGCGTCTGAACGATTCTTGTTGCTTCATTCAAGTAGTGTTTTGAATCTTTTTGAAACTTGATTAAGTAGAGAACTTTTTGGATGGTGATAATCCAAATCCCCACTGAGAAGATCAACAACGGCCACATGATAAATCCACCCTGCTTGAAAATTTCAATAAAATGCATACATACTCCTTTAGACGTACTACGCTGAGACTACTTATCTCAGGAACTGGTTAATTTGAGTTAGGAAAAGCTACTTTTGTGTTTTAGAGAGTTCTTTTATCTGCTGATTAACTATATCGAGGATCATTTCGTTGCGTTGGTTGTACTCGGGGGCAAAGAGTCTTTTTTCCAGTATCAGTTTCGCTTCTTCCAATCTATTTTTTTTCATCAGATTAAAAGCATAGAGACCAACAATATCCGGACGATTGAGATAATCTTTTTGGATGCGATTGATGTACGCATAAGATTTATCTAGATCATTTTTTCTGAAGTAGAGAAGAGACATAGCATAGAGTAAGTCGATATCTTCACTGTTTTTTAATTCCAGTTTTTTCAAAATCTCTAATGCTTTATCGTTCTCATTGAATTCGATATAAAGCTGAGCAATGTTGAACTCTGGTGTGAAAAAGTTCGGAACAATGCTGACTGCTTTTTTGAATAAATCGAAAGCTTCGTTATATCTTTTGAAACCTAGTTGAATAAGACCAACGTTGTTTGAAATAAGCGCTTCTGCTAGAAGACGATCTCTTTCATTCAAATCTTTACTCTTAGTCGCTTCTAATCCTAGATCATAGTAAAAAAGTGCTTTTCCTGTTTCTTTCTGAAGAGAGTAACAAGTTCCAAGAGCGTTCCAGTAGAATGGATTTGTCTTGTGAGCGTGCATTTTATCTTCCAGAAGTCCAAGCCCTTTCGTGAATTTTTTCTGGTGACAGGCCACGAGCGCTTGCGAAATGAAATCCTTGTTAGGATTTTCCATTGCGCTTAAACGATTCGTGTTATAGCGCATGAAAGATTCTTCGGCCAAAAGATCAAATTGATCTTTTTGGATTTGATTGTTGAAGCTTTGTGATGAACATCCTACAAGAGTAACAACCAGGCCAAGAGTGAATATTTTTAGTGTGCTCGTTTTCATATCTTACTTCTGTCCCTTCGCGATTTTTGTGTTTCCTTGCGAGATATCGAGAGTGTTAGAAAACAAAATTGCCGAGTGAAAGTTCAGTTTTTTCTCTATTGTTTCTGAATCTGAATCGAGCATAACATTTTTTTGAACTTCGAAAAAATAATTATTTTTCGCTAAAAAAGCCGCTTTTTCACGATCAACTTGTAACCCTTTAGCCATGAGTGACTCAGTTATTTGGCGCATTCCCTGCGAAAAGCCCTCTAAATAACGATTATCCACGCCTTGTGGGACATAATTTTGAATAGCTTTTACCAATGAATAATACGGTTTTGAGAGAACATTACGAAGCATGATGACTTCTTCTGGACCACTCTTTTTTGAGAGGTTAATGGCCTCATTATTAAGCTCTGTAATCATGGCAAAATACTGCTCAAGTTCGCTGTTGAATTTGTCTTCATTGAACTTTTCTTCATTCGTGAATTCGAATTTCATCGCCTGGATTCTAGCGATGAAATCTGAGACGTGTGCATGTTGTTCTAGAACCGGAGAGATGTCAGAAGCAAGAATCTCTTGAAGACCATCGAGATCTTTTTGATACTTCGCTGGTGCCTGATAGAATTTCATCTTCAGGTATTTTCCCATCATTTTTTGGGCAGCTGTATTTGATGATACTGATTTAAAATATGTGATCGAGTCAGCATATTTATCGGCAGCAATAAGGCGTTCAATGTTGTCTGATTGCACTTTTTCAATAAGCTTTTCGTTAAGACCACATTTCTTAAATTCATCTTCCAGTTTAATCAGTGATCCAACTTTCAATTCGTGAAGAGAGGCATTCTCGTTAAGAAGCTCGTAAAAATCCTCTTTGTTTTTGTAGTTTTCCTGGCAGAATTTTTTAGATACAAGTTGGGCCACTTCCGTTGAATGTTCAAAACTTTGAAGGAGTCTGTATCCTTTTGCCATGACATAAAGAGAAGAAGTGATTTTTACAAGATCACGATCATCGTAGAGTTCTAAACTGCGAGTTAACCATTTGTGTGAATCTTTAACTCTGTTTTGTTCCATCGAAAGAGCAGAGATAGCATAGGCCGCTTCGGCCTTCGTTCTTTTTGGGTATTGTTTTGAATCATAAATTGATTCATAACCTTTCATCGCGGCCTTCAAGTCTCCTTTTTTCTCGAGTGCCTGGTATTTGTCGAAGAGCAATCCACCAAGAACGGCAATCGAATTTTGGATGTAGTCTTGTGAGAAGTTCAAATATCCTTTTTCAATTTTATTAATCCAGAAAGCAAGTTTGTCAGTGTTTTTCGCTTTGATGTAAGAATCTAGAATTTGAGTCAACATTTCACGGTGAATAGCTTCGTCACCTTTGTAATGGTAGGTATAAACCATGAGGACGTTGACCGCTTTTTTAATTTTGTTTTGTTCGAAGTACTTGTTGAAAAGCTTTTGATAAATCGCCTGAGACTTATCTGATTGAGGATAGAAGAGCAGGTAATTCTTGAAAGTGAAAATGGTATATTCATCCATTTTTGGTTTCGGCATTTTGACGAGGTCAAGTGTCGACAACATGGCCTCCAATGACTTTTTCGTCGTATCACCTTTATCTTTTGTCATTTTAGAGTTCATGATTGCTCGCACGTAATACTTAAGTGCTGTTTGGTAATCCTGGGCCGAGAGTGCTGTTTCACCTTGGTAGTAGCGGTATTGATTTTTGTTCGGACGATCAAGAACGGCAAGAATATCAAAATAGCGCATAATTTTTTTGAAGTCGTCTTTGTTGTATTCAACAACTTCTTTTGTTTTATCTTTGATTAAGTTGATTTGCATAAACCCGGCAACTTCTTTGATCTTGTTTTGAGCTGTGAAAAGATCGTCTTTGTCGAGTTTGTTTTTCTTGTGGAGGTCGAGAATGTTGTTGGCCGTTTCAAAATAAAGGTCATCTTTTTTACTTTCACGGTAAATGTCAAGTTGCGCTAGACGTACTTTCATTTCACCATTTGCATCTTTTCTTTTTTTAGTGTCTTTCAGAGCTGCTTTCAGAACTTCATCTGTGATTGAGAAATTGTTTTTGTTCATTGACGATTGAGCAAGACCAATCAAGTGAGGAGAAGAAGGATTTGTATTTTGCTCGAAGAACTCGATACCTTCATAGGTCTGATCCGCCTGAACGTAAAAAAGGCCGATGGCCATGATGACTTGTTCACGCATTGAGACGTATTTTTTATTCTTTGTTGTTTCATGTGCAAGCTTCACGAGCTCTAAAGCTTTTTTGAAATTTCTTTCTTTAAGATGACACCAGCCCGCATTGTAAAGGTGCTTTCCGTACCATTCATTATCCTGGTTTTTTAAAACGTCATTATAGAAACCGATAGCATCATGGTAGCGTTTATTGTTGTAGTAGTATTCGGCCAATGCTGTTTTTGCATTGTACATTGTTTTTGAAGAATCGCTCGATGTCGCAATAGCACGTTTTAAAAACGCCTCTGTTTCTTCACTCGTTCCATAGTCACGCGAGTTGATGGCCATGGCATAATAGATATCGCTGATGCGAGGGTATTTTGGGTATTGAGAGATAATGCTCAAAGCATAGTTCTGTGCTGTTTTGTATTGTTCTTTTGAACTTTTGAAAAATGAATCTTTCCCTTGAGCGAGAACAACTTTTGGATCTGCTTTTAAAAGTGTTAAGTTTTCTTTCTCTTTGATGAGTTTAATTTTTTCCGAATACAATTCAAAAAGGCGGTGCTTTAAATCCGCGCCAGAATATTTATTCCCTTTGATTGTTTTAATTTCACTATCAATCAAAACCATCAATTTTTTCCAGCGCTCTGGATCTTCCGGCTGGATTGAATGAACTGATGGAGTTTGTATAGAAGGCACTTGATCAACTTTCGTGATGACTTGAGACAAGGCATCTTGGTTTGAAGAGAGTGCGAGGAGGGTGAACGTGGTGAGCATTAGATTTCGCATTTTCTTTCCCTTAAATGTTATCTGAGGTTTTCAACTTCTCGTTTGTTTTCAAAATCAAAGTTTTCTTTTTCCAGTAATGAGCGTTTAAAGACTGGTCTTTCACGCTCATTTACTGTTAAGTCACCTGGGGCCATAATTTGTCCTTTAATTTCCAAACTACCCAAGTCGATGACTTCGTATTCTTTATATTTGTAGACGACATTTTTTTTATCGTCTTGTGCGTTTATTTCTGAACTAAGAAGCATCACAACTGAAAGAATTATTATTTTCATGATTACCTTCATCTTATTTTACTTGTTTATTTAAACTGACTTTGTTTTCAACTGGAGCATTTAAGTCGGTACATGATGACTGCAATCCGAAAGAATAGTCACCGAGCTCGTCCGCCCAAAATGATCCGTTAAATTCAAAAAAGTATTGGCTCGTTTTTCTGTTAACGTTGTTTTCCGAACCACGCTCACGACTTCTTTCAGCAAGTGCCTTGGCGTTATAGATGTCATCTCTTTTCTTAGAAAGAAGTTCCAGTTTAAGGTTAAACATCGAGTAACTGTGTTTGTGAATTTCATTAATAAAAGTGAAGATTTCCTTTTTAATGTAATAGTTAATTTTTGCACTGATGAAGTTAATTGTAGAATCTAAGTTAGCTTCCAGGTTCTGAGTGAAATCATTTTTATTTTTAAGACGCTTAAGAAGAGCAAGCTCGTCTTTCGCTGCCTTCAAACTGGCAAGGTCGAGGTTAAACTTTACTTGCTTACGAGTTTGGGTAATCAGATTTCTAATGAACGGATTTAAATTTTCTCTTGTTTGTGTATCTGCATAATAGAGATCCAGGAAGTATGTGTGCGAAGTTTTATTCTTTCCAAGAATTTCTTTCAAAGCTTCAGCTTTTGGTTGGTAGTTTTCATAAAAGTGATCAACGACTTTTAATGAATCATCCCATAAGCAAAGGTTGTAGTAGGAAAGCGCCATAAGCACTTCCGCCTCTGGAAAGAAGTAACTTTCTAATAATGGTGATTTATAAGTAACAGTAAGACCAAGGGCGCGGTTATAATCTTTTAAGTAATAATTCGCCCATGCTTGATCCATTAGGATGTATGGCCATTTGTACGAACGTTTATCGATTTGTCCGTATGTTTCTAAGGCCTCTGCATATTTCTTTTCTTCAATTTTTAAACGTGCTGTTCTGATGATACAAGTTTCTTTAACATAGTTATAGTAACGTTTAAGTTTATCACCTTTGGCATTTGATTCTTGAGCTGAACTTTTTTTCACGCATGATTCATAAAGATTTAGAGCTTCAATGTTCTTTCTTTCTAAATTGCGAATAGTTCCGCGAATCAAGTTTGCTTCGGCCGAAAACTGGTGGCTCTCTGGAATGCGAGAGAGGATTTCATAGGCCTTGGCGTACTTTTCTTTGTTGAAAAGACGTGTACCTAAGATGAGTGAAATAGATGGAATGTTGAAACTTTCCAATCTTTTTTCTTCCAGGTTTAAAACGGCCATTGTTCCAGTTTTTAAAACAAGTGTTTCGATGTCTGCTTCAAGTTCAGCATCGATCTCACTGTTTTGTTCTAAGTAATTGTTGATATATGGGATCGCGCTGAAATAATAAGAACCTTCAATAAGTTCATGCGCGATATTTTTATCACGCGCTTTAGACTTATCTTTTTGGTATAACTCGAACGCGCCTTTGGCCGAGGCCTGAACCTCACTGAAGCTGGCCCAAACTAACATTAAACAAGCTAAATATTTCATATAACCCCTAATTCTTTTTATGATTAAAACGAAACACCAATCGTCAGAACCGCATCCATATTGTTTCTGATTTTACTTGCTGGAGCTCGTCCACCAACTGTCGGGCCTGGCGCCTTATAGTTGTTCATAATCAAATCAACTCCCACGTGAATATTTTTTGTCGCGTGGAAACTGAGTCCTGTTTTTGCAATCACAGACGTGTAGCTTTCTTTTGCATAAGTATTCGCCTGTGTTGGGTTACTAACTGTAGTAGCGTTACTTTCTGTTTCTAATTTCCCGAGACCAAGACCTAAGTTCCAGTCGAAGTAGAAAATTTTATTAAACGTATTGATCTTTCCGTAGAAAGGAGACCACTTAGCAATTAATCCATAGTTGCTGTTTGTTTTTCTAATGAATGGAATCGATCCGTTTAAGCGTCTAAGGTTTTCCATCGCCTCATTGTCTTTGTTGCTGTATTTCGTATAAAGACCTTCAATGGCCCACTCTTCTGTGAAATAGAAACCAGCGTTTCCATGAATCATAGAAGTATCTTGGAAATTCGATGAAAGACCCGTTCCGTAACCAACGTTCGCAAAAACAGTTTTGTCTTTTTTGTGAACTTTGTTTTGAAGAACGTAAACTTTTTTATCTGGATCCAGCCAGAGGAAGTCATAAAGATCTTTTTCATCGGCCCTCAGCGCTTGCGCGCTGAGGGTGACGTATGTAAGAGAAAGACAAACAAAAATATTCTTAGAATTCATTTTCATTAAATAGCTCCTAATACAACGTTAGCTTTAACTTTATAACGAACTTCAACTTTAGCGCCTTCTTGTGGAACTGCTGCTGCACTGAACTTCACTGTTCTTTGAGTAGCATCGTACGTCCATCCCGATGAAACTTTCACTGAGTTTACATACACCTCAACTAAGTTTTGGTATGGAGTTTCTGCAAGTGCAAAACTATCGAGTAGGTTAACAATACTTCCACCAATGTCTTTTAGAACTGGAGCGAAATCTTTCTTGATGTCCGACACTGTTCCGTTTGTCGCTGAAGAAACTTCCATGTAACGTTTTCCTAACGTCTCCCATTGGTTTCCATAATCTTTAGTTGTCACGATAGAGTAGGCCTTAACTTTTCCTTTGTTGGCCTTAAGAGCGTGCAGTTTCGCGATATATTCACTTACTTTCTTGTCTGATTGGTCTTCCTCATCACTGAGGTAAACGATAACAAGATAAGCATCTTGACGAAGGAAGCTTGCACCATAACGATCAAAGAAAGATGTCGATGTTTTTAAACCTTGTTCAATCCCGGAACCAGAAACACCAACTTTTACCCATTTCGTAAAATTTTGGATAAATGCTGTTTTATTTCCTTGAGCGGATGCGCGAGTGAGTTTTCCAGAGTCTCCAACCATTTTTCCATTTCTGGTAGAAGTTCCATCAGTCGTTGTAATGGCCATTTTAAAATCAACATTTCTTGTAAGAAACTGATCGATGAACGATTGAAAGTTTCTCCCTAAAGCGTCTTGCTCATCGGCCATAGAACCCGAGTCATCAATAACCCAAAGGATATCAACATCACCATCGCGGGATGAATCTTGAGTGAACGTTTCCGTACGATCTTTCAAGATAATTTCTTCCACTGGTGGAGTAACAACTGGAGGAGGTGTCACAACAACTGGAGGAGGTGTGACAATAACTGGAGGAGGAGTAACCACAACTGGTGGTGGCTCAACAACTACTGGTGGAGGAGTTACAACAACTGGTGGAGGCGTTGTTGTTCCGCCGTCGCCAGGAATAGTAGTCCCGCCGCCAGGAGTAGTGCCTGTTCCTGTGTCACCCGGAATCGTTCCAGTGTCACCAGGAGTAGTCGTTGTTCCATCACCAAGTCCACCGCCATTGTCGGCGATTTCATCACCAATTGAACCACCATTGTTCGGTGAACCCGGAATGGCGATTTCAGAGAGACCTTCTTTTTCGTAGAATTCACTTTGCTTACACGAGGTCAGTGAGAGAGAAAAAGACAAAAGCAAGAGAGCAAGAAGCCGAGGCTTTCTGCTTTTCAGAAGAAAAAAATGCATTGACGTCCCCATCTAACGGCAAAAGATTTTCATCTTTAGTCGAAGGCTTGATTTTGTATTCCACTGACGTGCAACAACTGGAAACGAACCACAACAAAATCAAAGGCGGTGTTTGCTAATTGATTATGGTCTATTTAAATGACAGGAAACAGACACATTAAGGCCCGTGTTGATAATAACCGATAAGAAAGCTTTCAAAATCCGCGACTTAAAAGTACATTTTTTCCGGATTTTCGTGCTAAAATATTTATAAAAATATTCTGAAAAACTGCCTTCTTCGGTGGTCACTCAGAAGGAATAGGGAGTTGGAGATGTGCTTAATCTGCGTCGAATATAATAAGAAGCGTATGACTCGAACAGAATTGAGTAGAGCTTTACCAGAGATGGTGATGTTTGCTAAAAATGAAGAAGAGAGAAGCCACTTCAAAAAATTACAATCACTGGGAGAGGCCAGAAGCGTGAACGAAGAAGCCGAATTAGAGGCCTTCACTACTGAGCATTCAAAATTAAATGGGAAAAAATCTAGCTGATCTAAAATTTTCTAATCGTCTTTTTAAAAGTTGTCCTTTTCTTGGTGCTCGAGTACGTCCGCAACCATTAAAACATCCGCAAGTCATTCACTATAACCAAGATCTTATGCAGCGATTAGGTCTGAATCTTTCACTGATTGATTCACCTTCTTTTTTACGTTTTTGTAATGGTGATTTGGAATTTGATGGTGTTGTTTTTGGCGCCACGGTTTATTCTGGCCATCAATTTGGCCATTACGTTCCACAGTTAGGTGACGGACGCGCTCTCATGATTGGAGAAATTGAATCACCAGAAGGACATTTTGAATTTCAGTTAAAAGGATCGGGGCTCACGCCCTTTTCGCGGATGGGAGATGGACGAGCAGTTGTTCGATCAAGCATCCGGGAATATCTGGCCAGTGCACATTTAAAGGCATTAGGCGTTCCCACAACAGAAGCTTTAAGCGTGATCAAGGGCGAAGATGACGTCTATCGTGAAAACGTCGAAAAAGGCGCAATCGTGGTGCGAGTGGCCCCGAGCTTTTTACGCTTTGGTCACTTCCAATATTTTTCTCGTGATGAAGAAAGTTTAAAAGCATTAGTCGAATTTACGATTGATCATTATTTTTCTGAATATGTTGGTCATCCCAATCGTTATGTTTTGTTTTTCCAGGACGTCATTAAACGTACGGCTAAACTATTCGCTCAATGGCAGGCCATTGGTTTTGCACACGGTGTGCTCAATACAGATAATACTTCCATTCTTGGTTTGACCATTGACTATGGTCCTTTTGGATTTATAGAAAATCTCGACTTGGATTTTATTTGTAATCATTCTGATCATGAAGGGCGATATAGTTTTGGGAATCAAGCTCCCATTGGACTTTGGAATCTCACTAGACTTGGTGAGGCACTTGGTTTGCTGATTAACAGTGATGATCAGGCGAGATCTCTGCAAACATATCCTGGTCTTTTTCATTTTGAATATCAGCGAATAATGCGCGCTAAGTGTGGTCTCACCAAACAACTCCCCGGAGATGAGGATTTTTTGAGAGATACGCTCAATATGCTGGTTGAAACAAATTGTGATTACACGCAATTTTTTAGATCACTTTGTTACTTTAATCTTGGTGATCAAAAATTAAAAAACATTCCTGATCATGCTGCACTTAAGGACTGGCTTGTTCTCTATGAGCAGAGACTGCAAAAAGAAGAAAGTCGAAATGATGAGAGAAAAGAACAATTATTAACCATCAATCCAAAATTTATTCTAAGAAATCATCTTGCTCAGCAAGTGATTGATGATCATAAAAAAATGGATGATTTATTTAAAGTTCTGTCTTCTCCTTATGAGGAATGGCCAGAATTTGAAGAGTGGGGAAAACCTACACCGCTGGAACATCGCTCAATCGCTGTGAGTTGTTCATCTTAAGTTAAAATGGAGAATGAAAAAATGAAAACTATGGTTTTTGGCTATTCTGACAGTCCTGATCGTTATTCATTTATGGCCCATGAACTGCTTAAAAGTTATGGACATGAATCGCTACCCATTAATCCTCGTCATGAAGAAGAATTAAAAGATCTTGCATCAGATATTCATACTCTTACTCTTTATGTTAACCCTACGGTCTCGGCCAAATTTCAAGATTTGTTGGTAGGTTTACATCCTAAGCGAGTGATCTTTAATCCTGGAACTGAAAGCCCTGAGCTTCAAAAAAAGTTTGAAAAAGGAGGGAGCGAAGTAGTTGTTGGCTGTACCTTGGTTATGCTCAGAACCGGACAGTTTTAGTCGCTTTAATTGCTGACCATTATCATCTCTGTCCCGCTTGCTATTTGTCTTGATGAATTTCTTGAAAAGTCTTTTAATGTTAGAAGAAACATTAATCCATCATGGAAGATAGCATTATGAAGACATTACTTGTTGCAAGCATTTTTTTATTTTCAGTTTCAAGTGGTATGGCCCAAACAAAAGCACGTCGCCAGTTCATGCCGGATACGGCCGTTCGTGTGCAGATGAATAATATCTCTCAAACTATTCGCGATATGGGTCCTTATATCGCTTCTGAAGATGCTTTCTTAAACAAGAAGAACAAACCTGTTATCGAAAAGAGACTTTCTAAACTGACTTCTGATTTTAAAGCGATGAAAGCTCACCCGGTGATTTCTACTCAAGGACTTAGTTTAAATCAAACAGTAATGACTGATCAATTGGACCAGACGCTGGCACTTTTCAAAGCTGATCGAAAATCCCTAGCGAGAGCAAAGTTTAACTCTGCACTTAATCTCTGCGTTTCATGTCACACGCAATCTCCTGGAAAAGACCTTCCAAAACTTTTCGCCGATAAAGATATTAAAAAAATGAAACTCTCTGCATACGAAAGAGGGGAGTTGTTCTTCATCACTCGCGATTACGAAAATGCGATGAGTTCGTACGATGAATTCCTGATGAAGACAAAAAAGAAAGATGATGATGAATTCATTTTCAAGGCCCTTGAGCGTCAGCTTGTATACTTCGTGAAAATCAGAAAAGATTTTACTGCTGGTAAAGTTCATTTTGAAAAATATGTGGCGCTTAAAAAATTCAACGACAAAATCAACAGTGAAATTAGTCAATGGGTGAAAACGTTAAGCGGAAAAAGCTTATGGGATAATTTCAATGCCCAGAGTGTGACTGAAGAAGAAATGGAAAAATTCATGAAAGGCTTCATTGCTGATGAAGAAGAGGGACCGATTTTCACTGTGACGGACTCATCAGAAGTCTATGACATGAATCTTTCATCTATCCTTCTTGATTACTATAATGCGCATCCGGATACAAAACATGGAGCTAAAATTCTTTATTGGCTCGCTATTCTAGACAAACGCCTTAATGATGATCTGTTCTTCTCAATTGGTGATTATTATCTTCTTTCATGTATGGAAAAGTACAACAAAGACCCTGTCGCAAAAGACTGTTATGAAGCTTACCTGGAAGATTTGGAATTAAACTATACTTCTGGAGACAAGAAAAAAGCGCTTCCTACAGAAGTTGAAGCGAAACTTGAAAATTTAAGAAAACATATCAATTACCAAACACCAAGTGAAGAAGAATGAAGATTTTATTGACTGCTGGCCTGATCTTAAGCACATCTCTTTATGCTGCCGAAGATGCTCCCTCTGAATCAAAGATTGTCATGGATAGAGTTCATGAATCTTTTGTAAAGATTATTCCTTACGTTTATAGCGAAGAGAAACTTGCGGCACTAAAAGATAAAAATAATGATGCTGAAAAAGAAGCGGTCATCCACACGCTAAATGATATCTCCAATTTTTTCAAAAGCGCCAAGCACGTCGAAACTTTTCAACGTCCGGGATTTCGTCCAAGTTTGCAGACAATTGAAACGCATATGCAGGATACGATTCTCTCTGTAAAAAATAACAATTCTGCTTATGCTGGAAAACGTTTGAAAGCGATGACGGCCATTTGTCTTTCATGTCACTCGCAACTCAGTACAAATGAATTCGCAAAAAATGTACCTGAGGCATCTAAGAGCATGTTCACGAGACCATTTGATTATGCCAATTATCTTTTATTGCTAAGACGATTTGATGAAGCTTCAAAACAATACGAAATTAGTCTAGAGCAGAACTTGAAAGAACAGAGTACTCCTCAATCGCAAGAGGAGATCTCTTCTGCGCTAAAACGTTTGCTAAGCATTCATACAAAAATGGATACAAACATTAAGGCCGCGCTGGAGTTTGTAGAAAAATATAAATCAAAAGAAAAAATGCCAAAGGTCGCCCATGACAATTTAGTTCAATGGGGGAAATCACTTCAGAAATGGAAGTCATTTAATCCTAATGGTAAATTCAAACTGGTAGAGAGCTTCATCAAGACGAATCTGAAACCACTCGACCAGAAAAAAGATGAAGTCCTTGAAGGCAAGCATGATGTGACATTGTTAATCTCTTCAGGATTTCTTGCTCGTCATTTAAATGAAAAACCAGATTCAAAACTCACACCTGAAATTCTTTATTGGCTGGCCGTGGCCGAAAAAAGATTGGGAACTTCTTATCTCTTCTCATTAGGTGATCTTTATTTAAAAGAATGTATTCAGCGTTATCCAAAATCGGCCTATGCTAAAAAATGCTACCAAGAGTATGAAGACAACACGGTGTTCGGATATAGCGGCTCAGCAGGGACGGATATTCCTGACGATGAAAAGCAAGAGCTTAAACGCCTGAAGGGGCTTTTGAAGTAGCAAGGCGTATAGATTTTCTTGCGATTTAAGGCCTGCTTCATTATTATGACAAGAGATTGAAACATTAAGGGAATTAGCATCTATGGAAAAAAAAGTTAAGGCACCTGAAATGCCGCCAGCTCCAGTTATCAACGAACAAGGTATCAAGATCTATCCAACTTCTTGGGTGCCTCAAAAAGGGCCTTTAGAGCCTTCTCGTGTTCCAACAGCACAACTAACAAACCTTCAAATTGAAGTGATCCACGTAGTGGTATTCGGGCTTATCGTATTGGCATTATATTGGTCAATGTGGGTTAAAGCTAAAATGAATCACGATCGCGAATAGAATTTTAATGGCAGTGAGGCGCAGACTCAGCTTTTGTGCCTCCAGCTTTTTCTCCCGCCCAAGCACTATCGATATTTTTCACTCTCACTCCAATCGTCGCTAATCCAATCATAATGAGTCCCATCGCAAATACTTTTGGTAAACGCTCTTTGAGTGGAATCAAAATTTTCTTAAACAACTGTGGAGCAAAAATCATCGCTGGAAGTGTTCCGAGCCAAAAAAAGAACATGGAAAAAAAGACGTGAGCAATTTCGCTTGCACTGTGAGCGAGGGCCGCTTGTGAAAGAACAACGCCGTAAAGTAATCCACAAGGAAGAAAGATGGATGCCAGTCCTGTGAAAAAAGATTTTGTCATCGATTCATTTTTATAGATAAAACGTTTCCAGATTTTTCCATAAAAGAGACTCGAGACACGTCCGACTTTTGCACTTACCTGTGATGACCAATTTGTTTTCTTTCCTCTATAACTTTCAATTCCCCAAAGGATGAAAAAACCACCTAACATGAATGCGGTGAAAAGCGAGAGGGCAGGATGATAGGCCGTCTTTAAAACGCTTCCAATGGCCGCCCCAATGCCGGCGAGAACCATGTAACCCGTCAGTCTTCCAAATTGATAGCGAATGACGTCTGTATTGTTAGAACAGCTTGCTGTAACCAATCCACCACACATTCCTGCACAGTGAAGACTGCCAGAAAGGCCGGCCACCAATGAGACCCATGGAAGAAAATCAAGGACCGACAAGTGTAACCTCTTTAGATGAAAGAACGTTATTGTTGTGTCGATCAACGACGTTAACTTTTATTTTTCTTGTCCCATTTGTAAGGATGGAACGATCAAAGTTAAAGAATAGAATGAATTTCTTCTCTGCTCGATCGAGTGTCATCGAAGTAGCAGGTGTAATCAAATTGATTTTTGATTTTACATCAGGATCGGCGACTTCAAATTTTATATCGAAAGTATCCTCACCCTGGTGAGAAATTTTTACAGAAAAATGATTACGTACGTGAGAAGTATCGACTACCGTGAACGGTGCACCCTGCCCACGTAAAAAAACAAGCTGAAGATTTTCACTTGAACGTAAAAAGTATGTAAACAGTGAAAGCAGAAAAATTGCTGTCAAAATATAGAATACCGAACGTGCCGAAAATTTTTTCCAAGGTTTGCCGTTTAGTTCATTTTCAGAACTGTAACGAATAAGCCCGGTGGGTCTTTTAACTTTAATCATGATTTCATCGCAAGCATCAATACACTGAGTACAAGCGATACACTCCATTTGAGTGCCGTGACGGATATCAATTCCGGTTGGACATACTTTTACGCAATTGTAGCAGTTGATACAATCGCCTTCAGGTTGAGTTTTAGTTCCAGGAGAACCACGGCGAGGTTCACCGCGTTTTGCATCGTAAGCAATAACGAGAGAATTTTCGTCCATGATTACAGACTGCATACGTCCATAGGGACAAACAATTATACAGAATTGTTCACGAAACCAACCGAAGTCTAAAAGAATGATGAAGCTGACAATCATGGTCGCCGAAAAAAATCCAAGATTGTTAAGCGGCGATTGAAGGCTCATGGCCAGCAGTTCGCGCGGGCCTATGAAATACCCAATGAAGGTATGAGCAATATGTAATGAGAGTAGAGTGAAGATGATCCATTTAAGTGCACGCTTAGAAAATTTCTGAATTGTCCAGGGAGCACGATCATTGTCTTTTCTCGTGCGAGCAGATCCTTCAATGAAGGTTTCAATCTTCATAAAAAGGCTTTGAATGAATACTGTTTGAGGACAGCCCCAACCACACCAAACACGCCCGAATGAACTGGTTAAAAAGGCGATAAAAAAGAGTCCAGAGACAACGACAAGAAAAATAAGCATTGGATCAATACCGTGAAATATTGATCCAAAGAATGTAAATTCGCGCGTGAAAATATTGAGCATGAGAGCAGGTTTGTTATTGATGTAAATCCACGGAAGAATCAAATAAACAGCAATGAGAATCCAATAAACCCATTGTCTTCTCGTCTTCCATTTACCTTCAACTTCTTCAGGATACAGATAAACTCGGTGACCTGAATCATCAGTCGTTGCGAGTTTTTCTGGATCTAATTCAAACCTGTTCTTTGTCATTCTACCTTATTTCCTTGAGGTGCCTTACCTCCAGGCTGATGAGTATTTTTCAAACTGTGAACATAAGCAACAACTTGATAAATTTCTTCAGTCGAGAGAGTTTCGTTCCAGTTAGGCATCCCGTTTTCCAATACACCGTTATAAACGATAGGGAAGATTGTTTCAGGCGTACTTTTCGCCCATAACCAATACTCGTCAGTGAGGTTTGGTCCGATATCGCCTTTACCTTTTTCTAAGTGACAAGCGACACAGTTATTATTGAATATTTCTTCCCCTTTTTTAAGAGCATCTTTGGCCAAAAGAGCAGCATAAACTTCCTGATTGAAAGAGCCGTGTTTTGCCTTTTCTTCCGCCATAATTGACTGAACTCGTGCATAATCTGCAGTGAATTCTTCTCTTAAAGATTTACCGCCCATGTATTGGTAATAAACGAAGTATCCAATAGCGAAGATGATCCCAATCCAGAAGGCAAAGTTCCACCAAAATGGTAGGGGGTGATTGAGTTCCTGAATGCCATCGTAGTTATGATCTAATAGTAGTGGCCTCTCATCGGCCTCTACGTGTAACTCTGTTTTGTCATTTTTATCTTTCATATTATTTTCCTTCCAATTTCATTGTTGGAACATCATTGAGGGGAATAAACGAAGCCGCATCATACATTTCTTTATTACTTTTTCGGTAAGTCCAAAGTGTGTAACAAAAGAAACAAACAACAAATAAAATGAGAGCAGCGACTGAGAGTAGTGGTAAATCCCAATTAGCTAATACGGCCTGTTTCATTTTTCCTCCGCATTTTTGAAGTCTGAACCAATTCGTTGCATGTAAGCAATAAGTGCAACAACTTCTTTATCAGCGATTTTCTCAGACACTCCTGCAGCTACGAGAGTTGTCTTAATGCTTTCAGCTTGTGCTTGAGCATCGGCCACAGCATTTTTGATTTCTTCTGGAGAGTATGGAACGCCAAGTGTTTTCATGACTTCCATTTTCTTTTCGAGTGTCGAGTAATCAGTTTTATTGTTAAAGAGCCATGTATAACGAGGCATGATTGAACCTGGAGTTACTTCACGTGGATCCCAGAAGTGACGGTAGTGCCACATATCCGGATATTTTCCACCAACTCTTGCTAAGTCAGGACCAGTTCTTTTTGATCCCCATTGAAATGGGTGATCGTAAACGAATTCAGAGGCATCAGATGCTTTCCCGTAACGAAGTACTTCGTGAGTCATTGGACGAACAGTTTGTGAGTGACAGAGGTAACAGCCCTCGCGGACATAAATATCACGACCGAGAAGTTCAAGTGGTTTGTAAGGTTTGATCGCCGTGTTTTTGACGATGTATTTTGGCGCCATGATTGATGGCACGATTTCAATGGCCGAACCAACAAGAATCGCAATTAATGAAAGGACTGCGAAAATCATCGGCATCCCTTCAAGTGATCTGTGGGCAGAAGCTCCATGTTCAACCGAATGATCATCAAGCGCGTATGCTTCAAGTTTTTCTTCTTCTCCAACAGTTCCTTTCTTAGCAGTTTTATAAAGGTTGTAAGCAAAGATGAGGAAAGAAATGAAAACGAATGTACCACCGATTGCTCTCAACCAGTACATTGGAACAATTTTTACTACTGTTTCAATGAAGTTTGGATAAACGAGTTTTCCAGTTGCATCCATCGCTCTCCACATTAGAGATTGTGTAATACCTGCAATCCACATAGAAACGATGTAGAAAACAAGACCAACAGTTGCTAACCAAAATTGAATGTTCGCAAGTTTTTTAGAGTAGAGTTCAGTGTTCCAAAGTTTCTCAACCATGAAGTAGAGAATCCCGGCCACAAGCATATAGTTCCAACCGATAGTACCAGCGTGAACGTGTCCTGGAATCCAGTCTGTAAAGTGGGCGATAGCGTTTACAGATTTAATTGAAAGAAGTGGTCCTTCGAAAGTCGCCATACCGTAGAACGTAAGGGCCATGGCCATAAATTTAAGACGAGGATCTGTACGAACTTTATCCCAAACGCCACGAAGAGTAAGTAGACCGTTGATCATCCCTCCCCAGCTTGGCATCCAAAGAGCGATAGAGAAAACCATTCCGAGCGTTTGTGCCCATTCTGGAAGTGTCGTGTAGAGAAGATGGTGAGGACCGGCCCAAATATAAATGAAGACCAATGACCAAAAGTGAATGATTGAAAGTCTGTAAGAGTAAACTGGACGATTCGCCGCTTTTGGAATGAAGTAATACATCAAACCAAGGAATGGAGTCGTTAAAAAGAACGCAACAGCGTTGTGACCATACCACCATTGAACAAGAGCATCCTGAACACCCGCGTATACTGAGTATGACTTTAAGAACGTTACAGGCAATTCAAGTGAGTTGATGATGTGAAGAACAGCTACTGTTAAAATCGTTGCAATGTAGAACCAGATAGCAACGTAAATGTGGCGTTCGCGACGACGGAGAATTGTTCCGAAAAAGTTAACGGCAAAGACAACCCAAATCAATGTGATAAGAATATCAATAGGCCACTCAAGCTCTGCGTATTCTTTACCAGTCGTGATCCCTAATGGAAGTGTAACAGCTGCCAAAACGATAATCAGCTGCCATCCCCAAAAGTGGATTTTAGAAAGTAGATCGTTGAACAATCTCGCTTTCAAGAGACGTTGATGAGAGTAGTAAATACCTGCAAAGATGGCGTTTCCGCAAAAGGCGAAAATCGCTGCATTCGTGTGCAGTGGACGAAGACGTCCAAATGTAATCCAAGGCAGACCGAAATTTAATTTCCATTCTGCAAGTTGGAAGGCGATCGTGATACCCAATAGCATGGCCACGACACCCCAGATGACAGTTGCAATAAAAAACATTCTGACGATGTGATCGTCATAGGAGAAGACTTCTAGCTTTCGATTACTCATTTTACTTCCTTTTCGTGATCGTTTTTCGTTTTATATTTATCCTCTAATAGCATTCTTAAACTTGGTGTATCTAGGTCATCGTATTGTCCTTTAAAGATCATCCAAAAAAAACCGGCCACAAAAAATGAGGCCAGCATAATGGAGAGTGGTATGAGTAATGTTATGACTTCCATAAAGTTCTCAACTTTTTAGTTCCAATAAGTACCGAAACGGCAACTGTTAATGAGCTTACTGGCATAATTATAGCTGCAACCAGAGGAGAAATCACTCCTGCAAATGTAGCAATTACTGATAGTGAATTATAAAGAAGTGAAAGAACCAAATTGCGTTTGATAACTTTCATCGTTTCTTGCGAAAGAACGATTAAATCCCTCAACGGAACTAATCCAGGATTCGTCAAGTAAACATCACAGGCCTTAAGAGAGATATCCATTGCCCCTAAAACGGCAACTCCAACGTCGGCGCGCTTGAATGCAATCGCATCGTTTGCACCATCACCAATCATAAGAGTTTTTTTATGATCAGCAATGATGCTGGCCTTTGATTCAGGAGTACAGTGACTGTAAATTTCTGTGAGTTGAAATCCAGTTTGTTTCCCGATTCTCTCAGTTATCGCTTTAGAGTCACCACTCAACATTTTAAGATTGAGTTTCATTTTTTTTAGTTCAGTGAGAGTTGGAAGCGAATCAGACCTTACCGAATCATTCAGTCCGAAATGAGCGATGATTTTATCATCAACAAAAATTTTATTTTCTTTTATGGAGTAATTGATTCCATCAATCTGACCTTCAATCCCCACACCCAAAATCTCTCTATAGTTATTGACGGCAAGGCGAATGAGTTTGTTGCCGCTTTTTTCTACAAATCGCATGAGGGCCTTCGCCGTAGGATGAGCTGAATTTGCTTCTAAGCTATAAACAACATCATAAATACTGTGTTTTGTATTTTCAACGACAGTGAAGGAATTGATGTGAGGCTGACCGTGAGTGATTGTTCCCGTTTTATCGATAAAGATGTTTTCAACCTGGGCAATTTTCTCGAGAGCTTCATCGCTTTTAATGATAATTCCATTTTGAGCGGCTTTACTAAGCGATCGGTAAAAAGCGAGCGGAGTAGCAATCGCGAGAGCACACGGACAAGTAACAATTAAAAGTGTCATGGCCGATAAAAACGCACTATTGATTCCACTTCCAGGAAGTTTTATTGCAAAAAGTACAACACTTAAGAAACAAATAACAATGACAAAAAGTTTTGCAATTGTATTTGTTAGCTGGGCCACAGGTGATTTCAGCGACCAGCCTTGCTCAACAGTTCGTAGAATTTTTCCCAATTTAGTCTGCTGGCCAGTAACATCAACTTGCATGATGAATTCCTGGGCCAAATTGATGGCACCTGAATAAACAGCTTCACCTTCACGCACTTCAAGAGGCTGGCTCTCTCCCGTAAGAAGTGAATTATTTATTTTCGATTGGCCACGGATGATTTTCCCATCCGCTGGTATAAGGTCATTAACTTTAACTTTTACTCTGTCGCCAACATTTAAATGATGAACCGGAACGGCGACAAATTCATCTAAGTTGTCATTGAGTGCTTTGTAAGCTGACTCTGATGTATGAGCAAATTGCAGATCATTCGTTGATATACCTTTTTCTTGAATTTTAAAAAGAGCATAACGTGAAAGAAGTAAAAGGAAGACTAGGGCCGTCAGTGAATCGAAATAATTATCTTCACCGCCCATAAAATAGGAAAAGAATCCTGAAAAAGCACCGACGAGTAAAGCAAGTGCAATAGGAACATCAATATTGATTGATTTAGACTTTAAAGATTTGTAAGCACTTTCATAGAAAGGAAAAGCGCAGTAAAGAAGAACGGGAACTGCAAAGACAACTGTTAATGAATGGAAGAGGTGAATGAACTCATGTGTTGCTCCTCCGTAAAGCGAAACAGCATACAACATGATATTGCCTGAAGATGCTCCAGCAATACCAATTTTAAGAAGCATTGAACGTTCTTCTTTGCGTTTTAATTCAAGCGTGTTTTGATTTTTTTTAAGTGGATGCGGACGGTAGCCAATGAGATTAAACTCCTTAAGTACCGGAGAGAATTTTCCCTCCTGATGAAGAGTTACAATGGCCACTGAACGATTCATTTCAAGTTTGATGTCTTTTACGTGCGGAATCGTTTTACCAAGATTTTCGATAAGCCAAAGACATGCAAGGCAGTGAATACCTTCAAGGTAAACTTCTAAAACTTTCTCTGAAGAGTTGTTTTCTTCAATATAGTCTTTATTAAAAAGAGGATCGTCGAAGTACGAATAATCGCTTTCGGCCAGCTCTACTGGTGCACGCTTTTTGAAAAAACCAGTATCGTTTTTAATTGTGTAATAAGCATCAAGTCCTTTTTGATGAAGGATATTGTAGACGGCCAGGCATCCCTGACAGCAAAAAAGAAGAGACGGATTTTCTTCAACGAGCAGAGGTGAATTTGCTGGTTCATGACAATGAGAACAAGTGTTCATTAATTTTCCTCTGCCACTTTTTCTTTCAGGAGTATTTTAGCAAGCTCGCTGTCATTGTTTTCGATTTCCAACATTGTAGAACGATCAATAAAACAAAGTGTAGTGTTGCCAAGAACTTCAGCAGTTACATCCGATGGTTTTTTCTCCAGCAGAGCATCTCCACCAAGAAGCATACCAGGCCTCAAAACTTGATGAAGTTTTTTCTTTTTACTTAGCTGAATGGAGCCTCGTAAAACGAGATAGGCCACAATGGGAACCTGTCCTTCATAGAAAAGAGGGGATTTCAAACTGAAGGTTCTTATTGTCGTAAGCTCCTTCAGTTTTTCAATTAAATTTTCTGTGAGATTTATTTGCTTGATCCATTTCATAACTCAAGCATATCGAAAGAATGATAGGGAAAACATGTTCTATATCAGTTTTTGAAATGAGTTTTAGTAGTTAACGTTCGCCCAGTTCAGGAGCTCTTCTTCATCTTTGATGTAAAGAATTTTACCATCTTGCTCGATGATTCCTGCGTCTTTAAATTCAGTCATAAAACGAATTAGAGTTTCATTGGCGGTACCGATCATAGTGGCCATTTCTTCTCTCGTTAGTTTGAGATTGATCTTCCAACGACCATTTTCAAGTACACCATGGCTAGCTTTCAAAGTCAGGATAAGCTCGCCTAAGCGCTCACGAACGTTTTTCTGGTGGAGCGAGGTCAGTTTATTTTCTGCCTGTCCCATGTCGCGAGAAAGTTTATTGATGATGTTTAAAGCGATTGATGGATTTTTTTTCATCATCGATGTGATGAATTTTTTATCGATGAAGCAGACAACAGTATCTTCCATTGCAGTTGCGGTTGCCGCATAGTTATCATCAGTGAAAAGACTTCTGTGGCCTAAGATATCTCCGCTATGAACAATGCGAAGAATAGTTTCTTTGCCATCATTTCCGGCCTTAGTAAGTTTGATGTTCCCACTGCTCACGCAGTATAAACCAAACGGGTGATTGCCTTGAACAAATAACGTTTGTCCCTTTTTATAGACGTTCGTTATTTTGTGATGACTGATTTCTTCAATCTCACCGAACTCAACTTGGCAAAAGATCCCTTCGTCTTTTGAAGGGCAGTCAGAACAAGAATTTAGTGCAGAGGCTCTTTTCATAGTTTTTTTCCTTACGCATATCATAGCACTCTAGACACTAAATAACATGATTTACATCACTTTTTATTGTGAAAAGAATTTGATAAGTCCCGACAATTACTGCCTTAATGTCTGACACCATAACCCTAATTCCTTGAATTTTGTATACCAGGCGTGTTATACAGGGGGACCTAAACGCTAAGGAAAGAACATGACTAAAGTTGATCAGAAAGCAAAAAACGACCCACTTACTCTGTTAATGAAGGAGTCTGATGCTTACAATCACCTCGATCAAATTGAAAAATATGTTGAGGGCAGTAATGATCTAAGTGTGCTTCCCGTGCAGCCTGTTTATCTCGCGCTTAGAAAATTACCCGTTGAAAAAGTAGCGGAGTATCTTCCAAAATTTTCGAAAGAGCAGCGAGAAGTTTTTTTAGATATCGATCTTTGGCAAAAAGATGAAATTGATGTTGATCACTTTGTGTTTTGGCTACAGGCCTATTCGCTGGTTGAATCAGAAGAGGTCAAGGCGGAATTCGTTCAATCTGAACAGTTCCTTCTCTTTTTAAAAAGTCGTTTCAACGTATGGAGCTTCGATGCAGAAGATCCCAATTATCCCGATCATGATAATTATTTTCTCACTGATGATAACCAACTTCTCTTTGAATTTGACGAAAGTTTTCCTTACGTAGATGAGGCACGTTCTCTCATTCGCCAGTTGTATTACGAAATTGGAGTTGAAAACGCATATACCTTCTTATTTAAAATGGTCTCTGACTCATTCTCCGTTCTGCAGGAAGATCAGTTTGAAGCCCGCAAAGAAAGAATGCGCGATTTTGGTTTCGTCGACTACATAGATGCGCTAGAAGCTGAAAATCCATTTATCAATATCGACTTCCTTCATCAATTCATAAAAAAGAAAACGGCAGCGACTGGTGAAATTGGAGAAGTTTCCCGCAATCAAAATTTGCATAATTCTTCTCTTGTTGCTTTCAAAGATCACTTTAAAAAAGTTATTGATGAACTTTTAAAACTTCAGGATCAAAAACGAGCGGATTTCATTCAATTTAATTTTGTCCGTTTAATCAATGC
This sequence comes from uncultured Bacteriovorax sp., assembly GCA_946480715.1. Next base: position 135,811 of record CAMLKK010000004.1, on the reverse strand, counting down.
CCGTCTCGAATCGCAAGGCTCACTTAAAAAGGGTTCTGTCGCGATGACAAGAACCGGGGCCCAAACGAAGAACCTTATTCTTTTGGGTTTTAATTATGTGAAGTCTTCGCAAGTCAGCGAGTATTTGAAAGATATTCCGGCCGAGGGATTATTTACGCTCTTTAATTTTTCTGATCTTTATAAAATTGGAAACTCACTTATTCGTTTTAATCTTAAAGACCTGAAGAAGGCCCTACACGCTAATCAGTTTGACGGTGATCGTGAAGCATTCCTGGGTGATTACTGGAATGAGTTTCTGGATAATACGTTTGATCAACCAGTGAAGTTTCATTCGCCTAAAGATGACAGTGCAAAGACCATCATTGAAGTTGATGAATACTTAATGTGGACATACAAAACAAAAACACTCATTGATCTACTTCCGTTCGCTCAAAAATTTTACGAAGCTTTCTCTGCATTGAAAGAAGAAGGTCGTTTGCAAGACAGCTATTATCTCAACTACACAGTTGAAGACATCGATTTCGAAGCGCTGCTGCTTTCAAATTTCGCCAATTATTATCTGAGTTCATTCAGCGAAAAAAATGAGCAGGCAACAACAGCGAAGCTGGGTCTGACAATCGAAGAATACAAGCGTTTTGTCTCAGGAGTTCTGACAAGCGAAGGGGAGTTCATTTTAACTCCTGAGCTATTCAAAAAGATTCAGCATTTCGCGGATACATTCGGGCTGAGCCGCGTTTATGATTTCAACAATTACATGCAGGATTTATTAAAAACTCAGCTTGTAGGATATGATCTCGATCAAATGGCCGATGAAGATTTTAAGCATGTCGGTGGACCGATTATTTTAACGATCAAACAACATTAAGAAAAATGCGCATTAAGAAGTTGGGCGAGATTCTTTTGCAAAGGACAGTCTAACTTCTTGAAGTTCTCGCTCATTTTACTTTTCAATTCACGCTTTCGTGTCAGTTGCGCAAGAATTAATTTTTCAGTTTGTGAGAAGTGAACTTTAAGCGGAATTTTTTTTGTTAAGAAAGTTTCCATGGCCTTGAGGCGCATATTTTCTTGTTCAAGAAAATGCTGAAGTTCATACTGTTCTCCAATCTTGACGTGCTCGCGTTCTTTTCGCTCAAGATCTTTGTATTCTTCACTCTTAACATAATCTTCGAAAACATCCTCAAATCCTTTGAGGTTGTCCATCAGGTCGCCTGAGACGGTATGTTTACCAATCTTCTTATTCATGACTGTGATTTTCCTTTCACTTTAGGCGTGAGTTTGGCGTTGATGCATTCAAGGAAATAAAGCTCTTTGGTTTCTTGATAGAGTTTCTTTTGCGCATCGGCCGAATCTTTGAGTTGTTCCATAATTTTATACAACTCTAAATTTTTAATTTTATCGACTTTAAGTGATAACTTATTCAGAAGCTGCATTTCTTTATTATTCGGGCGCTTTACTTTTTTAAAGTAGTGTTCAGGTAGTTCTCGAACTGATCTCACCATCGGCATGAGTCCGTTCACACTTTTTCTTGTAATTAAAAAAAGTGGATAGGGAAAGCGGGGATGAGAACCCATTTCCAAAATGGCCTGCTCGATATTCATCACGATGGATTCAAGTTCTTCTGACTTAACTTCGGAAAGATTGATATAGGCCGGAACTTTACCAATACGCGATTCTTTAATGCTCTCTTGCAGCTCTTGTGGAGCATAACTTTTTAAGATGATTTCTTCGAAAATAGGAATTTTCATCGATACCTTTTACTTATTGAGACAAATACTATCTCAGTATAAACTAAAATGAGAAAATTGCTTCATACACCAGGGAACAGATGCTCAATTTGCCTTATATCTCATTGCCTGATTATTTTACTCATTTACTGGTGAGTAATATTCAGAATTCTACTCAGACCAATACCAATCTTGAGTTGTACATCAGTGAGAACCGCGATCTGAATGCACTCATTAAAAGACTTTTCAAAGATATCGATCCAGATGGATTCCTGGGAAAAATTCTTTCCATATCAGGATGGAACGGAATTAGAAATCGCATGTGTGCTGCTTATTTAGAACATGCCATGACGGGAAAGTTTCCCGATCAGGCCAATCTGAATTTAGTAAGTGATTTAATCAGTGTTGAAAATAAATTAAGGCATTTCACCCAGCCGGGTTTTTCGCGGGCCTTTCTCCTTGCTTTCTATGCAAAGATGTCGCTCATACATGTTAGAAAATTGAGCGACTCTCGTGAACTTACCCCTTTGATCATTAAGGATGAACACATTGAACTGATGCGATTTTCAAAAGCAAAATCGGTTAGAATCGATTGGCTTATGTTGCAACTTATTCAATACGAACATTTTTTTGGAATTGATCGCTTGTCGGAACTTTTAAAATCTCAAACGCGTTACGAAGCTCTTTTTGCTCTTCTAACAGAAAACGAAAAAGAACAGATGCTGAATAATTTCATGACCTACGGAGCATCGATCAACGATCAGGATATTTTCACCAGCGATACTTCAGCTTAATAGGAATACAAATGAACAGTAGTGTATGGAATTTGATAAATGATCTGGGCAAAAAAGCAGGCATCACTGAAATTCTCATCAATGGTCCAAAAAATGTTTTCGTAGAAAAAGGCGGACAGTTCATTCAGCTAAATGCCAACCTTCCCGTCAATGATATAAAACTATTCATCAAAGAAGTCGCTGATTTCAACCAGAAGGTTTGTGATACCAATAACCCGATCCTGGATGGAAATCTTCCCGATGGATCTCGTGTGAACATTATTAATGAACCGTTCGTTCAAGGATCTCCTGCAATCTCGATCAGAAAATATCTTCCTTTCATTTCGAGCTTTGAACAAAATCCTCAGGTATTTGGACTTTCTCCAGGGTGGATTACCTTTTTACAAGGGGCCATTAAGGGAAGAGCTAATATTGTTGTGACTGGTGGAACAGGCGTGGGTAAAACGACATTCCTCAATTTATTGATTAATGAGATTCCCCGCAACGAACGACTTATCACCATCGAAGATACACTTGAACTTTCCGTTGGTCTTCCCAATGTTGTACGACTGGAATCAGGTGGAAAAAGTCTTATTTCCAACACAGTGGTGACTACACGTGATCTCGTGAAGAACACTTTGAGAATGCGCCCTGATCGAATCATCATCGGTGAAACTCGCGGTGGAGAACTTTTTGATCTTCTTCAAGCGATGAACACTGGTCATGAAGGAAGTATGACTTCCGTGCATGCGAACTCATGTGGTGAAGCGCTCTCAAGAATGGAAACGCTCTTTTTACTTTCTGGTATTGAGATGCCTTTAATTGTGGTGAGAAAACAAATGTCATCGGCCGTGAATTTCATCATTCATCTTGGCCGCGATAACGAAGGACAAAGAGTCGTAACGGAAATCATCGAAATTTGCGGCATGGAAGGTCCGGTCATCATCGCGCAAACAATTGCCGAACGAATTGACGGTCTTCTGACGTTTAAAGGAATTGCTCCGAGAATCATGGATAGACTTCACCGTCAGGGTGGACTGCCACTTAATTTCTTCGAGAACTTCTAATACATATCTTTTGAAGTAAGTCCTTCGAGAATGGCCGCTCCAGAACTTGTTCCTAAGCGAGTGGCCCCCGCATTCAACATTTCTTTTGCAGATTTTAGATCTTTGATTCCACCGCTTGCTTTAATTTGCATTGGAGGAGTGATCGCCGCCTTCATGAGGGCGATATCATTCAAGCTCGCCCCGCGAGTAGAAAATCCTGTAGATGTTTTTACAAATTGAGCTCCCGCTGATTGGGCAAGTTTTGAAGCTGTTGTGATTTCATCATCGGTCAGCAGAGCGGTTTCTAGAATGACTTTCACTAAGCGGCCTTGAGCTCCGGCCACGACACTTTTTATATCGTCTTCGACAAGCTGGGTATTTTTTGATTTTAAAGCACCGACATTGATGACCATATCAATTTCATCGGCCCCATCTTTGATGGCGACTTCGGTCTCGTATTTTTTTACTTCACTTGAATTGGCACCCAGAGGAAAACCAATCACTGTGCAAACTTTTACGTCAGATCCGGCCACACTCTTTTTGGCAAGAGAAACGTAACAAGGTTGGATACAAACACTAAAAAAACCATATTTTTTTGCTGTCTCAACCAGTGCCACAATTTGTTCGGCCGTTGCTTCTGGTTTAAGCAATGTGTGATCAATAGTTTTAGCGATATAACTGTTTGAATTTGAGTGATTTTCCATTCGGCGTTCCTTTACAATCAGCGTAGTTTTTTCAACACTTTCAGTATGATTAAATCGCGTTGGTTTTTCCATCCTTTATTTATTTTTATTTTTTCCCTGGTCGCATTGGCCATGTCTCTCTTTCTCTACATCCGTTCTTATTTACAAGTGAATCACGCGCTTCAAGAAGTCGTGGTGAAATATCACTTGAATGAAAAGAATATGTTGGATACCGAAACATGGGTTCTCATTCTTACACTCTCATTACTCGTGGCCGTGATTCTCATGGGACTTTTGATCATTTATATTTATTCGCAGAAGATGATTCAACTCTATCGTTTGCAGCAGAATTTTATTAATGGTTTTACGCATGAGCTGAAGACTCCGATTGCTTCACTTCAACTTTTTTTGGAAACTTTTTCCCGCCACGAACTTCCGCGAGATGAGCAGTTGAAATATCTCGACTACATGAAAAGAGACACTAAACGTTTATCTGATAACGTGCTTCGCATTTTACAACTGGGACGTCTAGAAGAGCGAAACTTCCGCGGTGATTTCAAGAATCAGGATATGGTCGATGTTATTCGGACTTTTCTTACAAATACTCCGCATCTTTTTGATCAAGGTAAAATTGAATTTGAGTCTGATCTCGATAAATTCATATATCCGATGGATCACGCCTTATTTGAAATGCTACTTATGAATCTCATCACGAATGCCTTTATTTATAATAAAGCGGCCGAAAAATTAGTTCTTCTAAAACTTACGAAAGAAGGGCGTTTTGTAGTTTTAGATTTTATCGATAATGGAATTGGACTCGATAAAAATGAAATTAAAAAAGTTTTCAAAAAGTTTTATCAAGTAGGGAAGAGCTCAAAAGGAAGTGGTCTCGGATTGTACATTGTGGCCAACATAGCCCGCGTTCATAATGCGGAAGTTCTCGCTCTCTCGCAAGGAGTGGGGACAGGTTCAACTTTTCGAGTAATTTTTAGAGGACCGAAAGAATGACAATTGCTGCGAAAAATACGGGAAAAAAAATTCTCGTTATTGAAGATGAAAAACATATTGCAGAGGCCATCAAACTCAATTTGAAAATGATTGGTCATGAAGTTCTGCACGCGATTAATGGTCTTGAAGGCTTAAATTTTTACTCTGAATTTAAACCTGATCTCATCATTGTTGATTTGATGATGCCTGAAATTGATGGTCATGGTGTTATCACTGAAATCAGAAAACGCGATCCTAAAATTCCGATGCTGGTCATTTCAGCAAAGGATCAAGTGCGAGAAAAAATTAAATGTCTAAGCATGGGCGTTGATGATTATCTTTCGAAACCTTTTGATCTCGACGAATTTCTTTTGAGAGTCGATCGACTTCTCACTCGGCTAGAATGGAATCAGACCGTGGCCGTAGAAGAAAAAGATCAAAATGGCGGCCAGCTTTCAATCGGAGATGAATTTAAATTTGGACAACACAATGTCGATTTTAAAAATTTAAAGGCCAACTGTTTTATTGAAACAAAAAAATTTCAGAGTTTCGATCTCACACTTCAAGAAATAAAAATCCTAAGAGTCTTTTTTACTCATCCAGGTGAGCCGCTAACGAGAGAAGCGATTCTCGAAAAAGCTCTTGGATATCAACCCGGAGTGAGTACACGAACTTTGGATAATTTTATTGTACGTTTTAGGAAGTACTTCGAAGATGATCCTAAAAATCCTCAGCATTTTAAGAGTGTGCGCTCCGTCGGATACCTTTTTGACAGATAGGGGTGCATCCATTAAAGTTTTTGCCTATTACTAAGAAGGAGTAAATCAATGGGTCTTTTGACTGGAAAAAGAGCACTTATTTTAGGTGTGGCCAACGATATGTCGATTGCTTGGGGAATCGCCAAAGCATTCAAGGAACAAGGGGCGAGTGTTGCTCTTTCTTACTTAAACGAAAATCTAAAAAAACGCGTTGAACCACTTGCTGCTGAAGTAGGCGCTGACTTTATTTTTGAAATGGATGTGACGAATGATGATCACTATCCAGCGCTAAAAAAATTAGTTGAAGAAAAATGGGGCAAGTTTGATATTCTCGTTCACTCACTGGCATTCGCTGATAAAACAGATTTGAAAAATCGTTTTGTTGAAACATCTCGTGATGGATTCAAAATGGCGTGCGATATTTCTGCTTTCTCACTAATCGGTCTTTGTAATACTCTTCGTGACAACCTCAATGACGATGCTTCGGTAATCGCAATGACTTATCACGGATCAGTTAAAGTTCTTAAAGGCTACAATGTCATGGGAGTAGCTAAAGCAGCGCTTGAAGCTTCAACTCGTTATCTTGCTGATGATCTGGGACCTCAAAATATAAAAGTAAACTGTATCTCTGCTGGACCAATCAGAACGCTGGCAGCTTCTGGCGTTCCAGGCCTTAAAGACTTCCTCAAAACGATCGAAGAAAAGGCCCCTATGAGAAAGAACGTGACCCAGGAAGATGTGGGCGGAACGGCCGTTTATTTGGCCTCAAAGCTCTCGACAGGCGTAACGGGACAAGTTCTGTACGTTGATTCTGGTATCAATATCATCGGCGCTTAATAAATATTATAGAATCCCCCTTTTTTGACCGAAAGGGGGATTATGAAAAGTAAACTTCTACCCATTCTAGTTCTCGTTTCCCTCGCAGCTGGCTTCAAGGTTGATGATGAACTTGAGCTTGATCAAATGCTCAATGGGCGCTCCAGTGCTGCCTTTGCGACATACTCCAAAAACATTAAGGCCACATTACCAAAAGGAACTCGCGGGAAAGTTGTCGAAGTATCTCGACCATTCGCCTCGGGTAATCAAGGGTTAAAAATTTTAATCAGTGATGGTCCCCGAAAAGGCCAGAGCTACTGGGTTTATTTCAATAAAAAACAACCGGCCTTAAAGCTCGTTGATAAAACAAAAAAAGAAACTCCAGAACCGGAAAAAGCGGCGAATGCAACGGCGATCACGGATATCACAGGTCGCAGAGATATGGATGAACATGCTCTGGAAGAAACAGTTAAGCTTGTGACAAATACAGTTGTTTCCGATGTGGCCGCAGAACTTAATCGTCCACTCAGCAATCCATGTCCGAAACCACCAGTGATCACACCACCGATGGCACCCGTACAAATTCTCACACCACCTATTGAAAGAAAAATTGCGGAGGAAGCTCCAGTTGATCCAGTGATCCCGCCGAGACGAAATGAACCAGTGGGAGCAGCGTTTGAACGAGTTGAACCACGCAATCAAGAAGGGTGTACGAGTTTTCCAAATCGTGATGGTTACAACATCATCAACTATATTAATTGCCAAACAAATGAAGTTCTTTTCTCTGGCGGATTTAAATTTACCGATGGCCCTGGTCATCCACATCTCACAGGAGCAAACAGTAAATATCCTGATGCCGGAACACCTGCGCGTGCCATTGAATTTGTGAGTAAAGACGGCGCTCTTAACGAAACATATGTTTATTTAACTGACGTGGCCGGTGGACCAGATTCTCATGACGTCAAATCCGTTATGTTTATCATTCCAAGAAAAGTTGTTCCGAAAGCTGAGACCATTGGTGATGAAGTTCACGTAACACTAACGACAGGTGAGAAAGTCGTCTTTGATAAAAAATCAAATGCGATCAAAAGTGGTGCTATGAAAGAAGGACCGATTGATCTTACGACAGATCGATTTAAAAGAACTCCACCAAATGTTCATTACAACGGAGAAGGAATCAGTATTCGTGTTGATCACCGTTTTGAATATCCTACTCAGGGAGCGGCCACGGCCGAAATTCGTCAAGGTAACCGCGTCTGTAAAGTTCCAAGAGCAAAAATCTGGGATAAAAACGGAAAATTGCTCTCAAACAGCGATCAGGCCCTTCTTAATGTTGTAAATAGTTCATGTCCCGGTAAAGGATTCGCTTTTTAGGGACGCGCATGTTAGTACTCCTCTCAAACGTGAGAGGAGTACTATGAAATCAATCATATCATTTTTATTTCTTTTTCCATTAGTTGCTTCGGCATCTGATATTAGACTTTCATGCAAAAAACTTATTGATGGCAATGCTAATAAAGAGGCCTACACATTGGCGAAATCGGCCGATATAAATATTGAAATCGATACGTATAAAGAAGATGCAGAACTTCGCGGAGAGATTACGACGAAAGTTGGTCGCTACCATCGTGAAAATGAAGTCGTTCAAGTTTATAGTTATTTTACAGAGAATCGCTCGTACTCGCAGAGTGGAAATGTCATTGAAGTGAAAAGCCGTGAAAAAGGATTGCTTCTTTGCGGAGCTGGTTCAGGTACAGGACCTTGCCGTAAGTGGGACAGACTGGTTGTTGATTTAAAAACAGGTGAAGCGATTTACGAACACTCTTATTCTTATCAAAAGTTTTTTGGTGAAACGATCTTCGAAACATCTCTGCGTTTAAGCTGTCAAAGAATATAAAAAGAAGGCCCGTTTCCGGGCCTTTTTTATTTTAGCTCTTCTTCTGGTCAGCTTCTAATTCTAAATTAATTTTTACTTCATCTCCAACTGCGACCCCACCTTGGTCTAAACTTTTATTCCAAGTCATGCCGAAATCTTTTCTGTTGATAACAGTAGTTGCTGAGAAAGATGACTTGTTAACGCCGTTGAAAGAAGTAGAACCATTGTAAGTTGCATTCAACACAACTTCTCTTGTTTTGTCTTTGATTGTAAGAGGTCCGTAAATCTTTAATCCATTTCCTTTTTTATCCCAAACAACTTTCGTGCTTTTAAAAGTCATTTTAGGAAATTTAGCACTGTCGAAAAAGTCTGGATTTAAAAGATGTCCGTCTCTGTCTTTGTCTGCAGTATCCAGCGAAGGAACTTCGATTTCAACGTTGATGTCTTTTAGTTGTTTTGTTTTTTCATCAAATTCAAATGCTCCACCAAACTTAGCAAACTTTCCTTTTTGATTTGTGATCATAAGGTGTTTAACTGAAAAGCCTAATTCCGAATGTGCGAGGTCGATTGTGTAAGGGGCAGCGAATACGTTGGTAGAGAGAATTAAAGTAGCAATTGTTAATAACGATTTCATAGAAACTCCTGTCTGATTTGTTATTCAAAAAAATAACAGCAAAATAAAATCGCGCAAGGAGGTATCTTTTGGTAACCTGAAGAAATATGTTACCGCATGGTAACTTCATCCAAAGGTATAAAAATGGTGCCTAAAAGAAAAAATAGAGTCGAAGCTCCTTATCAATCGTGTCCTTTAAAAAGCTGCATGGATTTAATTGGTGGAGCATGGACTGTAAATATCATCTGGTTTTTAAGTGAAGAGCCTCGTCGCTTTAGCGAATTAAAATCTGATCTTGAAGGAATTTCATCTAAAGTATTAACGGCAAAATTAAAAAAGATGGAGAGTCAGGGAATCGTTCTACGAAAGGAAGTGAAGAGTTCTCCACCGACAGTTGAATATTCACTTACGAAATTAGGTGGCCGGTTGAAACCGGCCATAGCCTCAATCGTGGAAGTGGGCCACGATTTAAAATATTCTAGTAAGTAAAATTCGAGTGGATGTACTGAACAGTTTTGCGGACGTTTTCTTCCGGAGTTTGTTGAAGAACTCCATGTCCTAAACCGCAAATCCATTTATTAAGATCAAGTCCACTATCAGCAAGCGGCGCCCAGAATTGTTTTAATTTCTCTTCTACTTGCGGCCACGCATAGTGCAGGTAAGAAGGATCGAAGTTCCCTTGAATGTAATAGTCTTTTGAAAAACGTTTGAGCGCTTCCGGAAGTGACATGCGCCAGTCGATACCTAGGACATCGATATTTTTATCCTGAATCTCTTCAAGGTAATTCATGTGAGTGAGTTTTGAATAATAAACGACTTTCGTATTCGGATGAAGTTTCTTAAAATCCGCCGTCACTTTACGTAATACCGGCAAAATGAATTCTTTGAAGTCATTGAACATAAGTTCACCAACGGCCGTATCAAAAAGACAAACAGCATCGGCTCCGCCTTGTGCCTGAAGCGACATTTCGGTTAGAAGATTAGGAAGAAGCATTTCTACGAATCCTTGCCAACGGCCATCGTAGAAACCTTTTTTAGAGTTTGTAAGTGCTCCGGCATGCGAACCTTCAACAGCATAAGTATAAAGCGTCCAAGGCGCTCCAACGAATCCTAGAAGTGATTTTGTTTTCGGAAGTTCCGCGCGAAGAAGGACAGTCGCGTCCTTTTGAAATTTATAATAAGAATCGGCAGGAGCGATCATTTTACATTGTTTTAAGTCCGCCAGGGTTTCAATTTTATTTTGAAGAATCGGACCTGGTGCATACGTTAAACCTAATCCCATTTGCTCTAATGGGAAAAGAAGATCTGAAAACAAAATGGCCGCATCGAAATCAAAATCCCGAATTGGTCCCATTGTAATTTCACAAGCAAGTTTAGGGTCTTTACACATTGTCATGAAATCAGAATCTTTTTTGATGTTCTGATAATGAGAGTGGTAGCGACCTGCCTGGCGCATGAACCATACCGGCACTTGAGTTTTATTGTTGCTTGATTTTAATCGATCGTTAAAAAGTCCCATGATTATTTTATCCTTTTACTATGAGCTTATAGCCAATACTTCTTATACTTTGAATTTCAATTGAGTTGTTGTCATCCGTCTCACACCACTTGCGAAGTTTTACGATGTAATTATCGACGGTGCGGTTTGAAGGAAACTTATCTTCGCCCCAAATCTTTTCGATGATTTCGTCACGATCGACGGCCTGATTTTTTTTCTGATAGAGGAGTTCTAAAATAGCACATTCTTTTTGTGAAAGAGTGATCAGCGCTCCCTGACCATCCTGCACTTCATATCGCTTAAACCAGATTTTTAAAGCACCATGATTGATTTCATCAGGCATCTTTTCCATTTCTGATTGAGTTTTTAAAATGCGATTGAGGCGAAGAGTAAGTTCTTTTAAGGCAAATGGTTTAGTGATGTAGTCATCGGCTCCAATCTCTAATCCTTCAACTTTTGTTTCAGGATCATTTTGAGCAGATAAAAAGAGCAGAACAAAATCCTTACGTGCCTTTCTAAATTCGCGTGCGAGATCAAGTCCGCTTATATCTGGAAGTCCAATATCCATTAAAATGAGATTTGGCCTTGTTTCATTGAATTTTAAACGTGCAGATTTTCCATCCCGTGCCCATCGAGCATCATGACCGAGCCCCTGAAGATATTCAGAGAGCGTAGTGCCTAAATTTGTTTCATCTTCAACGATGAGAATATTAAGCATGTGTTTGCTCCGCTTGCATAAAACATAATTCAAACTGCAGAACATCTTTTTGCAAAGAAGCTTTAAATTCACCATTCATCTTGCGCATGAGTTTTTGCGAGAGATAGAGGCCGATACCAGATCCTTTGCTAGAATTATGTTTGTAAAAAAGTGAACCAAGTTTTTTCATGTCACCTTTAAAATGTCCCCCATCACTGTAAGTTAAGTAGACTCTTGGTCCATTTTCTTTGACATGAATAGTGACTTTTGATTCAGGAGAGTGGATGCGCGAGTTTTCCATTAAATTTTTGAGAATCATGGAAAGAGCAAACTCATCAGCAAGAATAGTGACATTGTTGTTCTCGCAAAGAATTTCCAATTCGCGATCTTTTAGCCATTCCTGACAAAGTTTTTTTAATTGCGGAATAAGTTTCACTGAAGTGAGGTTGAGTTCACCGCCACGCTCGATTCGTGAGAGCTGCAGTATTTTATCCAGTTGGTTCTCAAGTTTCGACGTATCTTCAATCAAGCGTCCAAGTAATTTTTGTAATTGCGGATCATTTTTATTCTCCAGCAATTCACCGATAACTTCGCCTTGCAGACGCATGCTCGCGAGGGGCGTTTTCAATTCATGCGTGACTGAAGCGAAAAATGCCTGCAGTGATTTAGTCTTTTGTAGATCTTTAAGAAATAGAGCGAGCAACGAGAGGGAAAGCAATAAGAGCAAAACAATAAAGCTGCTTCCTTCCCACATAATCATTTTAGAGAAATTAGCACGATTAGTTTGATCAATAAGTAGATGAGAGTTCATCATAAGATAAACCCACCACGCTCCAATCAATAACAAAACGAGTGTCCACAAAAGTGAGAGGACAAAAAGTCGTTTTGATGAATGATTAAAAGGGTTGTTCTTAATCAAAGTTTAATGTCCAGACGTTTCGCCAATTCTTGTAGGACACTTTCATCGTGAGCAAGACTCACGAAACCAACTTCATAAGCATTTGGAGCAAGATAAACTCCACGCTTGAGAAGCTCTTCAAAAAGCTTGTTGAAGTTTTCTGTGAGGTTCGCCGGAATATCAGCAATCTTTGTGACGTTGTCTTTCGGAACAATCCAAAACAGTGAAGAAAATGTTGTCACTTGAAACATGGAGAACTCACCATTGTTATAAGTTTTCATCCAGCTCGTTAGAAGATCAGTGATCTTTATTGTTTGTGATTCAATTTTCTTATAAGTTTCAGGAGTGCATTGTTTAAGTGTTGCAAGTCCACCAACCATCGCAAGAGGATTGGCCGAGAGTGTGCCTGCTTGATACACGCGTCCGATTGGAGCGAGATGTTCCATAATAAATTTTGATGCCCCAATTGCTCCAACTGGTAATCCACCACCAATAATTTTTCCAAGTGTCACCATATCTGGTTTGATGCCTGTGTATTCGGCCATTCCACCGAAGGCCACTCTGAATCCAGAAATAACTTCATCAAAAATAAGCAGAGCTTTGTTTTGAGTACAAACATCTCTTAAGAATTGTAAAAATTCTTTTGGTTGAATCATGAGTCCATTGTTAGCTGGAAGTGGTTCAATAATGATCGCGGCGATTTGATCTTTGTGATCGATGAAACATTGTTTTACACCGGCAACATCACCCAACTCGAGAATTAATGTATCGTGAGCAACACCTTCAGGAACTCCTGCTGAAGAAGCTTCAGCTTCACCTGCGAGACCAGATCCAGCTTTGATCAGCATCGAATCAACGTGGCCGTGATAGCAGCCGTTAAATTTAATGATTTTATTTTTTCCAGTTACTCCGCGAGCAAGTCTCAGGGCCGTCATAACGGCTTCTGTTCCAGAGTTTACGAAACGAAGTTGTTCAACGTGAGGAAGTTTAGAAAGAAGAAATTCAGCGAGATCAAGTGAATAGGGCTCACAAGCTCCGTAACTCCATCCACGCTTAAGGGCTTCATGCAGTTCTTGTTCAACCGTAGGGTTTCTATGGCCCAGAATAAGCGGACCAAAACTCATACAGAAGTCGATATAATTTTTTCCTTCAACATCAGTGATGAAAGCACCGTTAGCTTCTTTAAAAAAGCGGGGTGTAGAAGAGAGTCCTTTGAAACTTCTTACCGGTGAATGCACTCCACCTGGAACCATTTTTTTTGCTGTATTAAAAAGTTCTGTTTGATTAGTTGTCTTCATGCTTGAGTCCATTTTTTAAATTCATCCATTGAGGCCATCGGGATGATATTGATATTTTCTTTTTTAAATTGTTGATACGTTTTTCCGAGACCACAGGCATGGTGACGGTTTTTGATTTGCGGGAACTTTTCAACATAAGTTTTGTACTGGAAAAAACTGGTCCAATAAAAGACTTCTGTTGAATTGATCATGTTTTCAAAATCTTTTGAAACAGTTGAAGCAACTTCCCGAGTGTAACAAGGAATCACATCCTGGCCAAGCGTTGATGTGGCTTCATCATTTGAGAGAATCGTCATGAGACGGTCTTCACCCATCATGATCTGCACCGCTTGCGACTTGAGAATGCGAGCGACTTCTTCATCGCCTAAGCTATCGGCCGTAGCGTTTACCCAATATCCAAGGCCAGCGAGGTCTTTCATTGTTTTTGTTCCGGCCGCCCACAACGTTTTAGGTTGAGTCGACTTCACAGCTTCCAGACAATGCTTACTAGTTACATAAAGATTAAGTCCTGGAATCAGTTTATGCGGAAGATTTACTTTTTTTATAAGTTCATCAAAATCAGGATGTCCGTTAAAAACTTTTGGAGGTGCAACAAACTCAGGGAGTGAGCGACCTTCAAGCGTACTTACCGCAATTGTTTCTTCGTTTAAGAGTCCGCGATGTGTGTGCAGATAAAAATCGAAAATTGCGCGAACATTAATTCCGACAGCAAGGTGGCAGCCACCGCCGTAGTTATTGAAGGCCACACGTTCACGCTTCACTTCTTCTTTCGTGACGGCGTCTTCCATCTTTTTAAGTTTAGCGAGTAGTTCACCACCATCTGTTCTATTTCGACGGCATTCAATTCCCAGAGCCCCTTGTGAAGCTGAAGATGTGAACACCGATTGCGGCATGACCATAAAGTTCAGGCCATAGAGCAGGCGTTGAAGTTCAATGCGTGAAGATTCAGTGAGAGCAAGTCGTTCAATTCCAGGGAGTGCAAGTACGATGGCATCGAACTCACCATCTTGCAGTTTTTGAATGCGAGTGTTTACGTTACCGCGAAGAATTTTGGTCTTCACAATAATGTTCTTCGCCCCTGGAAGAAAATCAGCAAGTGATTTTTCAACGTTCACGATTCGACGTGGAGAAGATGTTCCCACGACAAACTCGCTCATATTTTTAATTTTAGGAATGGAGCTTTCTTTAATGAGAAGCAGATCATGAGCAAAAGTTCTTTTCGTCACGGCCGCTAATTCAATATCAGCAGGACGATCTGAGCCTAAATCTTTGTACGAGTGAACAACGAGATCAACGGCACCAGATAAAAGAGCTTCATCCAATTCTTTGGTAAAAAAATCTTTTCCGTCGAGCTGCCATAGAGGAGCGTTGGTGATCATGTCACCTTGAGTTTTGATGATGACCAATTCAAATGAATCGCCCGTCAGCGCTTCTAACTGATCTTTTACTTGATTACATTGAGTGAGAGCGAGAAGACTGCCACGAGTTCCGATTTTGTAGTGTTTTTTAGTATGCAAACTTGAAGTCCTCCCAATCAAATGTCACAGCTGGTTTAGAGAAAGTTGCAAGTCTTGTTTCTGCTAAAAGAGTGATAGTCTCTTTAGCTCGACGAACTTTTTCTAATTTTTCAATATTGAGTTTGGCACTTTGCCGGAAGATATCTTCCAAGCGAAGAACTCCCTCACTTTCTGTGAGCTTAGTTTCTATCACAGAGGGAGAGCCTAGATCAATAAAGAGCTTCATTTGTTGAGAGAAAGGAGATTGTTCATTGATGTTATCGTGGGCAAAGAAATTCTGGAAAAACTCTTCATTGAAGAGAATGCCGGAACTTCCAATGGTATTCACAATAAAAGGAAACTTTGTATAAGCATGATGGGCGTTTGACGTTCCCCATGGAAGACTCTTGATGGAATGAGTCGAACACAATTCTGATACACGACTATCATTGCGAGCTGAGATCGTGACATTATGTTTTTTCTTTAAAAGTTTAATAAGATCTTCGGCGAGAACACCCGAACCGAGAACGAGAACTACTCCGTTTGTCACTCGAGAGTGAATGAGTTTTCTTGCAATTCCCGCATAAGTCAGCTGACCAATTTCAGTGAGGTGATCTGTGCGGATTTTTTTATTATCTTGAAATAATTTTTCGAAAACACTCATGAGCTGAGTATTTTTTTGCGGTAGTTTTGCGTATTCTTGGTAGGCATCTTTAAACTGCGCCACCACTTCGTATTCAGCTACAACTTCACTGCGAAGTCCGCAGATTGTTTCCAGCAAAAAGACATAAGCATTCATACCAGAAAAGACATCAGTGATTTTTTCCTGGCGAAGACTGCTTTCACCAAGATGATAAAAAGGAGTCTGGCCGAAACCCACGACAAGCGTGCGCTGGCAGGTCTTTAGAACAAAGACTTCTCCCGTGGCCGGGCCTAAAGTCGTATTCGCAATTAAATTGATAACGGTCAGGTTTTCTAACATACAGCCATGAGTTTAGCGTCAGAGGATCATGAAATTGTCATAAAAGTGTAGATTACATGCTTTTAAAGTTTCTTTTTTTGGGCTATGTTGTCATCCATGGAATTGTTGAAGAAATCAAAAGATATCGCTCTTGCGTTCGATCGTAAAGTCGACGGTTCTATCAGCTTTTTCTTCCGTCATTATGGTAAAACGCGCTTCATGATTGCCATGAGTAAAAAGGCCCAGTATTTAGGGCTCGAGAAGTTATGGAATAAAGGTCCTAAGGCCTTTATTTACTTTTTTCTTTTTTATTTAGTGCGCGACACCATCTTATATATTCTTCTGCCCATCTTTTTTGCTCGATTGAGCTCGCAATAGGTTTGTCAGTCTAAATCATTCGTTTTATTCTTTATCGTTCACATTTCTCTTTAATACCCAAAACTTGAATCGGAGAATTCATGGAATTAATGTTTAGTTCAAAAGAAATTTTAAATCGTGGGATCGGTCTGACATTTGATGACGTCCTTTTAGTTCCTCGTTATTCAGAAATTTCATCGCGTAAGCATCCAGTGCTTAAAACAAAAATTACAAAAAATTTCACGATTGATCTGCCAGTTATTACGGCGAATATGGATACGATCACTGAGACAGAAATGGCCTGTGCCATGGCTTCTCTTGGGGGAATTGGATCACTTCATCGTTTCATGACGGAAGCTGAACAAGTAAACATGGTTCACGCGATCAAAAAATACATGAAAGAAAAAGGTCTTAATACTCCAGTGGCCGCGTCTATCGGAGTTAAAGAAGAAGGCATGAAGCGCGCTGAAATTCTAGTTGAAGCGGGTGTGCAAATCATTACTCTCGATATCGCTCACGGTGATTCAGTCATGATGCTTGAGACACTCGATTTCTTAAAAAAGAAATTTCCTCACATTGATGTTATCGCCGGAAACGTCGCTACTGCTGACGGTGTAAAGCGCATGATTGATCGTGGAGCAGACGCTGTAAAAGTGGGTATTGGTCCAGGATCAATGTGTACAACTCGTATCATTACAGGCCATGGCGTTCCTCAGTTATCGGCGATTGCCCTTGCTGTAAGTGTTGCTGAAAAACACAACATTCCGGTTATTGCCGATGGTGGTCTAAAAAATTCAGGGGACATTGTGAAGGCCCTCGCAGCAGGAGCTTCTTCTGTTATGGTGGGATCGCTTGTTTCAGGTACTTTAGAAACTCCAGGTGAGCTTAAAGGCGGAATGAAACAATACCGTGGTATGGCGTCGAAAGCTGCGCAAGTTTCATGGCGCGGTGACATGCCTCAAGGCATGGCAGCTGAAGGTGAATCGACGTTTATTCCTTGTAAAGGATCAGTCACAAACGTCATTGATGAACTCATGGGCGGACTGCGCTCTGGTATGACTTATCTTGGTGTGGATAATATTAAAGCAATGAGCGAAGCTGCGCTTTTCATGCAAATGACAGCTTCAGGGATGAGCGAATCTAAACCTCACGGAGTTCGTTAAGATGGATTTTTCGAAGTTAGGAGCATTCTCTAAGGTCAGTAACGTCCTTGATGGGTTTGCGAATTTTTTTGATAATTTCAAAGAAATGGAAGAGATCGTTCTCTCTTATCCAAAACTTCGAGACCGCGTCGGTAATAAAGAAGAAGATCGTGAGAAGGCGATCAAAAATCTTAAAGAAATTCGCGCGGAACTTTCACTTCCATTTTTGAAAACATTTGAGAAGTTTCTCGATGCTACGTTGTCGCAACTTTATGATGGAATTAATTTTCATGATAACGGACACAACTTGGGCGAGCTTTCAAAAACGCAAAATCTCGTATTGGTTCCCAACCATCAGTCACATGCTGATTACGTAGCGATGAACTACGTTTATTTTAAAAAATACAATTCTCCGCTTTTCGTAGCGGGGGGAAACAATCTCAATATTTTTCCTATTGGTCCATTGTTCAGAAGATCAGGATGTTTTTTCATTCGCCGAACTTTTGCCAATGATATTCTCTACAAACTGACACTCGAAGCTTATCTTCACTACATGCTGGTAAAAGGTCACCCGATTGAATTTTTCTTTGAAGGCGGCCGTTCACGTACGGGAAAACTGCTTCCTCCTCGTTATGGTCTTTATCAAATGTTGATCGAAGCTCACAATGCTATCGATGAAAAACTAAGAAGGCCGCTGACATTTATTCCGGTGTCGATTGTTCATGAGTATGTTCCTGAACAAAAATCGCTCACGCGCGAGCTTGATGGTGGAAAGAAAACTAAAGAGAACGCGGCCCAGGTTTTTGGTCTCGTAAAACTTTTCTCTTACCAGTTCGGAAACGTGCACATTAACATCGGTAATCCAGTTGCCTCACCGCAACTGAATATGGCCGACGTAAAAACCCAAACACAAAGAATTGCTTTTGACTGCTTCTTGGAAGTTGGTAAAAACATGCGTGTGACTCCAACGTCACTGCTTGCAATGATTTTATTGGATGAACCGACAGGTGCTCTGAAATGGGAAGAGATTCTCACTAAAGCTCGCCACATCATCACATACTGTGAAAAATTCAATGTGCCGATTACTGATTCCATTACTATTTTGAATTTCGAAAAATCACTTGAGCGCTCAATTGATATTTTGATTGGAAACAAAAAAGTAGAAGTGATCGGGAATCCAAACGGAAAACATGTTTTCTATTCCATCAAAGAAGATTCAAGAAAAGAAATTCTCTACTTTAAAAATACTGTTCTTCACCATTTCATCATCCCTTGGATGGTGCACATGGGATGGGTCAATCTTTTCTCAGGTCACATTGCTAACGTTGAAGACCTGAAGAAATTTTTTATCAATCAAAGAAAACAACTTATTCACGAATTTTATCTTCCTACAATGAAAACGTTTCTCACTGAAACGCTGGCGATTGTTTCTGATGCCATTGGAAGAGAAGTCTCTACTATTGAAGAGTGTATTGAGCTTTCTCACAAAGATCTCTACCAGATCCTGGCGAAAGTTTCGCTTTTCTCACGCGCGTGCAACTACATCCTGGAAGCTTATTATATCTGCGGCCTCACTTTAACTTCACTTTCAAAAGACCACAAAGAGGGCTTTAAGATGGACACTTATCTTAAGCGCTACAAAGAAGTTTTTGAAAGTGAGCGAAAACTTCGCCGTATCATCCGTTATGCTGAAAGTTACTCAGTTCCTCTTTCTAAATCGAGCTTGCAGTATTTCATCCACGCAAAAATTGTGGAAAGTAACAGCGGATTCTACGCTGTTGGTGATAATGAAAAGCTCGCTGAAGTTTTAAGCAAAGTGGAAAATGATCTTACGGCACAGCTTTCAATTAATCTTTTAAATTAAATGCGGCCTCTAAAAGTCACAAAAAAAGAATGGGGAAGGAGACGGTTTGTACAATCGAAGCTCCGCGTTTCCATTGATTTGTGGCAAGAGGAGCTTCTCAAACTTAAAGATAAAATTTTAACCGAAACGACTTTGCAGATCATAGGCCCTGAAGCAGTCATTGCACTCAATGATGCTGATGAAGCTCAGCTTTTAGTCGAAGTTCTGGGTCTGCCCACTGAAATTTTGGAGCTGATCGATTCTGAAGGGGCCGAAGCTTACGTCTATCAATGTCCCGAATCTATCTTTGAGCTGGATTTTTTGGGACTGATCAAACGTGCGCGTGAGATCGAGCGGATGCTAAAAAGCAAATTTCCCCAATCAATGGAACCGGTCTTTCACATTGTGATAGACGGCCAAAAAATAGCACTTCATTTTTTTCGGCAAAAGGACTATAGTCAATCAAACACCCAAAGCGGTGCAATAATTTAATAAAAAGGTTCTTAATCACAAGGGCCTTGTTTCCAGGGGTAGAGTTATTAAAGACAATCAAGGTCAGGGCTTTCAGCGTTCAGGATTCAATTCTTCGAATAAAAACAGCGGTCCACGTGTAAATGAGCAAATTAGAATTCCAGAATGTCGTCTTCTAGGTGACGATGGAACTCAATACGGTGTTGTTTCGATGGCAGAGGCCAGAAGAATTTCTGATGAGCATGGACTCGATCTGGTTGAAGTAAGCCCTACGGCCCAGCCACCAGTTGTTAAACTTATCGATTTCGGTAAGTACAAATATGAATTGCAAAAAAAGGCCCAAGAAGCGAAGAAGAAACAAGTTGTGATCCAACTTAAAGAAGTTCAACTTCGTCCAAATATTGAGCAAGGTGACCTAGATACTAAGCTCAACCATTGCAAAAAGTTTCTTGACCAAGGCGATAAGATTAAGATTTCTATGCAGTTTAGAGGTCGCGAAATGTCTTACCGTGATGCGGGAATGGAAAAGTTCAAAACGATCATTGCTCAAATCGTCGAATTTGGGGCAACGATTGAAGCCGATCCAAAGCTAATGGGTAACAGAATTATTGCCATCTTGGCCTCAACTCGCAAGCCAACTCCTAAAAAAGAGAAGGACGAGAAGGCAGAAAAGTCAGCTGAAGCTGCACCGAAAGCAAAAAAAGACTAATTGTTTCTTTTTTTCAAGAAAGCCTTTTACAAAGAATGCGATTCTTGATATTTATACCTGCTTTAAAAAGCTTTATTGCACATATTAATAATTTTTGACGTTATTGTAGCGGAGTATTTCATGCCAAAAATGAAGACGAGAAAATCAGCAGCTAAAAGATACAGCGTGACTGGTACTGGAAAAGTAAAAAGAAGCAAATGTGGTCTTAGACATAAACTTGAACACAAAAGCACAAAAGTGAAAAACAGAGCTGGATCTGCTGCTCTAGTTCACCAATCTGAGCACGAAAAAGTAAGAAGAATGCTTCCATACGCATTCTAATAATTTAATTAATAAGACAGATGTTTTGGGCCTAAGTGATTTGATCCCCCAACCATCGTTACAGGAGTAGGAAAATGGCACGCGTACGTAGAGGATTTAAAGCTAGAAGAAGAAGAAACAAAGTTTTGAAACTTGCAAAAGGTTTCCACTTTGACCGCAGAACAAAATATAAGCACACTGCTGAGACGGTAAAACGCGCTCTACACTATGCTTACGTTGGACGTCGTCTCCTTAAGAGAGATATGAGAAAACTATGGGTAGTCAGAATTTCTGCTGCTGCTCGTACACTTGAGACTTCATACTCAAAACTAATGGGTTCACTAAAAACTAACGGTGTAACTCTTAACAGAAAAATGCTTGCTGAAATCGCTGCGACTGACTTCGCTGGTTTCACAGCAATCAAAAACGCTCTTAAAAAGTAGTTTTTGCTTTTAAAAAAGATGAAATGAAAAGGCCCCAGAAATGGGGCCTTTTTTATTTGAGCTTTGTTTTATGTCTGAGAATTTCTTTACCATTCACTTTGTGAATACACTCACCATCGGCGCGTAATTCGATAATGCCTGAAACTTCAGTTCCTGCTGGAGGAAGTTCAGCGGCCGAATTTGTTTTAACTTTTCCATTTTTCATTGCTGAAAGATTAGAAATAGACCCAGCAACATAGAGGTCTTCTATTAAATCTCTATCGTAAGTGAGAAGGCTTCTTTGTTCTGTTAAGTAATAAGGCGCCATGACTGACGGTTTGCTGCTTTGGTGGCAAAGGCCTAAGAGGTGACCCATTTCATGAAGGATAATGGTGGGTACATCGAATTCGAAACTTGGATTATCGACCATTGTCATTTTCGAACCATAGTCTCGGTAGTTCACAATGATGTCTGCGTGGGTGAGTTGAATGTATTCACCAAGGCCTGCGCTGCTAGTGACTGTTCCATAAAACTGAGTAATGGCGAGAGCACTTGAACTCACATTCGTAAACCAATTATGCGATTTATAAATACCAATTTCATTGTCACGAAAAGCGGTTGTTGTCGCGAAACCTAAAGAATTCGTTTGAGCGAAGGGAACTGTTATAAGCACACGGCTTCCTTGAACGGGAACGTTCCAGGCCTTGGCCATTTGTTCGAGTGGATTAAGTCCGCCAACGAGATCACTGTTGGTATAGTCGGTCGTAAATTCAGAAGACATTTTGAGATTGAGAGGAAGAGCGCTATTTGGCCATCGACCAACGAGGCAGACATTAGTTCCCTGATTAAGCGTAGGGCTGGCAGATGAACTCTGTGTGACCGTTTTAGTGCCTTTACAGGCCGATCCCAGGGCGAGAAGAAGAGTTATGCAGGTGAATGTCTTTAGCGACTTCATTCCCTTATTATCGGGCCTTTTAAGCAGGGTATTGAGGAGGAAATCGGGTCTCCTTAAAATTGGTGGAGACCCGAGATTAAAGACGAGTAATTACTTAGAGTTGGCCTTTTTGTGGTCGTTTAAGAAAGCTTCTAAACCATTTGCAGTTAGAGGGTGTTTATAGAGGCTTTTGACGACATTTAAAGGCATCGTTCCTACATCTGCGCCTAAAAGTGAAGCTTCACGAACGTGGGCCGCATGGCGAATAGAGGCAGCTAGAATTTTTGTTGTATAGCCGTAGTTATCATAAACAGTGCGGATCTCATTGATCAGGTCGTTTCCGTTATGGCCGATGTCATCGAGTCTTCCTATGAAGGGAGAGATGTAAGTAGCTCCTGCTTTAGCAGCAAGAAGAGCTTGGTTGACTGAAAAACAAAGTGTGACGTTTGTTTTAATGTTTTTCCCAGTGAAGTATTTGCAAGCTGCGATTCCTGCTTCTGTAAGTGGAAGTTTGATTACAACATTTTTGTGAATTTTTGCGAGTTCTTCACCTTCGCGTTTCATGCCTTCTACGTCTGTTGCGATAACTTCAGCAGAAATTGGTCCGTCGATAATTTCAGAAATTTCTCGGATAACGTCTTCTTGCTTGCGACCTGTTTTAGCGATGAGAGATGGGTTCGTTGTCACTCCATCAATAATACCCAACGAAACTGCTTCTTTAATTTCTTCGATGATTCCTGTGTCTAGAAAAAATTCCATTTACCTTACTCCTTCGTCTAATGAAAAATGCCTCCTGAGCTTACTCCTGACGTCTTTTTTCATCAACATTTTTCCCACTTGAGCGCGTTGCTCTTTTTTGGGTTACCATGGAAGAATGAAATCTTTGATTTTAGCTTTTACCATTGTCATATCCCAGGCTTCGTTTGGCGTTGAAGACTCCACTCCCCAGTCAAAAAAGGTGAGAATGGGGGCGAACATGCCTCAAAGAACACTCGTGATTGATACCGATTCTTTTTTTGATCCGAAATTCGATTATTCGAATTTTTCCGGGAGAGTCACTGACCGTGACAAGACGGCTTCCATTGTTAAGGTCTCCAGCGAAAACAGAAATGTGAAGTTTTTTAGAGCGGGAGATCTCGTCGAATTTAAAGTTCAGAGCTTGCAAGAGAAAGATTATTGCCAGGGATTTGTCCGCAGTATCGAAGATCACTACTTCGTCATGTACGTCAAAGACATCAATCCTTGTTATTCCACAGACGATTATTTTAGGAGAGGAACTGTACTTGTCATGAGTTCTCCAAAACTCGCTGAACGAGTCCGTGAAGCTTCGGTCTACCGCGCTTCACTTCTAGATAAGAAAAAAGATTTTATGGTTCAGTTAAACGGTATCAACAGCGACATTTGGAATTTTGAAGAACAAAAAATTCAAGTTGCTTCGGAGTACGATCGCCGTATTGCTGAAATTGAAAAAGAAAAAACAAAAGCGCTTGATGAACTTCTTACGAAAAGAAATGACCAGGTTAAATTACAGCGTGAACTTGCGTTTCGTCTCGACAATATCGATAAAGAACTTGGCTTTTATAGAGTTGAGAAAGAAGAGCTCTTGATCGACCGCTGGCACATGGACCAAGATCTTGGTTATCCCGTTTACAAAAGACCTGAAGAATTACGTCCTCGGCCTGAACCGGGTGAGAGGATGATCGAATAAAAAAAGGGGCCTTTGTAAGGCCCCTTTTTTTTAGTTCATTTTCTTCGAGTTGTTGAAGATATCTTCTAGAATTTCCTCGTTGTAGAGGAAGTTCGGAGCGTGCTCTAAATACAATTTCAAATCGTATGAAGGAGCAAGGCCCAGCCATTCTTTGATAAGAGTTGTGCTCTTTTCTTGTTGAATCCATTTGAAGATACACGCTTGACGAAGTGACTTTGGAGTCAACGTAATCATCAATTTATTACGGTAGTCTTCGAAAATGATTTCGATTCCTCTTGGGCTTAGACCGCCAGAGATAATTCTGTATGGGTTAGCATAGAAGAGAAGGTTGTCGAAAGTTATTTGCGATTTTGCTTTCATCTCTTCAAGGATGAGTTGGTATTCAGCATAGACTCTTTCGAAAATTTTCGGAAGAACAACTGTATATGCATCACGTTTTGGGTGATGGATAAGAACGCGTGCTTCTCCGTTTACGAAAGTGATGTCTGAAGCTTTTAGTTCTGAAAGATCAGAAACTTTAAGACCAGCACCGAAAATTAAAAGGAAAAGAATTTGATTTCTTTTTGAAAGCAATTCTTGAATTTTGTCATTTGAGTGTGACTCTTCAACTAAGTAAGTCCAAAGAGTTTTTACGTCAATGAAAGGAGTTGGACGAGGAATGTCCAAAAACTTTGGAGACGTTGGAAGTTTTCTCACTGGGTTTGAAGCCACGAGAGATTTGTTAAGTAGGAAGTCGAAGAAAATTCTTAGGGCCTGAACTCTTCTTCTTCTAGAGTTGTCTGAAGAATATTTCTTTTCTAAATATTTTCCGTAGTTCGTAACGAGGGCCTGATCAAAGTTCTTCACTTCAACTGAAGCGTATTCAGTATTGAGGTAGAAGTTAAAGCAATCAAGGTCTGTCTTATAGTTCTTAAGCGTGTTCTGGCTCTTTCCTTGCGCGCGTAAATTGCGATAGAACTCTTGTTGAAGTTCATAAAGTTCTGGAGAAGGAGTGCTCGTAATCCCGGCCAGGATCGCAGGATCCACCGCTGGGGTCGTACTTGCTTGTGTAGGGTTAAGATTCGTCATAAACGTCAGGTCCTTTTTATTAAAAAGTGAAAAAGTGTGTGTGTGCGGACTAATTTCAAAGCTTTAGGTGGGGGATAGTATCGTACTTGGGTAAATTGTACAACCAGAAAAATCCTTTCCTTGATAACGCTCCTAACAAGTGATAAAACGCGACACGTTCTTACAATTGAATAAATAGTGGGCCATATGGTGCAAGAGACGACCTTTAATTCAGCATATCAAGCAGATGGGAGTGAAAATATTTTATCTCCGCATGCTTGGCTTGATGCGCTTTATTCTGAGGCGTCACACAAAAAAATAGATCAATCCCACTTCTGTCATCTTTTAAAGTCATTTCTTTCATTTAGTTTTTTAGAAAAAGAATTAAATTATTCTTTTTCAGACCGCAAAAATTTGGCCCAAAGTTTTTATCAAACGACATTTTGTCATGAAAATCGCTCGCTCAATCTAACAAGTAATGAACGTTTAGAATTTTTAGGTGATTCACTTCTTAATATGATGGTGGCCGAAATTCTTTATGTGAAATACCCAGAAAAGAATGAAGGTGATCTCTCTAAACTACGTGGCTCTCTGGTTAATGAAAGAGAATTGGCGAAAATTGCACTCGCTCTTAACCTGGAGAATAATCTTTTTCTAGGGAAGGGAGAGTTTAAGTCTAATGGACACCTGAAAGATTCTATTCTAGCAGATGCTTTTGAATCGCTTTTGGCCGCCATCTACATTGATTCAGATCGCGATACTGAGCTACTTAAAAATATTTTCCACAACATTGTGAAGCTTTACGAATCTAAAACAAAAAAAGATTTTTACAGCGATCATGTGATTGATGAGTTTGATTCTAAATCAACACTTCAAGAACTGTGTGTCGCTAAGACGGGACTTTTTCCCATTTATAAATCGCGCGAACACGATGGTGGATTCACTGTCGAAGTTTGGGTGGGAGAGACTAAGATTGCCGATATGTTCGGACTCTCAAAAAAGAAAACAGAAAAAGAATTAGCAAAAAAGATACTTGAACAAAAAATCTATTAACAAAGATAGGAGACGAGAAATGTTAATTGAAGACCAGCACCCGCATAATAAATCCATCATGGTTGCCGTATTAGGGGCACCAAACGTAGGAAAAAGTTCACTGATTAACTGCTTATTAGGAACAGATTTATCAGTCGTTACAAACAAGCCGCAGACAACTCGTAATAAGTTTCACTGTGTATTCACAATCGATAGAACTGAAGTCGTAATGGTAGACACTCCGGGTCTCCATAAATCAAATCACGAATTCAACAAACGCTTAAATGAACAAGCTCGTGAAGGAACTGAAGGCGCTGACCTCAATCTTTTATTGATTGATATCTCTCGCGATATTCTTTCGCAATTTACAGAATTCAAAGAAAATTTCCAGCAGGAATTAGGACCTACATGGGTTCTCTTTACGAAAGCAGATAAAGTAGAAAATGCTGAAAAACTTCCACTTGCTGAAGTTATGGAAAGAGCAAAAGAAATTCTTCCAAGTTTAGAAAAGCATTTCCTGATATCTTCAAAAGAAGGAATCAACATTCACGATTTGACGGGAGCTCTTGCTGATCGCGCGCAACCAGGTCCGCACTTGTATCCTAACGGAGACGTTTCAAATAAAAATCAACGTTTCTTTGTTACAGAATATATTCGCGAGCAAGCGTTCGAACTTTTAAAAGATGAAGTTCCATACGAAGTCGCAGTCGTGATTGATGAATATAAAGAGACAAAATCAAAAACAGATCCAAATGTTTTTGAGTCACACATTTCTGCATCGATTCTCGTTAACCGTCCAAGCCAGCGTGCAATTGTTATTGGTTCAAGTGGATCAATGATTAAAGAAATCGGGATTCGTTCACGTAAGAAAATTGAAGTTATGACAGGTGGACCTGTTCACTTAAACCTTCACGTCAAAGTTTCTCCAAAATGGTTTAATAACAATTTCGTCCTTGAAGAATTAGGTCTTCCACGTGCCAAGGATTCTAACCGCGTGTGGAGAAAGAAGTAATTTATGGAAACAAATCAATATCATCGCTCAATGGTCATCTCCCTCATAGGGCGACCGAATGTGGGAAAGAGTTCGCTCTTTAACCGCTTAATGAAAAAGGCCCATAAGGCCATTACTCACGACAAACCGGGTGTTACTCGCGATCGTCACTACGGCATTGCTACGTTTGAAGAACTCGCACATACAAAATCAGCAGAGGCAATTCTGGTTGATACGGGTGGATTTTATCCATCAAAGATCGAAGAGAATGTTCCTAAAAAACGCGATCAGATCATGAATAAGTTTTTTAACATCATGACTGATCAAGCGAAGACGGCCATTCGTGAATCAGATCTTATTTTGTTCGTGGTAGATTCACGCGAAGGAGTTCTTCCGTTCGACGAAAATATCGCTGATTACATCCGCAAAGAAAAAAAGAAATTCTGGGTTCTCGTCAATAAGTTCGACACTGATAAGCAAGAAGGTGAGGAATTAGAATTCTACTCGCTGGGAATTGGCGAAGAAGAATTGTTCCGCGTTTCAGCTGAGCATGGACTTGGTTTGCTCGATCTAAAACAAGCGCTTCAAAAAGAAATTCTTGCGTTTGAACAGGCAGAATTTCACGAAGAGTCTCGTTTACAAAAAGGTGTTACACCAAGAGAAAAAGTTGTCGCTCGATTAGCACTCATTGGTGCGCCTAATGCTGGTAAATCAACACTTCTTAATTTGCTTGTTGGTGCGCAGAGAGCACTTGTTTCTGATATTGCGGGAACAACTGTTGATCCTATCGAAGGGTTCTTTGATATTTTCTTTGGTAAAGATGCTGCTAAGTTGGATCAAGATGTGAGTTTTGCAAAAACAGACAGTTTACTTTTCCAACAATACGAAGAATTCAGAAACAATAACAAAGATGTTTATGAATCTCTTTCTCATGCCTACAACCTTGAAGAAGAGGGGACAAAAGGCGTTCCACTTTATGATGAAGAAGATTACCTCAGCGATGAAACTCCTCTCTTTGATGAAACACTAGATGAAGAAGCAGAATCAGATATTGATTTTGACAGTGCTCTCGTTGACGAAGACGAAGGTTTATCAGCAGAAGAAATTCAAGAGACTGAAGACGAAATGTACGAGACAGTATTCGTTGATGATGAAGGTGATTTTTCCGATGACGAAAATGATAATGAAGTTGAATACTCTAAGGAGTATTTAGAAGCAGAGGCCATGATGGCACGTGAAGAAGCGCTGGCCGGATCTCTTTGGCGCTCATTGCACGTTGTGGATACAGCGGGTATTCGCCGTCAAAAGGCCGTTGATGGATTTATTGAGCAGCAATCTGTCTACCGCTCACTTCGTTGTATTACTGAGTGTGATATCGTTCTTTTTATGATCGATGCTTCTGTTGGTATTTCCCACCAGGATAGACGTCTTCTTGATATTGCTCTTGAAAAAGGGAAGTCAGTCATCGTGTGCTTGAACAAAGTTGATCTTTTAAAAGAGAGACTTGTTGATGAAAAAGCAAAAAAAGAATGGATTTCAGATTTGCGCGCAAGCGTTCCTTGGCTTAATCACTGTGATCTCATTCCTATTTCAGCGAAATACAATAAACACATTGGTCGCTTAAAAGACACAATCAAAAAGACTGTTCTTATCCGCAATCAAAATATCTCAACTGGTAAGCTTAATCGTTATGTTTACCAATTGATTGAAAGTAATCCTGTGGCGATTAAAAAAGCTGGGAAACGTTTGAAGGTGAAGTATGCTTCGATGTTGAAGTCGAATCCTCCAACGTTTTTATTCTTTACGAACCTTTCAAAAGATATTCCGGATAACTACAAGAACTATCTGAAGAATGGTCTCCGCCGTGAATTTTTACTGGATAATACGCCTATCCATATTATTTTCAGAACAGGTGAAGATTTGAATAGAAGATTCGCGAAAAAATTAAAAGAAGTTTAAATTTGTAAGCGCGCTTGCTGAGATTTCAGCTAGCGCGCTACCAATTAAACACATAACTGACCATCGTCGTATAAGCAGCACCCTTTAAATCATCAAATCCATACCCACCGTTTGTCACAGGCATATACGCTTGCGAGTTTTTATCGTGGAAATTTACGGAGTGATAGAGAACTTCTAAACCAATATAAGATTCACGCACAGTGATTGGAAATTCTAATCCAAAACCAAGTCCTACACCAAGACCGCCGCCTGAATCTTTATCCAACTGGCTCTGATCAATGTATTCGTTCGTTGTATACCAGTACTCAACACGTGTGATGAGATAGGGATTAGAGTAAGTAATTGCCGTTCCTAAGTTTGACGTGTCGATGTAGTAGCGATAGCCAAGGAAAACTCTAAGCATGTCGACTTCAACAGCACCTGGAGCACACTGAGTGTTTCCAGGGCAACTGTTGTTCGGGAAACCTTGCACGGGATCTTTTAAAAACATCGAGTGTTTTGAATATTCAAGACCAAGTCCCAGGGCATTTTGAAAGTCTTTAAAAAAGGTAAATGAAACACCGTAAGAAGGTGGCTGATTTTCGTAAGCGAGACCACGATTTCCGTCGAATGTTGTAAGTCCCAGCGAGATATTAAAAGAAAAGAAACGTCCGTAGCGATAGAAGCGCTCATCTTCAACTAATTGCGAATTCTCAACATCTTCACTGAAGTCAGTGAAAATATCTCCCCCCACATTGAGATCGTCATCGTCAGCAGCGAAAATATCATTGGGTGCATCTTGAGCAACTGTGATGTTCATATAAGAAACATTCAGCGCTAAGAAAAGAAATAGAATGAATGAAGTTTTTTTCATAGGTAGAAGTGTACAGCACCTACGAAAAAGTGACTGCCCATTGTTTCAAACGCAAAATCTTTTTTCTTCGCGGCCGAAACCCCAAATTCAAAACTAAATCCAAGAGAATTCATACCAGTGAAGTGGTATTCACTTCCAAAACCTAAATCAAATTGGAAACCCGAATGCGAGACACCTGCAATTCGGTTACTGAGCAAAGCGCCCATTCCTGTGAGATAGAAATTCACTTGTGGTTCATCATAAATATTGCGATAGAATTTTAGGCCAACTCCGTAACCACCACTTTGATCGTCACTTGAAACACCCAGTAAACCTCCATAAGCAAATGTTCTCGACTTCTGCATTTTGAAAGAAAGGGCAGGAAAATCATTTTTAAGTTCTGTGGATAATCCAACTCCCAGACGGTTTGTTTTGTCCAGCGCCATTGAATTATTAGAGTAGGAGATTCCAATGAGAAGAGCTAAAAGGAGGAAAAATTGCTTCCCTGTCATAAAGATTTTTGCCATAGAGTAAACCCTTGTGGTCGTTCCTTGACCATATCAACCATTAAAAAAGAAAAACTTCCTTTTAATTCTAACTTCAAGTCTCTATTTTTGACAACTTAACAAAGGCTTTTTAGAATAACTTATTCAACAAACTTAACCTTTAAAACAAACAATAAAGAGAAAACACATGAACAATGCCACTACTTCACCGCAAAACCGTAATATCGACCAAATTTTAGATGAATCGAATCTTCAAGGTTTCATCGCAAAAAATAAAGCGGCCTTCATTGGGTTAATTGTTCTCATCGTTGCAGGCGTTATCGGATTTGGTATCTACAATCACTATAACGATAAATCGCAAACGGCGTTTAATTCAAAAATTTATACATTTGAAACGACAACATTAAAAACTTATATGAGTGCTCCGACTGACCCGAATGCAGTTGCAGCAGGTATGGATCAATTGGCGAAAGAAATGGGCGATTACTTAGGGCTTGTTCCTGTCGTGATTAAAACATCGGACGCTCTAGTCGCCAACAATCACCTTGCTGAAGCTAAAAAAGTTTTAGCAGTTGGGGAAAACGCTGCTGATAACGATTATGCTCGTTATTACATTCTTAGCCGTAAAGCAGCTGTTCTTGAAGATCTTGGTGACAATCAAGGTGCCATTGATGTTCTTCTTAAACTAAACTCTCAATCAACAAAAATTTTCGAAGCAAAGAACTATGTTGATCTTGGAAGACTTTATTTAAAAGTTGGCGATAAAGAAAAAGCTCGCTCAAGCTTCCAATACGTAGTTGAAAATGCCAAAGAAGAAGCAGAATTCGTAAAAGTGGCGCAACTTTATCTCGCTAAATTGTAATTTAAGTTTTTCCACTCTTAGGATCACTGCATGAAATTGAGTTTAATTGTCCTTATAGCCCTTCTGAGTTTAACAAGCTGTTCAACGCTTGAGCGCTTTAGGCCGGAAGGGGTGAAACCTGCTTCGAAAATTTTAAGTCCAGCATGGATGAAAAATCTCGATCCAAGTTACGACTCAGGAAATTTACCAATTGGACTCCAATCACCGCTTATTCATGAAGGGATCGTCTACGCCGGAAATAACAATGGATACATGGAAGCTTTTGAACTTGAAAATGGTCGTACCATTTGGAGTGAAAAAGACGGATCAACTTATCATGCAGGCGCCGTTGCCCATAATGATCAAATTATTTACGGAACAGTTCAAGGTCGTGTGAATTCCCGTCACGGAATCATGGGAACGTTAAAATATTCTGTAGATCTTGGTGCATCTGTTGAAACACGGGGAGTGATTCATGGTGGAAGAATTCTTTTTCAACTAAGAAACCATCAAATTTTTTGCCTTGATGTTGAAACAGGAAAAATCCTTTGGGCCTATAAAAGATCTGTTCCTTATCTCACAACACTTCAAAGAGCATCCACTCCCGTTGTGTATAAAGATAAAGTTATCGTAGGTTTTGCAGATGGAACTCTGGCCGCGCTTTCACTCGATGAAGGACTCCTCTTATTCGAAACAAAACTTTCGACAGCTTCAAAGTTTGTCGATGTTGATAACATGCCCTTTCTTCTCAACGATAAAATCTATGTCTCTTCAGTAGGAAGTCCACTTGCACTTATTGACGTGAATACAGGGAAAGTTTTAAGAACAGCGGATTTCACAGTTTCACGCCCACCAGTTCAACGTGAAGAACAACTTATATTTGGAACACCAGCGGGGGAGTTGATCCTTACAGATAAAAATCTGAATGTTCTAAAAACCGAAAAAATTTCTAACGGTGGAATTACTTCTGTGGTTAATTTCAAAACTTATTACGCTGTCTCAACGACAACGGGTGAAGTGAAAGTGATCGACATTAAGTCATTAAAGGCCGTAGAGACCTACCAACTTGGACATGCTTATTCTGCAGTCTTTGGCGAATTGGTGAGTACAGGCGACAGTCTGGCCTTCATCACTTCTCGCAACCGTTTAGTGGTTATTAAATAATTAGCGCGAAGTTTTGATATGGTTGAAGTAATCCTTTGCCCATTCAACATTTAATCGTGCCATCATCTCGTTCACGTAAGGAGTTGGCTCCTTTTCTTTGTTTGAGAGTGAAGCAATTGTTCTGCCAGTTGATACGCTCGATTTTTCCAACGAAGTGACGAGTGCCATATTTGAAAACACAGTTGTCTTAAGCAATGTGTTCATATTGCCGTCTTCTGCACGAAATTCATTATTTTTTATGTGTGTAATTAGGTTTTCGTAGATGTAGTAGTTATCACTCACACCGTATTCACATAATTCGCGAATTTCTGTGTATGTTTTTGAAAGGTGAATATCGAGAGCACGATGAACCAACTCTGTCATTTTTCCTTCAGTTAATTCGGTTTCACTTCTCATGATGTCGATCACTCTTGGAGTGACATCAGTTTGGGAGAGCGGAAGTGACAACTCCGGACGTGACATGACATAGGCTTCATTTGTTAGCTTTTCTTTTTCATAGGTAAATTTCTTATGGTTAAACTGACGAATCGTTCCCATTGAAACTTTTTTTCCTTCCTTATGCTGAAGAAGGCTTGAGTGGAAGTGCGGGCAGATATTAATCTCAGGAGCATCAAATTGAGCTGAGTATTTTTTCATGCTTTCATACTGGCCAAGCATCGTAAGAAAATAGAGTTTTTTATTCGTTGTATTCGCTTCAAATCCTAGATCTGTTTTTTCTGCTTGTTTAACATCGGCACTAGCTGGTCCTCTCGTCGGTTTTGCCGAGAAAGTCACACCTGCAGTTTTAATTTCTGGAACCTGATTTTTCGTCAGAGTTTTTGGAGTATATCGACTCATCTTTTGGTCATAGGATTCGGGACCTGCACATGAAGAGAGTACAGCGAGGGCCGAAAGACTTAGGATTGATTTTTTCATGAAAACTCCGCATGAACGTCTGTTAAAAGATTGGACGTTCTTGTGGATTTATCGGTCGGAGGGAGATGAAGTTTTAGTCAGCACAAAAAAAATGCTCCGATGTGGAGCATTTTTTCTAGTGTCATTTTTATTGGAAGAGGAAATCAGATCGCCGAACTCATTAACTAAGCAATAAAATTGCTCCACTGGAGCAATTTTTCGGCGATCACCACTTCAGTACGTATGCGAAAACAAGTGGAGCAACGATTGTAGCATCCGATTCGATGATGAATTTTGGAGTAGAACCATCAAGTTTTCCCCAAGTGATTTTTTCGTTCGGAACCGCACCTGAGTATGATCCGTATGATGTCGTTGAATCAGAAATCTGACAGAAGTAGCCCCATAGTGGAGTAGGTCTCTCAAGATCTTGTTCAAGCATTGGGACAACACAAATCGGGAAGTCACCAGCAATACCACCACCAATTTGGAAGAATCCTATTGAAGAGTTCGCTGAAGTTTCTGTGTACCACTCAGCTAGTCTCATCATTGTCTGAATGCCTGAATTCATCGTGTGAACGTTTTTAATTCGTCCGTCCATAACAGCAGCAGCGTACATATTTCCGTTTGTAGAATCTTCCCAACCAGGTGTGTAGATTGGAAGATTTTTTTCCATAGCAGCGATCATCCAAGAATCTTTTGGATCGATTTGGTATTCGTTTTTAAGAGCGCCTGAACGAAGAACTTCCCAGAAGTAATAGTGTGGAGGATGGCTCTCTCCAGCTTTATCAGCTTTTTGCCATTCTTTGTTGATGAGGGCTTCGATCTTTCTCATCGCTTCGTCTTCAGGGATACATGTATCTGTTACGCGGTTAAGGCCTTTCTCCAGAAGTTTCATTTCGTCTTCTGCAGTAAGTTCGCGCCAGTTTGGAATGCGGTGGTAGTGGTTGTGAGCAACGAGGTTATAGATATCTTCTTCAAGATTCGCACCTGTACAGCAGATCGCGTGAATCTTGTCTTGTCTGATCATCTCAGCAAGTGATTTTCCTAATTCAGCAGTCGACATGGCCCCTGCTAAAGTCACGAACATCTTTCCACCTTTTTCAAGGTGAGATTCCCAGCCCTTTGCTGCGTCTACAAGAGCGGCCGAGTTGAAATGTTTATAGTGAGTGAGAATGAATTCTGATATTGGTCCACGTTTCATATTAACCTCTTAATTTTTTAAATATGTATAAGATTTTAAGCAGCTCTCATAAAAATCAACAAGACGAACACCTTCACGTGGATTGATTTTTCCACCTGCGATTTGACGATCGATGTTCTTTTTCATTGTGTAGGCCATTGCTTCCGGATTGTACTGCATGGCCGCAAGAACGTTTTCTGCACTCGATCCTTTGATGACTTCTTCAATGTAAAAATCTGTTGGATCTTCATCATCACAGAAAACGTGAACTTCATTTAAACGACCAAACATATTGTGAAGATCACCCATTACATCTTGGTACGCACCCGTTAAGAAAAGACCAATGTGGTAGTCTTCATTTGGATTGAGTTCGTGAAGTGGTAATAAAGTTTTAACGTCATCAATGTCAATAAACTTGTTGATCTTTCCGTCAGAGTCACAAGTGATATCGACGAGTGTTCCATTAACAGTTGGTTTTTCGTTCAAGCGAGTAATCGGAACGATTGGAAGAAGTTGTCCAATGGCCCACATATCTGGAGCGGATTGAAAGATCGAAAAGTTGCAAAGGTATTGCGGAGCAATCCCTTGATCGATGTCATAAAGATTTTCCGGAATGAATTCCATTGTCGGTAATAATGATGAAATCTTCTTTGTCACTTTCCAAAAAAGAGTTTCAATAACTGCTCTTTCTTCAAGCTTTAGAATTCCAAGACGGAAAGCATTCTGGCATTCACGTTTAATGTCGAGAGCGTCGTTATACGATTCAGGAGCATTTTCTTCATTGAGTGATTCAAGAAGCTCTCTGATGTTTTGTACGAGAGTGTGCTCACCGTTAGCTTTGTCAGTGTTGTAATCAGTGAAAGACGTTTCAATTTTATCGATAACGTTTGTGATCACACACGAGTGTCTTGCAGTAATTGCACGACCAGATTCAGTGACGATATTTGGATGTGCCACTTTTTCAGCGTCACAAATTTCTTTTAAGATATACACAATGTCTGAAGCATAATCGTGCAGCTTGTAGTTCATCGAAGAATCAGACGTTGATTGAGATCCGTCATAGTCAACACCAAGACCACCACCGCAGTCGAAGTATTCTAGTGGAGCTCCCAATTGAGAAAGCTTGGCAAAAATTCGTCCACCTTCGCGGATAACTTCTTTTACTGTGCGGATGTCAGTGACCTGAGAGCCGATATGGAAGTGGAAAAGTTTAAGCGAGTTGATGTAGTTTTCTTCTTTAAGAATTTGTACACACGTAAGCATTTCAGCAATTGTTAAACCGAATTTTGCTTTTTCCCCACCAGAGTCAGACCATTTTCCTGAACCTTTGATGGCCATCTTTGCACGAAGTCCGATCATTGGCTCAACATTCATCTCGCGAGCGAGTTTTAAAATTTTGTGAAGTTCAGAAAATTTTTCAATAACAACAATACATTTTCTTCCCAGTTTGTTTCCGAGAAGCGCGAGACGAAGATAATCTTCATCTTTGTATCCGTTAAGAACAGTGAGTGCATTTAAATTATCATTGTAAGCTAGAACTGAAAGAAGTTCTGGTTTAGAACCAGCTTCAAGACCAAAGTCATAAGGCGTTCCTGCATCAACAATTTCTTCAACGACTTCGCGCATCTGATTTACTTTAATCGGATACACGCCAGTGAAGCGCCCTTGATAGCCGGCCTCTTTAATGACATCGCGGAAAGTCTCGTTGATTACTTTTACGTGTGAACGAAGAATGTCGTGGAAACGAACCACGATCGGTAGAGGAATATTCTGAGCTTTCATTTCTTCTAAAACTTCAGAAATATCAATGCGGGGACCGTTTTCATCCTGACTTGGAAGAACACAAAGATGTCCTTGATCGTTGATATCAAAATAGCCATCACCCCATCTCGAGATGTGATAAACGCTATCAGCTTCTTCTTTACTCCAAGTCTGCGGTGGCCCCTTTTTTTCCATTTCATGTCCTCGTCAGGCACAGGCGAATATCGCGATTGTGCACTGGAAAAAAATTAAAAGATGAAGGCAAAATGTAACGTATAAAAAGAGGATTAACAAATGGATATTAGAAATTTTCTAGGGTGAGAACGAGAGGATAATGGTCAGAGGGAAGGGCATAACGCTGGAAGGAATCCTGAGGATAGGGAACGACTACACCATGTTGGTCGCGGAAAAGATAAATGCCCGATTCTTCTTTTTTAATCCTGTCTCTTAGCTCTGCAGGGAGCATTATATAATCGAGCTGGCTCGCCTCGCGGACGTTTTCCCGATTAAAATGGAAGTATGTATGACGACGCTCACTCTCTTCTCCGATCATTTCGAGAACGTCATCTAAATCAGTTTTCTCGTATAAATATTTGAATTCGGATTCACATGAATTTCGTTGGGCCATTCCGTTAAAATCCCCAGCGACGATAACCGGGACATGAGGCATTTCCTGGCGGCGTTCGTTGTACGTATTAACAAGGGCCTTGAGCTCTGCCTGTCGCCTCAGAGATCCATTGAAATCTATGCCATCCTTATCCATTTTAGATTTAAGGTGGACGAGAAAAATGATCATCGCCACTTTCTGATCTTTTATAAGTCTTAATTCAGAAATGTCTCTGGAAAAACGATGAATCTTAAGTTGTTTGGGAGTTAGTTCATTGGGAAAAAGACTCAACTTCTGAGTTTCTGCCTGATGCGATTTCAATTCATGAGGGTAGTTGAAATCGATGCTTTTTTCCCGGTGTGAAAGGAGTTGGTGAGAGTACGGAAAGCGCTTGTGAATAAGATATCCCATCTCAATGCCGCGATCAGAATTTCCTGGAAGGAGTGCTGAATAATAATTGTTGTGCAGTTGTTTATGGTTAAACAGATCCAGGCTTTGCAGACCACCGACTTCACAAAGCATAATGATGTCGGCATCAATTTCTCTGAGAGTACGTCCTATCCAATCAATTTTATCTTGAGGTTTTTTGAACCCGTCACGATGACCGGTATTAAGCATGAAAAGATTTTCAACGTTGAAGAGACAGAGCCTCAATTACAACTCCATCCCAAGAGCAGTGTCTTGTACTTTTTTTCATCTTTATCCCAAACATCTTTGCAATAATAGCCTTGATAGAAATTGGGAGCGGGCGATTCGCGTAAGAAATAATCAATTTGTTCCTTAAAACAAATTCCTTCTTTTGGTGTTTCAGCAATTGTTTCAACTTTTGCAACTTTCAAATCGCCATCACGAGAAATGAGAAGACCATAATATTTTCCTTCATCTTCGCGCAGAAAATAAAATTTTCCGTCTTTGATGAAATAAGGAGCGTCCCCTCGAGGGATAGTCACACTGTAGATTTTTTTATTCTCATCAAGACCAATGGCCTTTGCAAAATAAAGATTAGGAAGCGATTTAAGTTCATCCGATTTTAGATTCTTGCGGAAAATTTCACTGATGTAAAACTTTGTGGCCTCTTTACGATGCTGCTTACAAGGAGAATCCCACATGATGATTCTTGGACTAATACTGGCCTCTTCCTGCGCCCATCCCGTTATAGGCAGGCCATATTCTTTTTGAAGAATATTGTTAAATTTCTCTGCCGAAATTTTATCTTTCGAAAAGAGATCAATGTCATCCAGCCATTTTTTTCTTACGACGCCCGTTTCTTTCTGACAGAAAGAATTATCCGGACAACCTGGAAAATCGATTTTGGAGTACTCAAGGGCCGCCCAAGCACCATCCGCAACCAGTAAAAATGTTAAGATGAATCTAACCAACATTATTAAACCGTTTTCTTCTTTTTAGCTTTCATTTCTTCAATGCGCGCTTTTCCGCTGGCAAAACGTCTTTTTTCCTCATCTGTTTCTGGAATCAGACCGCGAATTTCAATGGGTCTTCCGATATCATCAAGGGCCACAAAGGCGAGGTAGGCCGTTGTTGTATGTCGGGCAATTCCTGTAAATGGATTTTCAGCAATAACCTTTACACCAACGAGCATCGATGATTTACCAACAAAATTTAAACTTGCTTTAATAAGAACGTGGTCACCAATTTTGATCGGAGCTTTAAAACTGATGTCATCAACGTGTACTGTGACAACCGGACGATTCGAATGTCTTTCAGCAACCATGGCCGCGGCCATATCGATCCATGACATCACCACACCACCAAAGATAGAATTTTGGGGATTAGTATGGTTAGGCATAACTAAATAGCGCATTTCAACTGCACTTTCTGCTACCGTTCTAGGCTCATTCAGATTTTTCATTTTGTTATTCCGAAAAAAGTTTACTTACGCCAATTATAAACTTTTTTCAGTAAAAGAGATAGGACGAGTGCCACAAACAAAACTACTGCAAGTGTCGCCCCTGAAGGAAGGCCCCAGGTATTGGCCAGAATAATTCCTAAAACAGCAAAAAAGACAGAAAAAATTGTACTGAAGATGAATGTCTGACGGCTGTTTTTGGCGAAAGACAGAGCAAAAAAGCCAGGAACTAAAAGAAGTGTTTCCACTAAAATTGTACCTGCCAATTTAATACTCGTAACAATCAAAAAGGCGAGCATCACAAAAAAAGCATAGTGAAACAGAGGGACTTTGATACCACTGGTGATGGCCGTTTCTTCATCAAAAGTTATAAAGAGCCACTTTTTAAAAGGGATTAAAATAATCAGCGCAGTTGCACCCAGAAGGATGAAAGAGAGGATGAGATCTTCTTTTGTGAGCAATAGAATATTACCAAAAAGAAATCCCATGAGATCACCTTTTTCTTTGGCAAACAAAGTATGGATAATAATTCCCAGGGCCATGGTGCTTGTATAGAAAATACCAATGAGTGAATCATTGGGAAGTTTCTGTCTAAACGTTGAATGCGCCAAAAAAAGTGTGAGTAATAATGTGATCGCTAAGGTGAGAAGAAAGACAAACAACGATTCACTAGCAGAAAAGAAACTGAGTGCGATAGCGAGTCCAAGTAAAGTCGAGTGAGAAATCGCCGCCCCCATAAAAGCGTTCTTACGTGCAATAATGAGCGGTGAAATCAAACCACAAGTCACAGAAAGTAAAATTGTGCCGAGTAGGGCATAAAGTAAAAAATCATAGTGAATGAATTCCTGCAACGAACTGATGAGAGCGTTCATGACTTTCTCCTGATAAACGGATGAGAAGTCGTTTTTTGTTCGCCGTGGTCGTGCTGGCAGAATTCATGATTATGAGCATGCGTTCCACCATGCTCGTGAATAAGCAGATGTTCGAACTCGCAGTGATAAACATTTTCGAGAATATTTTTAGTGAGAAAATCTTTGTGATCGTGCCAGTGCAGACTGCGGTTGAGACAGAGAATCTTGTTACAGTTTTTTATGATCTGATTGATGTTGTGGTCAACAATGACAATGGATGTGTGATCAGTTTCTTTAATTTTATCGAGGAGGCCCAATAATTGATCCTGGCCATTGCTATCAAGACCTTTCGTTGGTTCATCAAGCAGTAAAACATGTGGTTTTTGAATAAGCGCGCGCGCCAAGAGGACACGTTGTTTTTCACCACCACTGAGTTCGGATAGTCGATCATTTTTTTTATGTTCAATGCCAACAAGATTCAATAAACGATCAACAGAAGTAGCATCGAGTTTGAGTTCGGGATTATTTTTATAAAGTGAGAGTGAAAAATCCATGTACTCTGAAACTTTCACGGGAAGAGTGGTGTTGAGTTCATTGCTCTGAGGGACATAACTAAAAAGATGGTAGGGATATTTCTTGAAATCAGAAACAGGACGACCATTAAAAGCGATAACACCTGAATCAGGTTTTAGTAAACCCGCAATGATTTTCATCAATGTTGATTTCCCACCACCGTTGGGTCCTAATACGCCTAAACTCTGTCCTCTTTCGAGGTTAAAAGAAATATCAGTGAGAATCGGCGTTCGCTGATCATAGCTATAAGAAATTTTATTGGCCGACAAAACAGAGGTCATTAAAGAGTCCCTAATCTTATTAATTCTGCATTCAGTTTTTCAACAGTTCCAAACAAAGTTCCTTCAAATGATTTTGCAGTATCAAGCTTTAGAGTGCCATCCGTTTTTCTTTTAAGTGAAGTTACATTAGATGGAACATGAATACCGGTTTCTTCCAGCCAAATGACTTTTGGAGATTTCAAAACGGTATAGAGTTTCTTAACCGATTCAGAAGTTGCTTCTTCATGATGGCCTGATCCTTTGATGGCCACAATGCTGAGTTCTTTTGGTTTATAAGTTTGAAAAAGCGGCCAAAGCGCATCGTGAGTTAAAACAATGGGAGTCGAGAGTTTGGATAGAGTCGACTTTAACTTCTCTTCCACAAGCTTCGCTTTAGTTTCACAGCTGTTGTCTTTCACGTCTTTTTTGAAAAGCTTTTGGGCCAGCTCTTTTTTCATTTCACAATAGATTTTCGGGTATAACCAAAAATGAGCGAATGCTTCACCTGAACCATGTGCATAACCGGCCTTTCTTTCCGGAGTTAGGGGGAGAAAAACTGTCGTTAAATTTTTATTTTTTGCTCGTTGGAATTGTACTTTTTTGATCCAGGGATTGAGTTCTGTCGGCCCTACGAGAAGCAGAGGAGCTGAAATCAAAGATTTTAATTCATTGATCGTCGGTTCGAATTCATGAGGATCGCCACTCATAGTTACCAAAGTTTCCGTTTCAATTTTTTCGTTGAATTCAACAGCAATATTTTTAGCAAGCAAACAAAGTTCTGCATGTGAGCAGGCCACTTTGAGATCTTGTGCCGAGGCAGAAGTTAATGAAGAAAAGGCCGTAAAAAAGACGCATAAATAGAGGTTTTTCATGGCCTTAACCTAGCACCAAAATCAGCACCTGAAAATGTCTCAATCTTTAAAATGGGTACTATTTACAGTAGAAGTGGTGGTTCCAGCGGTAGCCGTTATCGAATGGGAACTTACCAACTGTTGGATCATCGGCCTGAGAATCAACAATTGAGTCAACAATACTGATTGGGAACGTCTGCTCCAGCGTTAAACCGCTCGGAAGTCCGCTTGGTGGAGTGTTATAGGCCCCGGCAAACGGTTCAGGAGGGAATTTACCGAAGGCCCCTCCAGTAGTCACGGTTCCTTTGTCACAGTATGCTTCACCTAAAAGTTTTAGTTTATCAAAAGTCGAATCGCGAAGTTTTGGTTCACCTGTAAGCGCGATAAAATCGATTTTTTCTTCATCGTCATCGTTAACGATCAGACCTTCACCGCCTGGTTGATCCGCACCAACACCTTCACTTGAAACAAACTTATTGAAATAAACGTTCAAGTCTGTTCCAGTTGGAAGTTTACAAGTAAGTTTTCCGTTTACGTTTTTAGCATGGTTTGAACAACATCTATCCGCCGAAGTTGTCGTTTTCCCCAATGGAGTACAGCAAGTAAAATCTTTACTCGAAAAGACAGGAGAGAGTGCAAGTTTATCCTGTGTAACGAACTTCTTGGCCCCGTTTCCGTAATTTACGATACTGTCATTGTTAACAATATCTCCATACATATCGTTCGTATCTGTTGAATATGTTCCCGAATTAGTTCCAGCTTCAAACTGTGCACGTGTTGTCAGCGTTGGTTTGAAAATACCTGGCACAAGATTATTGTGATTGTTACTGCAGTAAAGAGGATCATAAGTAATTTGTGGAATACCGTTTAGCTCTAAACGACCAAGTTTTGTGAGGTAGTAGTAAGGAGTTCCTGGGACTGCAACTTTCTGACCTTTATTGAATTCGAGAGTTCTGAATTCGATCACAACTCCGGCATATTTCCATTGGCGAGTACCCGCTACACCTGTGTAAGCTTTAACTGAAATAACCGGACGGAAAGAAGTTTTCGCAGTCGAGGTAATACAGAACGCTTCGTTTGTTCCACCGCCAGATGCAAATGGCTTTAAGGCATCTACCGGCTGACCAGTCGTACTTGTAAAATCGATAATGCTGTTACAAGCGGCATTGTTAAATACAGGAGTCGCTTCATACGCATCAGTGTACCCGTTATCGTAAAAATAGCGGACCCAAACTTTAATATTGTAAGTGTTCGTCCCTGCAAGCCACTCTGTTAGATCAAATGGAATGTAGGCGGGAAGGTACATACTTGCACCGTAATCATCAGCAATACTTGTGAAGAAGTTATATGATTGATTGGCAGGAAGTTCCAGATCTGGTTTGAACGTTCCACTTCCTACGAAGTAATATGGTTCTGGTGGATAAGGAGCATCTGGATAAGACTTCTGATTAATCTCTTGTGTCTCTATCGGATCAGTAACAGGCGTTGTATCTAAACGTGCACGACCATCCGTTAGTGTTGCCGCAGGAATTGAAATTTCCGATGTGTACTGAGATGTCGTCTGATAAATGTATGGAGCTTTAATTTCATAACCCGTTTGAGCGGGCCATGGAATTTGCATACATCCACTATTGAAAATATGGTTACGACAGAAGTTTGCAAATTCTTCTTGATAAGCATTCAAGTTGATGTCATCTGCAGCGTCGCCGAAAGCGTTGTAATCCGAGTTCACTAGAGGTGAGCGGAAATTTAAACATGATAGGTTAGATGAATCAAATGTGAGACGATCACGTTTTTTCCAATCGTGTGTACCGTCAGCAAATTTTCTTACCCATCCACCGCCACAGCAATTGGCCGTACCAGTTTCATTGATAACTTTCCATTGATTAGAATTCGGTTCTGTTAAAGCAGTCACGCGAGGAATTGTCGATGTCGCTTTGTTGGCCGTTGCAGATACTGAGTATCGTGAATATCTGTTCGAGGCGTTTGGTTGGGCAACTGCAAACGTGCTTGTACTAAGTGTTTCATTCGAACCAGTATTTTCCGGGATGATTGATTTTGGACCTGAAGTATACATCGTAAAATCTTTTCCAATTTCACGACAACATCTGTTTTGTCCCATGTTGTAATTGAAGAAATCCGCACTTCCAAAAGCAGGAACCGGGGCTCCTTGTCCGCACAC
This sequence comes from uncultured Bacteriovorax sp., assembly GCA_946480715.1. The sequence continues at coordinate 92,403 of CAMLKK010000004.1, read as the reverse complement.
TAGAGATTCTTTCCAATAATTTTGTTCGGCTTCCGTTCCACCAAAAAATGAAAGTGGTTTTGAATCGGCAAGCTCTGCATGCATTTTATTTGGACCACAATCTAAGTCTGTGTGACAAACTGAACCTGCTCGACGGAAACAAGCATCCGCGACAAGAGTAGGGAGAGCAAAGTTTTGCTGATTAAGCAACGACAGACCTTCAATCGCTTTGAATGCTGATTCATCTGAAGAGTTCTTCGCTTCACCACCACATGAGTTCTGTGTATGTTGTGCCTGCAGTTTTGTCAGTGTTGTTAAGTTTGAACTCGTAGGATCAACATAGTTTAAATCTTCGCCAAAAACAGGACATGTATTGAAACGATTGGCCCCTGTGCCTGTTGAAAGACATGAACCAATTTGTGAAATGTAGTCAGTTCTTCTGTTCGTATCCTGATCCGAGTGTGCCGTTACAACGTTAGAAGAGAGGCGACGGCCTGGACGACAAACACCCATATCGTTTATCTGCGCTGATGTTAGATTGAGCGCATCTGGTGAACCAGAGTTTTTAATGTTGGCAATTATTTCCGAAGTTAATGGTTTGTTTGCAGTTACATAATTGAGTGGACGGCCTAAAACGTTTGCATCCATACCAAAGAGAATGTTTCCGATGTCATTTGGAGAGCGAACCAATTCAGTGTTGAACTTACTTGATGAAAGAGAAGCACAGTAAAAGTTCGGTGCACAAGTTAGATTTTTTAGATTGAAATCATTTGTCAGTGTACCAATATCACGAACACATGGTGCACCAGCTCCGCGGAAAACACAACGTTTAGGATTATCACCCATATTCGTTGTTCCTTGAAGGATTTCAAAAATAGTTCCTACTCGTTCTTGGTTAACGACTTCTTTTGCATCAGAATCATAGATCGGCCATTTTGATTTTAATTGCGAAACATCAGCACATGTATATTCCCAACCTAACTTCGTCACACAATCTGTATCAGTATTACACTGGTGGTATTGCTGACATGAAGCTGCCGTGTTTTGAGTAGGAGAGTTGACGGCAATTTGCGGATCGAAATCAAAATTCGATGCAGTGTTGTTTCCTTGATCCGGAATAATATTAACAATTGTATCTGTTCGGTCGGCGAGATCTAAAAATGCACCGTTAACAGCGATGAAAAGTTTAGTTGATGTGGCCGTAATTCTTCTTGAAGATCCGATGGCAAACCAAGTGACACCATCAAATGATCCAATGAGTGCGCCTTTATTAAAACCATACCAATCACGTTGATAGCCGTTCATGTAAAGGGCCGCTTGAGTTTTTAAGCGATTTTGTCTTTGTGCCTGTAGAGTACTTTCTTTTTTGTGAGAATAAGCAAGCATTGTCACAGGTACATAACAAGCGCGACCAAATTTAGTATCTTCATAGTTTCCGTAAGTCGTATTCCCAGAGTACATATCTCTTGCAGTAGAGTAACCTACGGCCTTAAGACCTGAGCCTCCAACGATAGAAGGGTGGGCAGAGAATGTTTCAAACCAGCTGTCTTTTCCACATTTCGAACAAGGTGTGAAATAACCGTTCACGCTTGAGAGGATATAAGTTTTTCCTAATTCAACTGTAACCATTTTGGCAGGATTGGTTTGTGAAAGTCCGACAACCATATTCCCTAAAACAGAGTTGATGTTGAATTCACCGTTCACTGGACCTGTCTTCGATGTATTATCCAGATAGAAGAATTCTTCGCCTTCTTGTTTAATCGTCGAAGCAAGTTTTCCGATGTCATCATAATTAGTTCCAGCAGTAGAATAAAAGCGGTGAGGAGCGCTTCGACTTGGAACACTTAAATTAAGATTTGTAATTGGCCCGATTGGATTTTCCGGAACCGGTGTATAACAATAAAAATCAGCAATGTTTGCGGCCAGAGTAGGATCCTGCACTGTCTGATTTTTATAAAGCGGACGAACACCCCAATTAGGACATTTTAGTGCTCTTTCATTGTCGGTATAAGTTGCAGGACAACCACAGGCTATCGCCAATTTCTTTTTTGCATTGTCATAGTCAGTAGCATTACATGTGCTCGTTCCAAGATTTGATTCATGTTTATTGATACACGAGAAATCATCGAAATAATCCTTCACTCTTTTTTCCGCTTCAGACACGGGAGTTGGTCCAGTATTCGGCGTTGGCGGAGGATTGTGAGAAATATTCGTACAAATGTTATAGATGTTTGGATAGTTCAGAAAACTTAGTGGATTAACAGCGTATTCAGCTTGTGCTTGAGCATAAAGAGGATCAAGAGAGGCATTGGCCTTTAAGCTGGCGTCTTTCACACATTGGCCTTCAATACAGCAATCAAAACCTTTTGCTTCACACGCGCTATTTGTGCATGAGCTGCTTGGAGTTGAAGAGTTCGATTCAAGATCAACACGAATATTCATACCCAGGATATTAATTTTGTCATTCGTGATTTGAGTTAACGTTGCCGGAAGAGCAGTCGCCTTACTCTCAAAGAGATACATTTTAGTTGAAGTAATTTTTCCCGAAGCTGCACAAGCTGGGCAGATATCTTTCAGTTTATAGGCAGCTGATCCAGATGGGACGGAATCAATTGTAGAAAAAGCACAAGCGGCGCGGTTTTCACCTTCACTTGGAACATCAACACGCAACATGCGTTCGATTGTTTTTGTCGAATAGTTGCTGATGTAAATGGGAACAGCTCTTACTCTTAGTTGTTTTCCAGATCCAAAATCACCAACGAGACAATATTGTTTGCGATAATATTCCCCAACGGCATCTTTGCTCGTAAGGAATGTGTGCATGTCTTTACCGCGAAGATAAATAACATTTTCGTTGTTGAGATTAAGCGTGATGGTTGAAAGTACTTTTTCAGCACTGAACCAATAAAGTGAATCACTCTCATTGAAAACAGGATTATTTGGAGTTGTTGTCGTTCCGCCGTTTTCTACATTTGATGTAACTTTACTTCGACGAGACGAGGGAGCATTACTAGGCACACAGCTCGCTAATAGAACTGCTAATAAAACGATGAATGGAAATTTCTGACTTAACAATTTCATCTCAATTCTTTTATCGTCTTACGCTTAAGCTTAAGTTAAAGGTCTTTTTTAGAAGCGAGTATAAGGAATATTTTACCGCGCCTGAGAGTCAAATTGAGGTGATTTTGAGGTTTTTCCGAGTGAAATGCTAAGTCTTGGTAAATAAAAAGGTTGGGTGCAAAAGTCTGGTAAATGCCGATTTTCAGCTTTTATGAAATTGCCCACAAGTTAAGGCGTTGTGAATGGATTCCCAAAATTGTAACCAGGATTTGTTGTCGTCCCAGTTGTTCCAGTACCTGTAGGGAAGAAGTTCCCTTGAAAGTAGGGATACCCATACATCCATGGCGACTTATTGTAGATGTCGATCGTGTGATAGTACTGCTTTTCTGCTAATGCCTGTTGAGTAAGCATATTGATGTTCTGTTTGATTTGATAATTTGAAAACCACACAGGCACTATGCTTGGGATTACGGGAGCAACACCTTCAGCAACTAACTCCCAAGTTTTTTTCTTTGGAGTCAGCGTATAACCTTTTTTTGAAGATGGATCACGTTTGACATAATACTCGTCAGTGACTTTTTTCCACTCTCTATCGCGTGATTCATTTTTTTGTGCGACTACTTTTTCTGAATTTGCAATCGTGCAGGCACGTTTCATTCCATCACCAGGAATTTCACGTTCACAGGCCTTAAGGACTTCGACTGGAGCAGCAGCACATTTGTCTTCAATTGAAAAACCAACTCCAAAGCGCATTGAATCGAGGGCCTTGCCGACATTTCCTTCAAGCTTTAAAACAGTATCAACGGCACTCACATCACTCACATTGTAGCAAGTTGATTGATCAACGAGTTTGACAGGTTCGTTTTTAGCACACTGACAGAGATATTTTTTTAGGAGGTAGGCCTTAACATGTTCGATGTCTCTATAATTGTTTGCGGCCTGAGCGTTTTTTAATTTCACAAGTGTTGTAGAGACGTTTCGTAAGTACATATCAACGTCGCTTTTGTTTTTGGCGACATTACAGCTTTCGAGCATTTCATTTCTACGAATGGAATTTTTTATGACGGCATTAACTTGATTGCGACATTTTAAAGTTTCGTCAGCATAAGCTTTTTTTAATTTTTGATCTTTATCCGCCGATACCTTGGCATTTTCATTGATGAGCTTTTGTTGAGAAGCTAGCTCCGCATGGGATTGTGCAAGTGAAGCCTGAATTTCTGGTGAGAGTGGAGCAAGTGTTTCTTGCAGTTGTTGTCCTTCTTTTTTTACAGCATCAATTAATTGTTTATTTTCATCTTTGGCAAGAATGCTTTGACACTGACTTGCTGAACGAGATTTATTTTCTGTATCCAGACAGTTCATCATTTCTTCCGCATCTGTCTGTTGCATGAATGAACTTAGCTTTGGATTGTCTTTAATAAGTGTCGTCATCATTTGCGGAGTAAGAATCGGTTTTACTTTTAGATGATTACTCAAATGCGCACGAAGATTCGTTTTATCTTTGGCCATTCCAAAAGCTTCTGCCAGGAAATTAAGTGATTTTCTATTGGAAGAAAAATATTGTGAGAATAGACCGCAGGCCCCTGAGTCTTTAAGCTTTTCACACATGGCGATCTTGAATGCTTCGGGCTCAAACTTTTCTTGAGTTGTTTCAGTGATTGATTGAACAGCGGCGAGAAGAACAGCAGTATTCAGCGCCTGATTAAAATTTTGAATGACAACTTGTTCGTTCCCGTTTCCTTTGGCCAGTTTATCTAAACTTTCGAAGTGGGCGGTTTTTGCTTTAACTGTACTATCAAGAATCGTTACAAACGCCGAATGCTCATTGATTTCGGCCTTTAATTTATCAATTGTTTTTTGTGTGTCTTCATTGGCAGCATTAAGAGCTTCTAAAATACTTTTTCCGCCATTGGGATTTTCTTCGTTACAAAAATGCGTTTTCTGATCAATGTAAGAGTAGGCAGATGCTTTTCTTTCTGGTTTTGCTCTACCTAATTCGCTGGCATAAAGATTCACGGCTCCCGTAAGAAGGAACAATGCGAGTGAAATGTTGTGAATAGGCTTTGCTTTCATAAACATCATTTATCTTATCGGAAGTTTAGCAAAATACTAAAGTATTAAGAGAAGTCTTACTAAACACCTTTAAACGCTACAGATGTTTAGTGATGAGGTGGCATAATTTTGAGGCGGATTTTAGCCGTGACCAGAGGTCATGAAAGAGTCATGGTCGGTCAGACGCTTTTTCTTTTCAGTCATCGTGAGGAAGAAGTCAGCTGAAATTTTCATCGTCTCTTTAAGATCTGGAGTCTTGAAAATTTTCTCGCGGAAAGGAGCGACGTTATTAAAACCTGCGGCCATCCAGATGAGATGCTTGCGAACTGAGATGAGAAGAGTGTGATCAGTGTGAGCGTAAGGGCGAGAGTACTCAACAAGTTTTTCTAAAACTTCATAGTAGTCTTCAGGAGTAAAATCGATATTTTCATTTTCTTCGATATACGGTTCGAGAAAAAGAAATGGATTGCGAAGAGGCCCGCGGCCAAGCATCAAGGCCTGACATTTTGTAGTCTCCATTTTTTTTCGCGCAAGTGTCGCCGTATGAAGATCACCATTACCGATGATATCTAACGGAGCTTTTTCTCCAAGGTGTTCTAGAAAATCCCAGTTGGCCTGACCTGTGTATTGTTGCGAGCGAGTGCGACCATGAACGGCGACGAATTCAACACCTTCTTCGCGTGCGATGTGAATGACTTCCATCGCATTGATTGAATCGTGATCCCAACCAATGCGGATTTTAATGGTCAGCGGAACTTTAATGGATTTTTTTATTGTTGAAAAAAAATGTCCTAGAGTAGAAGTGTCTTTTAAAAGCGAAGATCCTGCTCCAGTGCCGACAACTTTTTTAACCGGACAACCCATATTGATATCGATAAATTTTGGTCCAAATTCTTCCGCCACAACTGCGGCCTGGGCCATGGCCTCTGCACCTTCACCAAAGAGTTGCAGTCCAATATTTTTTTCGTGCGGATCAATTTTCAGCATGTCACGCGTGCGAACATTTTTGTAATTGATTCCATGACAGGAAATGAGTTCTGAAACCGTTCCACCAGCTCCGAGATCTTCCATTAAACGACGAAAAGGTGCTGTGCAGATTGATGACATGGGAGCAAGTAGCAGAGGTGAATCAAAATGAATTTCTCCTAAGCGCACAGGTTTGCGACGCGCTTTGAGAAGGTCGATTTTTTTTTGAAGTTCCGTACTAAATGGGCCATTATTTGTCATGATTTCGCCTGGTGTTTGAACCTCTTAGGTAGCAAGCCTTGGACACCTAGTCAATGAGTGAGTAATGGATCAAAAAAATATTCACGGCCATAGTAACCACTTAAATAATCGCGGTCTCATCATTTGGGATCATGACGGAACTTTAGTGAACACCGACTTTCGTGAATTCCAGTTGTTTCCTGGGGTTCGCGACCTGCTTTTTGATCTAAAGAATTTAGGTTTTGAGCTGGCGATCTGGACGGCGAGACCTCGCGCCTCAACCATCAACAGTATAAAAAAACTGGAAATCGCCCCGCTTTTTGGAAACATCTTTTGTTACGACGATGGACTTTCAAAGCCGCATCCCCAGGGACTCATTCAGGTGAGTGCGGGTTATGCGAAAGAGAAAATCATTCATATCGGTGATAGTCCCTCAGATATCGAAGGGGCGACTGCATTTGGAGTGGATGTCATCGGTGCGCTCTGGTATAGTTCACGTCATCTCGAACAGTTTAAGAAAATGACTCCGCTGCTAGCTAGCAGAGTAGACGACTGTCGATCAATCATTGCTAAAAAATTTAATGTGCAACTGTAAAAGGAAAAATCATGTTTGATACACTCAGTGAAAAGTTCTCGAATGCCTTCAAAGCAATTCAGGGAAAATCTAAAATCACAGAAGAGAATATTGAAGAAACATTGAAAGATGTGCGTACAGCACTTCTGGAAGCTGACGTAAATTTCAAAGTTGTTAAAGAATTCGTTAACTCAGTTAAAGAAAAATCTCTTGGTGAAAAAGTTATCCGTGGAGTAAATCCGGGAGAGCAATTTGTAAAAATCATGCATGATGAACTCGCAAAAATCATGGGTGATGCTAATGAAGAAATCAATCTCGAGCGTCCGGGAATTGTTCCGATTCTCGTTGTGGGATTAAACGGGCAAGGGAAGACAACATTCTCTGGAAAACTTGCTCTGCACTTAAAAAACAAAAAGAAAAAAGATGTTCTCTTAGTTCCTGCTGATACTTTCCGTCCGGCCGCTAAAGCGCAACTACAAACGCTCGCCGGCCAAATCGGTGTCGATATTTTTGATTCAGATCTCAATCTTCATCCGAAAGAAATTGCTCTTGCAGCGATGGAAGAAGCTCGTAAACGTCACAAGTCAGTTGTTATCATCGATACGGCCGGACGTCTGCACGTTGATGAAGAACTTATGGGACAGCTTAAAGAAGTTAAAATCGCCCTTGAATCACAAAAACCAGAAGTGTTGATGGTTGCTGATGCGATGACAGGACAAGAGGCCGTAAACGTCTCTAAAGCGTTCCACGATGCTATTGGTGTAACGGGGATTGTCCTTTCAAAAATGGATTCAGATGCAAAAGGGGGAGCGGCCCTTTCAATCAGACACGTGACTGGTGTTCCTATTCGATATGTATCGATGGGCGAGAAGATGAAAGACCTCGAGCTCTTTCACCCGGATCGTCTCGCAAAACGCATTCTCGATATGGGAGACGTCGTTTCTTTAGTAGAAAAAGCGCAAGAAACAATCGATGAAAAAGACGCTGAAAGCATGATGAAAAATTTCCAGAAAGGGAAATTCACCGTTGATGATTTCATGAAACAAATGGAGATGATGAATTCTCTTGGAAGCATGACAAGCATTCTTAAAATGATTCCAGGTATGGGTGGAATGCTTCGCCAGATTGGTGATCTCTCTCCAGCTGAAAATGAAATGAAAAAAATGAAAGTCATCATTTCATCGATGACGAAACAAGAACGCCAAAATTACAAACTCATCAAAGATAGCCGTCTAAAAAGAATCGCAAGCGGTTCTGGGAACTCTGAAGACTCTGTGCGCGACTTTTTAGGAAAGTTTAAGCAAATGGAGCAAATGATGGGAGGTCTCTCGGCCATGATGAATGGCGGCGGGATGCCGGGCATGCCAGGATTTGGTCAAAAGAAAGGATTTAGGGCAGATCCTAACGCCATGAATCCTTTTGGTGATTTAGGAGGCCAGGGGAAAAAGAAAGAAAAAAGCGGCAAAGGTCCCTGGGGAAAAGGCTATTTTTAATGACTTAAAGTTTGACTAATTAAGCCGTTTGATTTATTTAGTTTTATCTGTTTTTATTTTTGTTCTTATTAAACGTTCAAAAAGTTAAATGTACATAAGAGCTGATGTTCAATTTGAGGAGATTTTTAGATGTTAACTGTTAGACTCTCACGCGGTGGAAGAAAGAACGATCCAGTTTATACAATTGTTGTAACTGATTCACGTAAATCAAGAGATGGTGGTTTCCTAGAGAAACTTGGTCAATATAACCCACACGATGCTACTTCACTAAAAAACGTAAAAGTAGATCGTCTTAAAGCACTAGTAGAAAAAGGGGCAACTCTTTCAGATACAGTGAGAACTCTTCTTAGAAACCAAAAGATCGCTCTTTAATTACCAAGATTATCTTCGGTAGTTTTAGATCGTTTGGAGGTTTGTTGTGAGTGAGTTGAAAGACCTTATTAGTTACGTAAGTAAAGCACTGGTAGATATGCCAGATGCAGTTTCAGTTAACGAAATCGTTGGTGAACAAACGACGGTGATCGAGCTGAAAGTGGATAAGACTGACCTAGGAAAGATTATCGGAAAGCAAGGTCGCACGGCCCGCTCTTTGAGAACGATCCTGAACGCAGCTTCTACAAAACTTAAGAAGCGCTCAGTCCTTGAAATTATTGAATAATTCAAATTGTTGTGCCTCAAATCTTGGCCAATTTTAAAAAGGAGACTTCGAGTCTCCTTTTTTTATGCCTATTAAATCCATTCACTTCGATCTGTATTCTTAAGAAAATTTTATCGTTGATTTTTCAATCTAGAATGAATTGAGAAAACAACGGAGGAAAATTGCAAGGTAACCAAACGATTTTAATAGTTGATGATGACCAGGACTTACTGGACATGTATCAAGAGATGTTTGCCATTCCCGGATTTTCATTGATCACCGCACGCTCGGCCACTGAGGCCTTAAATGTCTGCAGAGAGCACCCTCATATTAAAGTTATCATTTCAGATTCTCAGATGCCTGAGATGAGCGGACTTGAGCTTCTTCGTCAGCTAAGAAATCACTACGAAGTCATGCCATACTTCTATTTACTGACAGGAGCACTCGAATTAAATGAAAGTGAATTGAGAGACCAAGGGGGGCGCGCCTTAATCCTAAAACCATTTGACCTGGAAGAAATAATGAAGAGAATTATAAATGACCTGAAAAATTAATTTCACATAAAGGCATGCTTTAATCATGGATGAACAAAAGCGCAAATCACGAGCTGAACTCGCGAACGAATTCTTAAAAATCTCCCAACAATTTCGTCTCGGCAATCTTCCTACAGAAACACCACACCCAAAAACGGTAACCCTATCTACGGATGCGCAAGCAAATTTAGAGAAGGCGATTAATACCATCAAAAACATTGATCTCGATGTGTTCACCAAAGTGAAAACTTCTCTCTTTGCTTTGAAATTTTTAAAAGAGCGCATTGAAGACACACTTAAATCCGGCAATAACATTTATCTATGTGGCTGTGGAGCTACTGGAAGACTCTCGCTCGCTCTTGAAACGATTTGGCGCCATCAACGTGAAAATAATGTTGAACTCAAAGATCGCATTGTGAGTTTTATGGCCGGCGGTGATGTGGCCCTCATTCACTCAGTGGAAAAGTTTGAAGACTATCCTGAATTCGGTGAACGTCAGCTTCTTGAATTGGGATTTAAAGATGGAGATCTCCTTATATCGACAACAGAGGGCGGAGAAACTCCATTTGTTATTGGGGCCACTCAGGCGGCTTCCCGCATTTCTCATCGTGCTCCTTTTTTCCTTTACTGCAATCCGGATGAGATTTTAATCAACACAGCAGAACGCTCGAAAGAAGTGATTAAAAATCCGCGCATTGAAAAAATAAATCTTTCTGTTGGGCCTATGGCACTTACAGGAAGTACACGCATGCAGGCGACAACAATTCTCATGTACAGTGTAGGATTGTGTCTGTGGTATTTCGACCAAACTTATACTGAAATGGAAAAAGAAGCTCTTCGCATGATTGAATTTGTGAAGACATGTGACTTTAATTTTCTTGCCCCATTTATTAAAGAAGAAAGCGAAATTTACAAACGTGGCGAATACATTCTTTACGAAACTGATTCGTATCTGGGAATCAGTATTCTCACAGATACGACGGAGCGATCACCAACGTTTAGTTTGTATCCTTTTGAAAACCAGCAAGATGATGTGAAGAATCCGTCACTTTCATATCTCTATTTTCGTCAGGTCGAAGAGTCGAAAAAGGCATGGTTTGACCTTTTAAGTAGAGAGCCTCGCTGTTTTCATTGGAAGGAAATCACCGATCAAACAACGTACGATCGTTTAATGGGATTTGATTTTTCTGCTCAGCTGACAAAACATAGAACAAAATATTTACCGAAAACGCATCACTATTTTGTGATCACATTTAATCCTGAAAAAAACGCGATTGAATTTAAGTTAGGTGATCTAAAAAAAGAACTTCCGCTTGGAGAATTAAACTTTCTTTCAGCTCATCTTGTTCTAAAAATTCTTATGAATAATCTTTCGACATTAATCATGGGGCGCATGGGGCGATACGAATCAAATCTCATGACGTGGGTAAGAGCGAGTAACAATAAACTTGTTGATCGTGCTGTTAGGTACGCACATTTTTTACTGCACCAAAAAGGCATCAATGCGAGTTATGCGGATCTGGTGCATACTTGTTTCCAATTAAAAGATGATGTGCCGAGAGATCAGGCCTTAGTTCTTAAGATGGTCGAAGAAATCAGTAACACTAAAAAGAATTAAGAATTCTTTTTAGTGTCGTCGCCGTCTTTTGGTTCTTCTTTCATCCCTTCTTTGAATCCTTTGATTGATTCACCAAGTGTGCGTCCAAGCTGAGGAATTTTTTTTCCACCAAAACAAAGAATGGCGATGGCCGCGATGAGAAGTCCTTCTGTTAATCCGATACCCATATAAGTTTTCCTTTTTTAATTGCGCATTAGTAAAGTCGAGAAAGCTCCATTGAGTATTTTCCTGGAGCATAATTCATCATTCGCTGCTCACGAAGGGCAACAAATTTTTTGTCGTTTGACGACATGCTGGCATATGGGAAAATAGCGATTCCACCACGTGGCGTGAATTCACCAACAACTTCCAAATAATGCGGCTTCATTAATTTAGCTAGGTCATCACAAATTTTCTGAACACAATCTTCGTGGAAGTCACCATGGTTTCTAAAGCTGAAAAGATAAAGCTTTAATGATTTTGATTCCACCATCGTTTTATCGGCAATGTAGTTAATGAAAATTTTAGCAAAATCGGGTTGCGCCGTTTTGGGACAGAGAGACGTAAATTCCGTACAGACGAATGTCGTCCATGCGATCTTGCCCGGATTCTTGTTAGAAAAGGCCTCTAGCACGTCTGGAGAGTAGGTCGTAGGGTAGTGGGTTTCCTTTTCGCCTAAAACGAAATCCGAGAGCTCAGAAGCTCTAGTTGCGGTTTTAGATTTAGGGGTCTGTCTAAGCTTTTTCATACCTATTCCCATAGTCGAATTCGTACACTTTTGATAATACTCTCTTATAGCAAATAAACCAAAAGGAAGAAAGCCGTGAGTGAAGGAAAAACCAAGGTCGTTTTTGTCCAATTAGGGTCGCCTAAGAGTCCTGAAGTGAAAGACGTACGCACTTTTTTGAAGGAATTTCTAGTTGATCCCCGAGTTGTGGACATTAATCCTCTCCTTTGGAAAACCATTCTTTATTTATTTGTTTTGCCTTTTAGACCTAAGAATTCGGCCCGCCTGTACCGTCGCATCTGGGATGGAAAGAGCTTTCCTCTTTTGACAATCACCAAAGATTTCGCTGATCGCGTGAGAACTTATATTCGTTCACCAAAAGTTGAAGTCAATCATGCTTTTTTATTGTCTGAACCGCGGGTGAGTGACGTGTGGGACGATTGGGAGAAAGATCCAAATCCGGCCACTAAATTAAAAGTAATCCCGATGTTTCCGCAGTACTCAGAATCAACTATTGCGTCTGGTATTGATGGTCTCGCTCATGTGATTAAAGAACGAGTAAAGATTCCCGAAATCAGCATCGTCACAAACTTTCACACCACAAAAGCTTTTATCGATCATAGTGCCGCTCAGATCGATGAGTATCTCGCTTCTTTTAAAGCAAAGGGTGTAACGATTGATCGTTTACTGCTCACTTTTCACGGTATTCAAAAAAGAAGAGTCGTTCAAAAAGGCGATGTTTATTACAAACACTGTTATGAAACGTTCTTTCTCATTCGTGAGCGTTTGAAAAATATTCCTCAGCAACAAGTGACTATGACATTTCAATCACGTTTTGGATCTGAAGAGTGGCTTACGCCTTACACGGAAGATACAGTTATCTCCCTCGTGAAAAAAGGGGAGAAAAACTTAGCTGTCTATTCTCCAAGTTTTGTTGCAGACTGTTTAGAAACGTTGGATGAGCTAGGAACTGAATTAAAAGAAACGGCCCACGAACATGGTGGCGATATTCATTTCATTCCATGCCTCAACGACAATGCAGGCTGGTGCCGTGACTTCGCAAACTTCGTTGAGAATCAATGTCTCGCCAGCAGTGATGAACGTGAAAAAGATTTTTATGAACTCAAGCATAGCGACTATAAGGAATTTGAAATCATGAGCGCCAAAGAACTAAAACAAAAGTCCACACCTCTGACGAAAGAAGCGAAATCTTCAATCTCTATTGTGGCCCTGACTATTTTTCTCGATCTTGTTGGGTTCTCGATTATCTTTCCTTTATTTCCAAGTTTAGCTAAACACTATTTGACAGTAGATGCGGATAACGTCTTTTTAAAGGCCATCTTTGGATCGATCCAAACGATTTCAGATTATACAGCTAGCTCTACTGGGTCTTTTTCATCTGTCGTTTTATTCGGTGGAATGTTAGGGGCCATCTATTCTTCGCTGCAATTTGTGGCCGCACCTCTATGGGGAGCTTGGTCAGATAAAATCGGTCGTAAACCAGTTCTTGTTCGTTCAATGGCAGGTATGGCCATTGGTTATGCGATCTGGTTTTTCTCCGGCTCTTTCACATTGCTCATCATTTCCCGAATCATCGACGGCATTATGGGAGGAAACATTTCAACGGCCACGGCCGTTGTTGCCGATGTCACAACAAAAGAAAACAGATCAAAAGGAATGGCGATTATTGGAATTGCATTCGCTTTAGGATTTGTTGTTGGACCGGCCTTTGGTGGTGTCTTGTCGCTAATTGATCTTACAAAAATTTTCCCTTCATCTGTTGAGTATGGTGTGAACCCATTCTCCATGCCAGCGGCCTTTGCCTTCTTCCTTTCCATCTTCAATACTTTCTGGATTTCAACCAAATTTAAAGAAAGTTTACCTCCAGAAAAAAGAGGTGAGGTGACAACTGAAAGAAGTGCAAACATCTTTAAACTTTTTAAACCATTACCGTATCCGGGAGTGAATATTGTTAACTTGGGTTACTTTCTATTTCTTGCGGCCTTCTCAGGAATGGAATTCACGTTAACATTTCTTGCAGCTGAAAGATTGAATTACACATCAATGCAGAATGCTTACATTTTCATTTACATCGGATTCATCATTGCCTTCGTTCAAGGGGGATTCGTTCGTAGGAAAGCTTCAACGATTGGTGAAAAGAAACTCGCCATCTTTGGAATGGCCCAACTGATTCCAGGTCTTCTCCTTATTGCCGGCGCTTATTCGTCGCTTATGCTTTATGCAGGACTTTTCTTCTTAGCATGCGGATCAGCGATGATTATGCCGTGTCTGACGACGCTCATAACGTTTTATACACCACCAGAAGAGCAAGGTAGAAGTGTAGGGATTTTCAGATCAATGGGGGCCTTAGCGCGAGTAGTAGGTCCAATTCTTTCAGCGATTGCTTACTATAAATATGGAGCTTGGTCTCCTTACGTATTTGGTTCAATTTTCCTAATCGTACCTATTCTTCTCTTAGCTCAACTTCCTAAAGTCGAGCACCCAGAAACGGTATAGTTTAGCTTCATTGTCGGTCTTTCAAGTTAAGCTTTGAGGGACCGACAAGCTTTCATGAACAAAGCTCTCTCATATTCGGTATATCCTGCCACGCTTATGCTCGCGTATGCGATTTATTATGCTGTCCTCTCTCTATCTGGCATTCCATTTTTAGGATTGTACCTCGCAATCTCTACTGCTGCGTTTAGTATCTTTCTGCTGGAAAAATTTTATCCTCTCCATGTTGAATGGATTCCCGATTGGGATGATCTCAAGAGTGATGTCTTTTTTTATTCTTTGATCATTCAAGTTCTTTTTCCACTTTCACTGTTTTTTTGTGGCGTCTGGATTCTTTCTTACTGGGGTTTTGAAAATGCCGTTCTCTATAATTTTTGGCCTCACCAGTGGAATAAGTTTTATCAATTTCTTCTGCTTTCTATAGCTGGAGAGTTGTTTTGGTATGGTTGGCACCGACTTTGTCATTCATCTAAATTCTTCTGGCCGATTCATGCCATTCATCATCTTCCGAACAAGCTTTATTCATGGAACACCGCCCGCTTTCATTATCTCGATAAGCTATATGAATTCATTTTCACCATTTTTCTCTTTTTTCTCTTCGGTCTCTCTGTTGAAGTTTTTTGTCTGTATTATATTTTCTATGCGATTACGGGATATGTTCAGCATTCGAATCTGAACATTCAGCTGGGTGTTTTCGACTATGTTATTGCCTCAGGGGAAACTCATCGTTTTCACCATGATCCTGATCCTCACAAAAGTAAATGCAACTATGCTAACAATCTTGTTGTCTTTGATTTACTTTTCAAAACGTTTAAACGTGACGTTAATAACCCTGTTAAGAAAGTTGGAATGCAGTCTGAACTGAAACCTGCCGGTATCATCGAAGAAAGTTATTATCCAATAAAACATTTTTCGAATCGAATTGAACAATTGTTTTTCAAAACCATTTTGAACACTGTGGTTAAAACGAAGGTCGATCAATTAAAGAAGGCGGCCCTCAATCCTTCACTTCAGCAAAATGAACTTCTCTTAAAAATTGTGGATTCAAATAAAGAAACGCAATTCGGGAAGGATTTTCACTTCGCTGATATTAAGACAGTCGATGATTATCGACGTCTTGTTCCCATTCAGGATTATGAAGGACACCGTGCCTACGTAGATAAAATTATAAACGATAAGAGTAATGCACTTACTCAACAGGTTCCTCACTCTTTTACTAAAACCAGCGGGACGACAGGAAAACCGAAGTATTTACCCGTAACAATGGATGTTCAGAAATCATTTCTCTTTGCTCAGCAGTGCTTATCATATTCACTCTTTTTGAAAGCTCCTCGCTATCTAGAAGGAGAAGTCTTTTCAATTGTAGGACTGGCCGAAGAGGAAAAAATAAATGGATTGTGGTCGTGCGGTTCAATGTCCGGAAAACTTTTTTCACTGGCGCATTCTTCTATTAGGAAAAAACAAATCTTTCAAACTGAAATCGCTTATATGAAAGACAGTGAGCAAAAGTTTTTTTATCTGGCGGCACTTGCTCTGCTGTCACCTAGAACAACTTTCTATGCTTCTCCAAATCCATCAAGTTTTTTGATAATATTCGAGACGATTAATAACAAGCGTGAAGATTTGAAAAAGCTCCTTATTAAGGGAGATGATCCTCTCATTCTAAAGCATAAAAAAAGAATCCGCAGGGCCTTACAGTTGCTGGATCTCAACCGGACGTTAACTGCCATTGATGTTTGGCCTCAATTGGTTATGGCAACGATGTGGAAAGAAGGAAGTTG
Organism: uncultured Bacteriovorax sp.; assembly: GCA_946480715.1. Next base: position 76,250 of record CAMLKK010000004.1, on the reverse strand, counting down.
CTCTTACCTTATTCCTAAAGTTCGAAGTTATCTTAGTTCAAAAACTCATTTATGCGAATTGGGTTTAATCGCTAGTGAATTCTATGCAACTGCACCTATTGATGAAAACACAGATAATCAGATACCAACTTTAATGGATCATTTTTTTGAATTCATAGAACGATCGAACTATGACAACGGTTCAAGAGACACCTTATTAGTTCATCAGTTGGAGGCAGGTTCTGAGTATTATTTGATTGTCACAACAAAAGGTGGCCTGTATCGCTACTTTATTAATGATCTCGTTAAAGTTCATGGGCACTATCACCAAACACCAATAATGTCGTTTTCTCAAAAAGGTAAAGGAGTGACGAATATTACTGGTGAAAAAATTAGTGAGAAACAATTAGTGCAATTTTTTGCTGACGTAAATAAAACGAACGAAGGAGACGTAAAATTTTTTATGGTGCTTGCGGATCAACTCACCCAAAAGTACAGAGTCTATGTAGAAACCGATGAAAAAATTGCAGATCTCGAATTAAAAATTAATGAGTATTTAAAAAATGTAAATGTCGAATTTGCTGCCAAAATCAATGATCAAAGATTAGCTCCCCTTGAAGTTGTTTATGTAAAACCGAAGACGGGGGAGAAATACAAAAGTCACTGTCTTAGTAAGGGCCAAAGTGAGGCGCAGTTTAAATTCCTCTATCTCCATTATAAAAAAGATGTAGATTTTAACTTTGATGAGTATGTGGTCGTATGAAAAAGAGAACACTCACCAATCATATTTTAGAAATTCCTTTCAAAGCTAAGTTTAGTCATCATTCAGCATCAAGAGATAAATCTGAGACAATTGTAGCAGTTCTTTCCAATGAACAGGGAGTCTATGGTTATGGAGAATCATGTCCGCGCAACTATGTTACGGGTGAAACCTTAGATTCGGCCTGCAGTACTTTACATCTTCTCGAAAAAAAAGCTCCATTGATTCAAACGATTGAAGATTTAAAATCCTTTTGTTTGACATCTGAATTTGCAAAACACCCGAGTGCACTATGTGCTTTCGAACTGGCCTTTATAGATTTGCTTGCCAAAGAAAAAAGAATGACGGTGGAGCAACTTTTAGGTTTGCAGCGACATGACGTCTTTGATCACTATACGGGAGTGCTAGGGATTGACCGGCCATTAAAATTTATCACTAAATTTTTCTTTTATCATTTTTATGGTTTTCAAGATTATAAAATCAAATTAAGTGGAAATAAAAAACGTGATTTGTTTCTTGTTAAGTTTGTTTCCTTTTTTGGTCGCAAGATTCGTTTGGATGGAAATAATATTTTCAAATCAAGTGATGAGGCCATTCTGTACTTGAAACCTTTTTGTCCTTATATTTGGGGTGTTGAAGAACCCATCATGGCAAAAGACTTTAAAGGTTTAAAAATGATTGCGGATGCTTTGAATATTAAAATTATCCTTGATGAAAGCTTTCTCGGGGAAGAAGATTTTAGAACAATAGAAAAACATCCCGATATTTTTGTTCCTAATATTCGACTTTCCAAGCAAGGTGGAATTCTGCGTTCACTTCATCTTATCGAACTTCTGGAAAATAAAAACTTTAAATGGATCCTTGGTTCTCATGTTGGTGAAATGAGTTTATTGACCAGGGCCGGTCTGGTTCTGGCGGCCCAAAACTTTAAAGGGCTAATGGCGAAAGAAGGTGGATTTGGCACACATTTATTGCAGTTTGATCCGTTTACACCCAATATAAAAATTCAATCTGGTGCTAAATTAAAAGTTGAACAAACCGAATTCAATTATGGATTCAATCTCAGATACAATAAAGATTTCAAGAAAGGGAAGAAATGAAAAAAGTATTAGTCGGATTAGTATTGTGCATTCCTTTTTTTGCCTTCATGTATTTTACAAATAACATTCATCTCTTATTAAAAACGAAAGTGCTTATCATTTTTGGGATTGGCATAGTGGCATCTTACTACCAGGCGGAATACCATCCTTTTAAAGTTGAGAACAACGATGTTGATCGTGGAACAGTTCTGCATATTATATGGTCTGTTTATCTTTCGCAGACGCTGGCCCTTTTAGAAGCTTTTTTTATAACGGGTGATAAGGCCTTCGAGTACAATGCTTTTGCTATTGTCTGTTTAATTGTTGCGCTGTTTGGACTTTTTTTTCGTAGTTGGGCCTTCATTACGCTCGGTCGGTTTTTCACCATGAATTTACAAACGACAAATGATCAAGAACTTGTTCAAAGTGGACCTTATCGTTATCTTCGTCATCCAAGCTACACTGGAGCTTTTCTCACTTATACTTTTATCCCGCTCTTTCTCTTTTCTTATTGGTCAGCGCTAATTTCATTCGTTCTTCTTGCTACTGCCTTTTACCGCAGAATTATTCACGAAGAAAAAATGCTGGAAGGTCACTTAGGGCAAAAGTATAAAGATTTTTGTGCCACAAGATCGCGTTTGCTGCCTATGATTTGGTAGAATTTAAAAGATCTTCAGCATCTTCAATTTTAAAATCAAGGGGAATGTCTCGTAAAAGTGTATACAAACTTTTGCAGGGACCGATGTTCACAAACCGTGTGACACCATGATCACGACTTAATTTAGTGATCGCACTTTCAAAATGAATTGTTTTGGTGATGGTCTCCAAAAATTCTCTTTTAATAATTTCCGGTGATAGGAGAGGTTGCAGACTAATAGTAGAGAAGATTGGAGTTTTAGGTTGATGTGTCTGCACACTCATGAACTCCTTTTCGGATGCATCGACATAAGGTTTTATATACCTTGAATGCGCAGGATACTCTAATATAGGCATCACACGCCAACCTTTTTCTTTAGCACGGACACGCACTTCTTCAAGGCCGTTAAAGAGTGCACCAACATTGAGAAATCGTGCAGTCAAAACAGAAACATCGATTCCTTTGGATTCAAACCATTCATAATCTTCATTGGTGAATGGACGCTGAAGAGTTGTGGCCACACCAATGTTACCGCCCAATTTATCAATACCATCTATGCGATGAGTGAATTTAACGTGAGAAACAACTGCGACTTCAAAGTCATAGGCTTCTGCTGAAACTGTGCGTGCCACATCTCCAAGTGATACTCCAACCATCCACTCAGGGTTGGGGAATTGTTCTTTTAAATGATCGACGACTCCTACTTGAATAGAAGAAATGAGCACGGCCGCTAGAGAAATGTTGTCAATTTTATAAATATCATCAGTTGCTTGCGTGAGCATTTGAACGAGATTGGTTTCGATTTGAAGTTCTCGCTTTAGAGCTGTTTGTGCTTGCAATAATCTTTTCTGCACATGCGGAAGATGCAAATAGCGTTCGCGATCTTTTAAACGTAGGAGACCATTAAGCCCGGGAAAAAGATATGCCGTCTTCATATTGATCCATTTGCTCTAGGTCATTTAAGAATTTTTTCCAATATTTATTTTCTAACAACTTTTCAGCTTCATTCGATTCATTTTCAGTTTGGTGCTCTTCTAGAATTCTATAAAATGCATAATGCAGGGCCATACTGTTAGTTTGAAAAAGGACATCAGTGTAAAAACGGTTCAATCTCCCGAGAATTGTTGGTCGTGATATGCCGGCCGATAGACATCCCGAAAAATAATTTTCACCAAGTTGGGCCACAATCAATTCCAGCTGACGATAAGAAAGTTCAGATCTTTGTTTTGCTCTTAAGAGGGTATTGGCACTTTTTAGTAGTTCACTTCTTTTGGGAGATAATTGTTTTTCTATTTTAGAAAGTGAGTGAATGAGGGCAATTTCCAATGCTCGGCTCGATTTTAGTTTCAAAACGAGTGAGCATTCGATTTTTTCACTGAGTTCCAATTTTTCAGTGAGGGCAATTTTCATTCTCTTAAGCATCATCAAACAGAGATCTTCTTCCAGTTTATAAAGACGTGATAGAGACATTCTGTCGTCGGCGGCGAGTTCGTTATACATTTTTTTCCCAAGCTCAATGTGTCCATTTTCATCGGCGATAACTTGAGGAAGTTTTTCATGAACTTTAGCTAATTTCGTATGAGACAAATAGAGTGTATAGATTCTAAAGGGAAATCGCTCTATCGTTTGAGCACCATGGACATAGGCCGCATGACGATGATTCGCTTCACGCAGTTCAGGACTGTTAAAGAAGGCCATAATGAATTCATCTGCAATCTCTTTCCAGATTTGTTCAACTTCGTAGTAAAAATTGGCCGGATATAAAAGAGCAGGCCTCATATCGTTTAACATCTGTGCGTGTCTTTGTTCGTCTTGCACATGTTCGATAATATTTCTTAGGGATTCATTTGGTGTTTTGTTGGTAATATTGCTTAAGATGTATTTGGCGGCGATATCTTCAAGCATGGCCATCACTGAGAGCCAGATACTTTCCAGATAAATATCATTCGTTACTAATACAAGTAAAGGTGAGACTTCTTTTTTAAAGCTCGCGAGTTTGTGGATCTTCATTGACATGATTTTAGATTTTCCAACCATAAAGGTATAGTCGTGAAAGGAAACTTGAATTTTTTATCCTAAGTGTCTAACTTTTAGGCGATAAATATTCTATCGGGACAGTTATAAAACGAGCATTTCTCTTTTTATAAACAATTTCACTTCTTAACCGAACTATAATGACAGCTCATCATTTCAAAACGCTTTTTAAGGATTTTTTATGAAAAAACTATTATTCATTCTATTTATGGCGCTCACATCTAGGGCCAACGCTTTTATACCGTTTAATAGTCATTCGTGGATGACTGAAGATGGTCAGATTAAACTCATTATTTCGGATGATCTACTTACAGTTGCTACAAATGATTATTCTTGTGAGTTTGATGTTGTCTTTAACCAGTCCAGCTTTTACGGGACTTTACAAATATCCAGAGGTCGAACTGTTTCAGGACAGGTTAGTCATTGTAGGTCGTTGGAAAACGTTTATCCCTTTATAACAAACGATGATACTGCTTTTCTCGTCATTAATACTCAAGACTTCAATGTGTTTAAACTAAAAAAATTAGAATCAACACCGACTCCTGTCGATCCTCCTCAACACCCAACGAATTTCACTTATGACGAAATCATTCCCGATGTATTCTCGTCTTTTGTTCAGCTCAGACCAGGAGGATCAAGCTTAATTAATAGTCATGTTGATCCGCGTACTGGAGGATCGGGTCTGCCTTTCCCACGTCATTGGAATACTATTCTTCCAGGTCAATCAGTAAGGCTAAAAATACTTATCCCTCCTGGGGTAAGTATGGTTGGTTGGAGAATCGAAGCACCGGATTTAGTTGCGCATTTTGGAGTGTGTGATGAAAAAAAGCAATGTAGTGTTGATAAAAGCTATCCTCCTACAATTTTTCCATTTGGTTATAATTCAAATCTTCCAGACGCCATACCTGTGCCGAATTTACCAGCATTGAATCAGCCGCGTGTTGGCTATCTCACTGTTAAGGCCCTGTCTGTGAATTTCACCTTCTTTGCTCTTGCAGTTAATTATGTAGTGAAAGACGCTCAAATGTATGAGGCGTGGCGATCGAAAAGAAGCTGGGCCGGTGGTCCAGGAGATTGTGATGGTTTAGGTGGAGAGTTCTGCCGCTAGAGATGCCCGATTAATGAGTCACATAATCGTCATAGAGAACATTGATAACTGACCAATAATTCTTAAGAACACGTTTTTAAAGATAACGATTCCGAATTAAATGTTTTAATAAGTATTGATGAGGTTAGATCAAATGGAACTTAACAATCTAAAGACGGTTACTTGGAGACTATTCTTAATACTGGGCATTTCCTTTCTTTTTTCATTGCAACTTTTAGCAAGTGAGAGCTGTAAAACGGGCGAGTTCGTTAACGATCAGGGAACTAAAACAGCTTGGCAATGTGGATGTGCAAAACCATCTGGAACAAGTTGGGTGGATGTTGGAAATAGTTGCTACCATAAAATGGCCTGTACAACTGGCGACTTTATTAATGAAAAAGGGGAACAGATTCTTTACTCATGTGGTTGTGAAGATCAAGATCTGACAGGTTGGACAAAAATTCAAACAGGTTGCTATCATAAGGTTGATATAAGGCCTGAGACTGTTAAATCACCTTCAGTCTCCAATGAAGAATCAACTATTGAATCTGCAAAAGATAAACCTGAAGGTTCATTTTTTGCGGGAAGTATTTTTGCAGGGGTTTTTGATACACGTAATTCAGAAACGAGTGCACTTAAAATTATTAACTCCAAACAAACTCAGCTCACAGGTATTGGAAAATGTTTAAGTAATAATCAAGATATTGGTTTTTCTTTTATGGCCAATGATAATGAAGCCATTATGCAGTCTCTAAAAATTGCTCCGGGCGGGGTTGTTTTTTTTAAGGTTATAATTCCTCCAGGTGCTGGTAGTGTTGAGACCCGATTGGTGTCGCATAACTGGGGAATGGCACTCACGACTGTAGCAGGGCATGGTCAGATTCCATCAGTTACTGATGGTCAATTGCAGGGGAAAATGCCACCCGTGTTTACTGGATCACTCAATCAAAAAGAAAAATACGCGACAGTCTGGATCTATAATAAAAATAATTTTGAAATTAAAGTCAGCTTAGTAACGACAGTTTTTAAAATTCTTGATTCTAATATTTATAACCAGTGGTTTGCACGCACAACTTCAAAAAATTGTGGGGGAAGTAGTGGTGGAGCAAATGTTGGTTCATTTTTTGGAAAAGATTTCGGTTCAGTTCCATTACCACAAAGTGAAGATGTGGCCTTCAAAACACAGGGAAAATATCGCGATCTCAAGAATGTGCAGAATTCTCTTATCCTAGGTAGAACATCATACGCTTATTTTAAACTGACTGGCACATTTGGTTGCGATCCTTGGAAAAGTCAAACGACTAGCTCAAATTCATGTTTACCAAATTCATTCTGGCAGACATCTACTGGCCAGAAAAAAATTCGAATTCTCATTCCTCCGGGAGTTGGTGCATTTCTCGACATTCATGCTGCGGCCGTTGTTGATCATGAAATGTTTATTGGAGTTCACTCCACACCAAATCCAAATTCAACTCAAATCATCCATCCTGAGTTAAGTCCTTCTGTGCAATTTTTAGAGGGGTTTACGTCAATGCGACAAAATTTAAATATCGGACTTCAGCTTGTTAATGAGCCGAGGACTAATGTTAGCGGAGCTTTTCAACCTGTGAGCGTCAGTAAAAAAGCGCAATTTACATATGTTACTTTTGAGTCGCCTTCCAATATTGATTATCCCATTTCGCAGTTTAATTTAAACTTCATTGTTTATGATAAACAACTGTTAACCAACTGGCTCAATTCATGCCAGGAAAATGATATTAACAATTGTGTTAATAAATAATTTTTTATTTTACGAATGGATTATATTTTTTTTCGTCGTAAATTCTTGTATCCGGCCCGTGACCGGCAATGACGTTTGTTTCATCCGGAAGAATGAGGAGACGAGACTTAATTGATTTAATGATGAGATTCGAATCCCCACCTGGTAAATCAGTTCGGCCAATACTTTGTTGAAAAAGAGTATCTCCAGCGAACAATTGAGGTGTATCAAAGTATTCAGTGTAAAAACTGCATGATCCTGGAGTGTGTCCCGGCGTATGAATCGTTTTGAGAAAATTTTTGAATTCCGGATCTTCGAAACCGAATTCTTCACCATCTTCCAGATAACTGTCGATTGCTTTTGGTGTGCCTACTATTTGACGAAAAAAAGTTCCTTGCATCGGTAGGGCTTCGTAAAGAAACTGATCGCCTTTATGAAGATGCAGAGTTGCCCCTGTGGCGTTGGCCACTTCAGTGCTTCTTCCAATGTGATCGAAATGTGCATGTGTATGCAAAAGTTTTTTCACTTTTAGATTGAGATCGCTAATTTTTTTCAGGATGAAAGTATGATCATTTCCTGGATCAATAATAATCGCTTCCCGCGTTTTTTCTGAATAAAGAATAGAGCAGTTACATTGGTAACTGCCGACGGGGAAGCTGACTAATATTAGTGAGTTCTTTTTTAGTTCCACTAAGAACCTTTCTCCATCTCTATCTGGCTTTGAAGATAGTTCTGAAGCCCAACAGACTTAAGCAGTCCAAGTTGAGTTTCTAGCCAATCAACATGCTCTTCTTCACTCGCAAGAATGTGTAGGAACAAATCGCGTGAAACATAATCGAATTCTTTTTCAGCTAATTGAATACATGTTTTAAGATGTGGAACAGCTTCGTTTTCAACTTGCAGATCTGCTTCTAAAACCTCTTGAACAGTTTGTCCGATTCTGATGCGATCAATTTTTTGCAAATTAGGAAGGCCTTCAAGAAAAAGAATGCGCTTGATGATTTCATCAGCGTGTTTCATTTCATCAATTGAAGCTTTGTATTCAAGACGACCTAATTTTTCGAGTCCCCAGTTTTGCAACATGCGAGCATGAAGAAAGTACTGATTAATGGCCGTGAGTTCTTTAGTCAAAACAGAGTTGAGGGCGTCAATGATCGCCTGGCTACCTTTCATGGGTTTCTCCTGAAACTAGTGTGAAGTTGGGAATATTATGATTGTGATTTTTGGGATTTGGAATCTAAAACGCTTTGACCATCGAGAATTTTTTTAACAGCGTCTACGACGCAAGAACCACAGTCGTCGCCGATACCGAGATTTTTCAGGATTTCTTTTTCATTACGGTTAGGCCCACTAGCTTGGTCTAGCAGCATCTTTTCCGTAATTCCTTTGCATATGCAGATGTACATGGTTTTGTTTCTTCCTTCTGTCTTAGTATAAGAGCAAAAGTATGGCAGTTCAAACAAAAATCTAAAATTTCAACAAACTACCTAAGTCTATGTAATCACGGGTGTCAAATCCCACTACAGGGGCCGAAAATTTTTCACGGTGACCACTTTTGGCCGCCTCCAGGCCTTAAAATGGGAAAAATCGTAAACTTTAAAAGGAAGCTTTTATGCAGATGCCAGCAAAGACTCTTCTCCTTGCCACACTTATGACTCTCACTTCGATGAGTCCTGCTTTTGCTCAAGGCCTCGATCCCTTTAAGATCCGTCACGTGTCTGAACACAAACTACTTCTTTTAAATAATGGTCTGGCGTCTTTAGAAGAAAGACTGCAAATGATGGAGAGAGCACAGAAGTCGATTGATATTGAATACTTCATTTATAGAACAGATAAATCAGCAAAACTTTTTACCGAAGTCCTTCTCAAAAAAGCTCGCCAAGGGGTGAAGGTGAGAATGCTTCTTGATTATTTCATGGTGAAAAGTGACCTTTCACCTTTCTATGCACATGAATTAGAAAAAGCAGGAGTCGAAGTTAAATATTTCAATACAACATCTTCCTTGAATGCTTTTTCTGGTCAGTACCGCAATCACCGTAAAGTTCTTATCGTTGATGGAGTAGAGGCCATTACGGGAGGAAGAAACATTGGTGACGAATATTTTGATCTAAGCCACGAATACAACTTCCTAGATCGCGATGTTCACCTTACGGGAGCAGCGGTAAATGATATGCAAATCACTTTTGATAAAGTGTTCTCTTCAGATAAAAGTGAACGCGTGGCCCGTGATGAAAAACCAGATTTAAATGACGGCAAATATATGCGTGATAGCGGACAAGATGAGCATGCTTACCGTTATGATCTGCAAAGATGGGAAGAGAAAGTGGCAGCCGCTAAAAAATTTGTGAGTGGAACAGATGCCAAACAAACTGATCTTATTCGCTCAAAAGGATTGGAGATACTAGGTTCTGAGTACAGAACATCATGTTCATCTCTTGTTTATCAATCTGAATATCCAGATGCTAATAAGGAAAATCGTAAAAAGAATCGTATTCTTAAGCACGATCTTTTCGGCAGAATTGAAAACGCAACATCGTCAGTGATTATCGATTCACCATACTTCATTGTTAATGATGAATTGAAAAAATCGCTGGAGACAGCACTATCTAAAAAAGTTCCAGTGACAGTATTAACGAACAGTTTGAATTCAACGGATGCAATCTACGTTTACACTGTGTTTGATACAATCATTAAAAAATGGATCCATAAAGGACTTGAAACGCATATTTTCAAAGGGAATAGACCAAAAGATTATCAGGTTATTCCGGAAATGTCAGGAGAAGCTCGCTTTGGTGTTCATGCGAAGACATTTGTATTTGATGACAAAGATGTTGTGATCGGAACATTTAACGTTGATCCACGCTCAGCAAACTTCAACGTTGAAATGACAATCACATGTGAGAATAACAAAGACTTTGCAGCGAAAGTAAAAGAAGATATCCAATCGCGAATTAATGAAAGTCTTCACCTTGATTCAGATGAAGATGTTAATAAAGCAGAATTCTATCAAGTAGGATTTACGAAAAAAGTGCTTTATTACTTACTAAAAATTCCTTCGAATCTTTTTGATTACCTTTTATAAGAATGGAGTAATGAGTTCTCGGGCAATGTTTTTGCCCGAGAGTTCTTCTGCATGTTCGAAACCCGCGACCGGATTTATTTCAAGTACACGAAAAACACCCTGACTATCTTCCAGAATATCAATACCCGCATAATCCAGACCTGAGAAGCGGGAAGCTTTGACGGCGAGTTCTTCCAAGAGAAGGGGACATTTTTTTAGAATCTTTGGAGTCGATCTCTTGGCGTTTCCTCTAAAATCATCCGCGCTTAATTTTTTTTCCATAACAACGAGAGCTCGGTCTTTTTGCATGAGCATTCGCCATTCTTTTTTGTGTTCGATGTAGGGCTGAATAATGAAACGTTGATCGTTCATGGCCTGAAAAGTTTCAAGCAAACTTAAAAGTGACGGGAGACCTCGAAGTAAGTTGACACCGATACCTTGGTTTCCTCGAACCATTTTTAAAATGAGACGATCATCTTTTTTAGTCCATTTGTTCAGTTGAGCGAGAGAGTGTTCAGAAAGTGTCCCGCGGTAGAGGAGAGTTTCAATTGCAGGAAGTGAGTGCTTTTGCATAAAAAGCCACTGAAGATCTTTTGCTCGCAGATCTTTGATAGCAGCAACAGGATTACTGACCTGAAAGCCAGCTTGAGCGTGTGCCTCCGAGACGATGAGATCAAAATCGTCATAGTTCGTTCCAGTAGAGCGATGGAAATAGATGCCTTCTTTTGTAGTACTCTTCAAAAGGGGAAGAGCAAATTGATAGGGATTGATCCACTGGGACTTTAGCCCTAACCGAGCAGCTTCTTCCAGTAAACGTTTGCTAGTGAAAAGGTTTTGATTCCTACTTGCTACAATGAAGTCTTTTTTAATCATATCAGTCAGGCCGAAAAGAATTGAAATCGAAGATCAAACCTAGTTATAATATCGCCATTATGAAATTTCGTCATTTATTAATTCTATTTAGGTTTGTTTTCCTTTTACCCGCAGTTGCTCTAGCGCAAAACGGACAAGGCCAAGGACAAGGACAAGGACAAGAACCAATCGTCCAAAGCGCTGAACTTAAAACTTATTGCTCAAAGTTAGATAAAAGTTTTAAAAAATTCGGTTGGGAGCAAAGCCAGTGCGAATCTTTTAAATGGGAACATTATCGTAATTCAGTTTTAGGTGACCCGCTGATGTGGACAACATTCGGTGACGTGAGTGATGAAGAGAAGCCTAGCTTTAAAGAAAAAGATGTAACAGTTGTTATGTGTGGTGTTCACGGTGATGAAATCACACCTGTAAAATTTTGTTTCGATCTTATGTATTATCTTCGTGAAGCTTTCTCTGATCCAGAGAGAGTGAAAAAAGATTTTCATAACAAAGTGGTGCTTGTGGCCCCTTTGGTTAATCCAGATTCTTACTTTAAGAAAAAACCGACACGCGTGAATGCTCGTGGAGTAGACGTTAACCGCAATTTCCCGACTAAGGACTGGCAACTTGAAGCACGCCAGATCTGGATGTCGAAATTTAGAAAAGACAAACGCAGAAATCCGGGAACAAAATCATTAAGTGAACCTGAAACAGTTTTCCAGGTAAACCTCATCAAGCGTTTTAATCCTGATAAAATTGTCTCTGTTCACTCGCCACTCACATTGCTTGATTATGATGGACCAAGCATGGCCGCAACAAATGGTTTGGACGGCAACAAGGCCCAAGAGCTTTTGATTCAAATGTCCAAAGATGCTTCGGGATACAAAATAAAAGACTATCCTTTTTTTCCAGGATCACTTGGTAACTGGGCGGGCCAGGAAAGAAACATTCCGACCTTTACGTTAGAGTTGCCATCATCTGATCCAAGCAAGAATGATGAATATTGGAAACTATTTAAGTCGGCCATGCACAATGCGATTGTTCACAACATTCGCCAGAACATTGCTCGCGCAAACGAGATTGATGACAATCCAGCTAATGCCATTCCAGCAATTCCTGCAACTTCGCCAAATTAATCTCTTCTGAATAAAAAAGTGCAAATGAAAATGGGCAAAAACTCAAGTTTTTGCCTGTTTTGATCGATAAGACTCTCAAGTGTTGTTGTTTTCAATGCTCTATTAACGAGGGAGTCACGCATGTTAGCGAGCTTTTCAGAGTTCAAATTCTATCAGTCCTTTCGTATTCCCGTTGAAGAGGCGGATGATCTAAGATTTCTGGTTCAAATGTCGCGCGATCGCGGGCCTGAATTTTATATTGATGATGCTAAATTAATTGATATCAGCTTAACTGGTTTGGGATTTGCGACTAATGAGCGAATTTCAGTCGGGCAGGAAATTTCAATTTCCCTTCAATATAAAAAACATCACCTCGATTTAACGGGGAAAGTTGTTCGAGCGTTTTCACAAACATTAGATGATCAAAAAATCATTTATGGTGTGGAGATTGAAGAAGAGAAAGGAATTACAAAGTTCCTTGAACATTACATTATGGGTTTTTCAAGCGAGAGATTGAAAGATTGTCTCGTTGATGCCGCGATTAAAGAGCGTTATACAAAAGCAACAGACGGATTTGAAATTTTTTCACTTCTTCTTTCTCTCTTCAAAGACATCACGCACTTTGGTGATAAAGAAGGATTTATCGAATCAATGCTTGAAGAAGTTATCCGTATTTTGAATGCTCAAAGAGCTTCATTATTTCTCATCAATCCGGAAACAAATGAGCTTGAAGCTGTTTGTGCGCTTGGAGTTCGTAAAGAACAATTAAAATTCGACTATCGTGTAGGTATCGCAGGATCCGTTTTTACAACAGGTGTTGCTCTTAACATCGATACTGTTCATGATAGTACACGTTTCAATGAGGCCTTCGATAAAAAGTTAGGTTTCGAAACGAAGTCGATTATTTGTCATCCTATTCATAACCGTGAAGATAAAATCATCGGTGTTATTGAAGTTCTGAATAAACGTAATGAAGATAGATTTACAATCGAAGATGAGAAGACGATGAAAGTTCTCTCGCTAATCTTCTCATCAGTATTCTATAACTTCACGCCAATGTCGGATAAATCGCTTATCAGACGTTTTTCGAATCCATTTGATAGAAAGAACGCACTGATTGGTAAAGTGCCTCACGTGGCTTCTTTAAGAAGTACCATCGTTAAACTTAAAGATATCGAAGCCCCTGTGCTCATCCATGGTGAGCGTGGTGTAGGGAAGTCTCTTTATGCAAAAATCCTTCACGTTGAAGGCCAGCGTGGTTTGAAATCGTTTGAAATTATCCATTGTGCAGATAAAGATCAAGATGCAGTTGGTGTTCAACTTTTTGGACCAGATGAAAAAGAATGTAAGCTGATTAGCTGCCAAGGTGGAACAGTTCAGTTGCATGAGATCTGGGCCCTTTCACTTAAGAACCAAAAGAAACTGATGCAAGTTTTTAGAGACCGTCACATTCCTGATACTAAGTTCAGTATGGATGTGCGTATTGTTGCAACGACAACAAGAGATTTAGGTGTTCTCGTAGCAAGCGGAGATTTCGACCGTGAGCTTTACGAATGCATTTCAAAAGCAACTGTCTTCATCGAGCCTCTTCGTCGTCGCGCAGATGACGTTGATCTTCTCGTTGATTATTTCTTGAAAGCAGAATGTAAAAAACAAGGTCTACTCCTTAAGTCATTTGCTCCAAAGCTTATGGACAAACTTAAAAAGTATGACTGGCCAGGTAACATAAAAGAACTTCGTCTTTGTGTTGAGCGCGCGGTTCTTTACAACCCAAAGGCGCATGTTATAACTGACATCGAGATTGAAGACTCAGCTTCTCCGCTAGTTGATCTCTCAGAAAAGAAAAGAATGTTTGGCGATTTACCATTTGTGAGCGATCATAACATCTCTTTAAAAGATCGTATGTCACTTGTAGAGAGAGAAATGATCCACTCTGAAATCAGAAGATGTAACGGTAATAAGTCCAAAGCTGCTAAGGCCATGGGTATTTCTCGTGAAGCTCTCCGCAAGAAATTGCTGATGAGTACAGAGATTTTAAAATCTCTCAATCTGTCTGAGGAAGAGCGCGTGAAATTCCTGAAAGAGGATGATGAATTCTCAAGTGCTGCTTAAGGGAGAATAGGAATTGGGGTCACTGAGCGCTTTTTTCGCCCATCTTAATGTCAAGGATGTAATCGACATTCTTGTCGTCTCCATCTTGATTTATCAATTGTTGTTAATCGTAAGAGGAACCAAGGCCGCACAAATGATTGTGGGTCTTGGTGCTCTTTTTGGTCTTTTCTGGTTAGGGATCACGTTTAAACTTTATTCTTTAAACTGGGTCCTCGCACACTTCTTTGATTCTTTCTTCATTATCGTGGTTGTGTTGTTTCAAGATCAATTTCGTAGTGCGCTGGCATCAGTGGGAACACGAAAGAATATCCTCACTTTATTTTCAAAAGATGAACACGATTTTGAAATCGATGAAATCGTCGAGGCATGTGGAGCACTTTCAAAAGAAAAAATCGGGGCCCTGGTTGTTATCGAAAGAACTCATGGTCTTCTCAATTACGTCAACACAGGGACTCGTTTAGACTCACGCATTCATTCCGATATTATCTATTCAATCTTCGAATCTAGTTCCTCGTTGCACGATGGGGCCATTATTATTCAAAATAGTAAGATCTCCGCTGCGGGATGCTTTTTGCCTCTCTCAAAAAACTTTGATATTGAAAGACACTTAGGAACACGTCACCGTGCGGCCTTGGGTCTCACTGAAGTGACCGATGCTCTCGTCATCACTTGCTCGGAAGAAACCGGCAAGATTAATCTCTGTGTGGAAGGAATCTTTTATCTGTGTAAAACTGAAAAAGAACTTGGACAATACCTTCGACACATTTGGAGCAATGAAAGCCTTGATCATTCATTACGCCCCATCAAGACTAAGGACCTCGTAAGGTGAAATTAGAACGCACCCAGCGGCACACACTCAAAATCATTTCGCTTTTTTTCGCCGTTTCACTTTGGTTCTACGTCCTCAATTCAGAACCTATTGAGCTTGAACGTAAAATGCCCGTAGAGTTTTTGCTCCCGAAGGGATACGCCATCTCAAGCATGACGGAGAGACAAGTTTCATTGAAACTGAAAGGTTCGAAGGCCTTCATTGGAAACGTTTTTTCTAACAAAGAAAAAATTACGATTGATCTTAATCCTTATTTTAAAAAATACGGCAAAAACTTTAAAGTGGCCTTTCATCCGACGCAAATTCATGTGCCCTTCGGTGTTGATGTTTTAGAAATTTCTCCCAAAGAAACACATGTCGAATTAGATCGTTTGGTACAGATGGAACTTCCTATCGATGTTCAGTACATTGGTAGCGTGCCCTATGACCGAAAATTTGTTGAAGTGGGAATCGAACCATCTAGCGTCATGATCTCAGGGCCTATTGAAGTCATTCGTAAAATTTCAAAAGTTCATACAAATCCAGTGAATCTATCAAACATCGACCGTGAAGAAGGTGTTGTTCAGCTTCCTCTCGATGATATCGATCCTCGCCTTAATTTCGAAGAAAAACCTCGAATAAAGCTGCGTTACAAAGTCCAATTGGTTGTCCCAAAAAGGAAAACAGAAAAATAAATGGCTTCTAGAATGTCCGCTGTTAAGGAAGTTCAATCTTGCCTAAATGAAGAGAATTAGGCACATTGTTCAAAGATTTTTACGCGGCTTAAAAGAAAGCTCAATAGTCATGAAAGGTGTGAATTATGTCTGAGAGAAAATTATTTGGTACCGATGGAATTAGAGGAAAGGCCAACGTTTATCCCATGACGGCCGAAGTGGCGACAGCACTTGGTCGTGCAGTCACTCATTACTTTCAATCGATCAATCCGCTTAATACAAATCCTCTCATCATTGTCGGTAAGGATACGAGACTTTCTTGTTACATGCTCGAGATGGCCTTCGCTTCTGGAGTTTGTTCACAAGGTGGAGCGGTTATTCTCACAGGACCACTTCCTACACCAGGGGTAGCGTTCGTTACACATTCAATGCGTGCTGATGCGGGAGTTATGATTTCTGCTTCTCACAATCATTTCCAAGATAACGGAATTAAAATTTTCGATGCAAAAGGTTTCAAACTTCCAGATTCAGTCGAGCTGGAACTTGAACGCCTCATTATGCATCCAGAACTCATGCCGCAAAAAGTGGGTGGGCAACTTGGAAATGCAGAACGTTTAAAAGAAGTTTACGGTCGCTACATTGTTCACGTTAAAAGTGCTCTTTCGTATGACTACGATCTTGAAGGAATGCGTATCGTTCTTGATTGTGCCAACGGTGCTGGTTACAAAGTCACGCCGATGATGTTCCAGGAATTAGGTGCAGAAGTTTTCCCGATTGGTATTTCTCCTAATGGAGAAAACATCAACAAAGGTTGTGGATCACTTCACCCGGAAGCGGCCCGCTCGGAAGTTCTCAAATACCGCGCTGACATTGGTATCTGTATCGATGGTGACGGTGACCGCGTGAGTGTGATTGATGAAGAAGGAACAATTGTTGATGGTGATAAAATCATCGGCCTCTTTGCTAAACTTCTTCTATCGAGAGGCGAACTCAAAAAAGGAGACACTGTTGTTGGGACAGTGATGAGTAACCTGGGCCTTGAGCTTTACATCAAATCATTAGGACTCAATTTTCATCGTACAAAAGTAGGAGACCGCTACATCATCGAGTATATGCGCGCTCACAATTGTATTCTTGGTGGCGAACCATCGGGACACATTATCTTCAGCAAACATGCAACAACTGGTGATGGTGCGCTAGGTGGATTGAAAGTTATCGAGTCGATGAAATACTTCAACATGCCTCTTAAAACATTAGTGGAAGAAATTGAACTCTTCCCTCAATTCATTAAAAACGTTATCGTTAAAGAAAAGCCAGCACTCGAATCAGTTAAACCAATTGAAGAGGCGATTAAACTTGCGGAGAAAAAGCTCGCAGGCCGCGGTCGCGTCCTTCTTCGTTACTCCGGAACAGAACCACTTCTGCGAGTCATGGTTGAAGGTGAAAACGCTGAGCTTGTTGAAGAAGAATGCAACAACCTCGTTGCAGTTGTGACAAAGGAAATAGGATGATCCCAAGATTAGGCGTAAATATTGATCACGTAGCAACACTCAGACAAGCGCGTGGCGAAGAATATCCAAGTGTCGTTGATGCTGCTCAAGTTTCACTTTTAAATGGTGCAGATCAAATCACCATTCACCTTCGCGAAGATCGTCGTCATATTCAAGATACAGATGTTGAGGCCGTAAGACTTGTCACAAAAAGATTTGGAAAACCACTTAACCTCGAAATGGGAGTGAATCCGGAAATCGTAGAAATTGCTATTGCTTCCTCTCCAGAATGGATTTGTTTGGTTCCAGAAAAAAGAGAAGAGAAAACGACGGAAGGCGGTCTCGATTTATTAGACGATCAAAATTTTATTCGCATTGAAGAAGCTGTGAGAAAACTCAAAAGCTCTATTAAAGATGTGAAGATTTCCCTTTTCTTGGAAGCAAAGATTGAAGTTCTTATTCGTGCGACTCAATTAGGAATTGATGCTGTTGAAATTCACACTGGAGAGTACGCTCGTATTCACGCAAACGGTGATGACATCAGTCGCTTCATTGAACAATACAGAGCTGCTAAAGAATTTTTAACCAATAATAAAATTGCGACACACGCTGGTCACGGACTCACAGAAGAAAGTGTTAAGCCGCTTCTTGAATCGAGAATTTTTGAAGAGTATAACATCGGCCACTGGATTATCTGCCATGCACTTTTCCATGGGCTCTCTACAACGATCAAGAATTTAAAATCGCAGTTTGAAGCTCATCCTCTTAGATAAGGAGCACTCATGATGTTAGTGCGTTCTTGGAAAAAAGTTTTAGAATCAGATCTCGCCAATATTGCCATCGAAATGAAAGAGGTGATTGAACCACCAAGTGTTATCATTCTCGAAGGTGTTGTAGGCGCTGGGAAAACGACTTTTACAAAACACTTTCTCGGTAATCTCACGACAGCGAGTCCGACTTATTCCATCGTCAATGAAGTTGACAATATTTTGCACGCTGATCTTTATCGGATAGAAAAAAAAGAAGAGCTCACGTATTTAGAAATCCCAATGTATTTAGAAGAGAAAGATTATTTTCTTATTGAGTGGGGAATGCCTTATCTGCGTGAACTGCAGAAAATTATCGGCGACGAATTCAAATACTATCATCTGAAAATCGACATCAACGATAACCAGACTCGTCAGTTTTATCTTTCGAAAATTAGTTAATCGCGCGCGTGATTATCACTTAAAAGCGGGCAAACAATTCCTACTAAAACGCTTCGGTAGAATTATTTTTGCAAATAAAATCCCACTGAATCAAGTGACCTAATCTATCGGTTTTATTGAGAAATCCCCCGATCTTGACGCTCAAGATTATCTTAATTTCAAGGCCTTAGGCACAAACTTTAGAATTTTGTTGGTTGACTTCTCTATTTCCCGCACGTCATACTATTCTTGGTAGAAGTGATTCTTTTAGAAGAGAATCAGTTTTGTTGAGGGTGCAAGGATTAGCATCTTCTAGAGACGACACACGATTTTCTAAAAGAATTTTTTCGAACAGCTTAGACCAGATCAATTGGATTTTTTATGGAGGAAGACCAATGAGACTTACATCAAAAGGACGTTACGCAGTTAGAGCAATGCTAGATCTTACGACTCATTCAAATGGGAACCCTGTAAGACTTCAAGAAATTTCTACAAGACAAAACATCAGTCTACATTACTTAGAACAACTTTTCAGAAAGCTAAGAAATGGCCAAGCAGTTAAGTCAGTAAGAGGACCAGGCGGCGGTTATGTACTAGCTCGCAATATGGACCAAATCACAATTAAAGACGTTCTAGACTGTGTTGGTGAAAACATCAACCCAGCTCGCGATATCCTAGGAACTGAAGCAGAAGCTGCGAATTCACTTGAATTCCACCTTTCTAAAAACTACTTCATGAACCTTGGTATCATCATGAAAGAATATCTTGCTACGACTTCACTTGGTGACCTAGTAAGAAAAGCTAAGGAAACAGAAACTGAAGCAGGAATCAATCAAGGTGCTGACTCTAGCTCTGCTGGAATCATGACATCTTCGATTAGAACTCCAGTTGGAGAGATCAATCAGTAATCGTTTCTATTTCGACTACAATGCAACGTCCCCGCTTTCCCCAAAGGTCATCGACTTTTTAGGAAGCGGGGATTTTTCTTTTGGTAATCCGGCCTCTCTTCACCAGACGGGAAGAAATGCCAGACGTGCCATCAATCAAACAACAGATTATCTTCACAAGCTTTTTAACATCGATAAAAAACAATTTGATCTCATCTACCACTCTGGTGCAACAGAGGGGATTAACATGTTTTTTAAAGGTCTCGCTTTTCAAGGTTTCAAAGAAAAAAAATTCTATTCATTTTTCTTTTCTAAAACTGATCATGCCTGTGTGTTTAATCTCAAAGAAGATCTTGAAGTTCTTGGTCACAGTGTTGTCTATTTTGATGTTAATAAAGATGGCGCTTTTGATATCGAAAATCTTATTCAACAAATGAAAAATTCTGCTAACCCCGTTATGAATTTCACGTCAGTGAATAATGAAACAGGTGTCGTTTGGCCGTGGGATTGGGCGCAGAGAATAGTTAAGGAAACAGGGGCACTCGTTCATGTCGACGCTGTTCAAAGAATCGGAAAAGTTCTCGACTGGCAAAATCTCCCGGGTGATTTGAGTGCGTTTACTTTCTCCGGACACAAATTTGGTTCACTTAAAGGAATAGGTTTTACCTTCCTTAAAAAAGATATTGTGCTTAATCCACTTATCATTGGTGGCACTCAACAAAACGGCAAACGAGCAGGAACCGAAAACGCAGTGGGTGTATGCACGTTAAAACTTGCGCTCGAAGATTATGAAGCACAATTCTCTGGTTTAGAGTTAAAGCAAGCTCATAAACATCTTGAAGGGAAAATTCATTCACTCATTAAAGATCGTGCGGAATTAGTGGCCGCAGAAGCGGAGAAAAACCTCAATACATTTTTTGTCGTTTTCCCTGGAATGAAAGCTGAAGTTCTCAGTATGAAATTTGATATGGAAGGTGTGGATCTCTCGACAGGGTCTGCTTGTTCTTCAGGTGTCATCAAAGAAAATAGAGTTTTGATGGCGATGGGATATTCAAAAGAAGATTCGCGTTCTGCTCTTCGTTTTTCGTTTTCACCTTTCATGAGTTTTAATGAAGCGGTTGAGTACGGAAATCAAATTGAAAAAATTTTAAAGACATTGCTGAAATAAAAAGGGCCTTTCGGCCCTTTTTATTTTAGTCGCGGCGACCGCCACTCATACGAAGAATAATCAAGAATAAGTTAATAAAGTCCATATAGAGTTTAAGTGCACCAAGAATGGTAATGCGTCCGCGCTCTTCAGCGTTGATTGCATGTTGTCCCATCATCTTGATTGCTTGCGTATCGTAAGCTGTGAGTCCGGCAAAAACCAGAAGGCCCACGATGCTATAAACGAGTCCAGCTGTTCCACCCATCATTGTTGGAAAAAAGATGGCGAGTAATGAATAACCAACC
The DNA here is from genome assembly GCA_946480715.1 of uncultured Bacteriovorax sp. Next base: position 55,277 of record CAMLKK010000004.1, on the reverse strand, counting down.
ATTCCGAATAATCCCATCATGCAAAAAGATCCAACAGGACCAAGATCTTTTTTAGTGAGATATCCAAAAGCAGAAAGTCCAGCAAACCCAACTGACGTTGTAAAAAATGCTGATTGAATGCTCGCTAAATTGTATACGAGGAAAAGAGTTGAGAACGTTACACCAGTAAGTGCAGAGTATCCTAAGAAGAGAAGTGTTGCAGTCATCACACTCATACGGTTAATCATTGCACTTAGAGCAATGACAGTTCCGAATTGAGCAATAATTAATCCCCAAAAGAGAATTTTGTTTGTCACAACTGTATAGGCCCACGATTCATTGTTTCCAATGAATGTTGCAATCGCTGCCGTTAAAAGAACACCAATGGCCATCCATTGATAAACTTTCGTCATGAATTGAGCTGCAACAGAGCTTTTCGTCTCGACATCGAGAACATTGTTGTATTCGCGGTTTCTTTCCATAGATCCATCCTTGTTAACAAGTTATGGATCTATTATAGCGAAATCAATGTGTGATTCTAAGCTTTTTTAAAAGTTCTTTTTCTTCAAGATTTTGCGGTCTGCGCATTTCAAGTGAGTAGTAGAGTTCTTTGCTTTCCCTTTTTAATAAACGGAAAATCATTGAGTAAACTTTCTGGAACAAATTCTTATCCATAAGACCTCCACCAAAATGTAAATGTGTCTTGAAGGTAGAGGCTGAGAGAAATTTAGTCCAGTCAGGAATCTGTTAGGTTTTTTAAATGGCACTTTTGAGAATAGGAATAATCTCTTTGATTCCGTTTGCAATCATTTCGATCGACATGGAAAGTAGAATGAGTCCCATGATTCGCGTCATAACGTTTAGACCAATCTGTCCCAGTTTTTCTCCAATAAAATCTGCATAGCTCAAAATAATTTTAATGATGAGACCGATGAGGAGAACCATTACAGTTCCTGCAATCCAATGGGTAGGAGTGAGAAATTTCTTCGAGTGAATGATAGAAGTTGAAATAGCACCTGGGCCGGAGAGAAGCGGAATGGCGAGTGGAATGATTCCAATTTCTCGTTCGAAATCAAAACTTCTCATTTCTTCATTGTTAATTTTTGTCGTTGATTGCTGTGCCGAGATCATACTGAAGGCCATCGTGAAAAGAAGAAAACCACCGCCAATGGTAAATGAAGCAACCGAAATACCAAAAAAGTTCAGCAGGCCCTGTCCAAACACAAGACTAATCATAATCGTAATTGAGCAAGCGATGGCACATGTATTAGTGACATTCTTGATGTTTAAATTTTTGTGATTTTTAGTAAAACCTAAGAAAACAGGAATGGCGCCTAGAGGATTTATAATCGAAATCAGCGTAATGGAAAATTTTATAATATCACTGAGTGCTTGCTCCATTATGACCTCTTCACCTTTTTCATTATTTTATCAACCACAAACTTTGACGTTTCAATCTTCATTAGAGTCGTCAAAATAAAGTAAAGAATTCCGTATACACCAAGGACAACAACAGCTCTTATGATGACATGCGGATAATTGAGTGTCAGTTTAAGGACAAGACCTACAGCTGCTGATAATATGGCCGCTCCCCAAAGTTTTGCCAGGTAAGAAAGTCTGATGCCTGTAGCTCCGATTTTTTTGTTCAAGCGCGCTCTTAGCATGGCAAATTCAACCCAACCAGCAAGTCCAGCGGACAAAGTTAGTCCTACAGTTGCATACAAACGATCTGGCCAGAAATACGGAATGATCACGAACGACATGAGGTAGCCACCAACTGTCGTAAGAATGATTCGAACGATGGCAAAATTAAGTGTTGTTTTCGTATCTTTCAAAGAAAAAAATGTCGAAGAATAAAGTCGACCCATTGTTGAAGCGAGAAGGCCCACACTTGAACCTACAAGAACGAGCCAAACAATCTGCGTTTGATCGGCCTGAAATTTACCAGACTGGAAAAGAGCAGAAACGATAACATCACCTAGAAAAATAAAAGCAGCGACTGAAGGAACAATGAAGAACGCAATTTTTTCTAAAGCGGCCTGAAGACGAGTGCGAAGTTTAGAGTGAACTTCTTCTGGAGAACCTACATAAGAACTCATCTCCGGAAGTTCAGAAGCCGCGATACTCATTCCAAAGAGAGAAATGGGAAGTGTATAAAGTGTCTGAGCATAGGAAAGAGTAGAAACTGCACCGGAAGGAAGTAAGCTTGCCAGGATGTTATCGATGTATGCGCTCATCTGAACAACACCGCGAGAAATTAAGCTAGGAACAAAATTGCGAATAACAATTTGAACATGGAGTGATTTATATTTTAAATTTGGCCTGAAGTGACGGAGAAGTTTCATTGTCGTTGGAACTTGTACAGCAAATTGCAGAAAACTTCCGAAGACAAGACCCCATGCCGTTTTAATGGCGAGATCATATTGAGTGCTGTTATTTCCAAATGAAATGATGGTTCCTATAATGGCCAGGTTCCATAAAACTGGAGCAACGTAAGAAAGAAAAAATTTGCGATGAGAGTTGAGTATCCCCAGACACCAGGCAGACATAACGAGAAAGCCGGTTCCTGGAAAAAATATTTGTACGAGCTTAATCGTAAGCTCTCTTTTTTCACCTTTAAATCCAGGTGCAATCGTATCAATGAGAAAGGGTGTAAGAACTATCCCCGTAATGACTAAGAAAGATGTTAAAAGAAAAAGTATGCTTCCGACGGCCGAAGCAACCTCAGAGGCCTCAAGCGGATGTTCAGGATTTTTATCGTTATGTTCACGAGCAAGAAGACCAGCATAAACTGGAATGAAGGAAGCGGAGAGAACACCTTCTCCAAAAAGATTTTGTAAAAAATTGGGAATTTTGAGGGCCGCTTTAAAAGCGTCCCCTGCATCGGAGTTACCAAAGTAATGGGCAAACGCACTCTCACGCACGAGTCCTGCAATTCGACTTAAAAAGATTCCCAAACCAACTAAAAGTGCACCGCTTTTTTTACTTCCCATTCATCAATTAAAAGGGCCATTGGGCGAAAGATCAATCTCTTTTTTTATTTTTCCTTCAGCACGTAACCACAAACCTTCATTTGAATGGCCACATTTTTTGTGTACTCATGAAGAGGCGAGACATCCCACAACCATTGATCAACTGGCGAAGGAAGATTGAGTTCATGACCGCGTTCAATCTCCAGAAGACTTCCTTTTTCATCGATGAACCTGCGTTCGATATCGGTGAACATCAAAACCTTGCAGGAAAACTTCTTGAGATAACGAATGTGATTCAGAGAACTTTGCAGTACAAATTCCTCCCGCTCTGAATCACTTAAACGCGTCGACATTTTTTTAGTGAGAAATCGTTCAAGGTGCAGTGGAATTTGGGAGAGTAAATTAGCGGAGATCACAACAGAAGGAGCTTGGCAGAACCTCGCCTCTGGAATTTTGGGGACGATGATGCCTTTTTGCAAATCATCTTCCAGTTCGGAAATGTCATGATTAACAAACTCGAGATTTTTTAAATGACGTACGGACTTCTTCGTTGTTTGTAGATGAACCACATCGACAAGGATAACTTTTTCGAAATTTTCTGAGAGCCACTCAATAGGTATTTCATGAAGAGGGCCAGAACCCAAAACAATCGCCGTTTGTTTTTCTTTTAGTGATGAGCAATGTTTGATGATAAATTGTTTGGCCGCTTGGCGATGGGATCTCCACGCTTCCCGACAACGTTGTTCTTTAGCGTGGAGAGATATGCTTTCAATTAAATGTCCAAATGCTTCCGAATGAGGATGATGAAACTTTTCTCTGATGTAAGTGAACAATTCAATGATCATTCACCTATGTTAGAGTCTATGCTACTTTTTTACCAGCAGACTTAAAGTTCACATAATTCACATAAGAGGGAATGCGCGCTTGAAGCAGGTCCCAAATAATTTTTTCATCCAGACCATCAACGCGTGCACATGTAATGAGGTGAGTGACTTTCTGATCGAGAAGCTCATAGTCGATCGTTGAGCGGTAGACGTGTTCGCTTTCCACGAGGACTTCTTCAATTTCCTCTTTGTACTGCGCAATTAATGTGTCGATAAAGCTTTCTTTGTTCATCATAGCAACCTCATTTCAATCCCAACAACAAGTTGGATAAACGCTAATCGGATGCTTGATTAAAAAACTTAAGTACTATGCCTTAAGAAATTCTTAGAAGTTTCGATGACGAAGTATAAATTCCACACGACGGTTGATGTTTATACCATTTTCTTCCTCTGCAGTTGATGTAATTTGAGTCGATTGGGCGACCGGGACAAGTTTATCAGGTCGGACCCCAAAATCTTTTATCAATGAATTTCGTATGGCCATTGAACGCTTAAATGAGAGTTCCCAGTTGGCCTGTTCTGTATCGCCTTCGCCTTTTTCAGTGTGACCAACGATAGAAACTGACCCTTCATAATCTTTAAAAACATTTGAAAGTTTCTTCAAATAGTTTTTACCTTCATAAGAAATTTCAGTAGAACCAAATTGGAAAACAATATTTCCCGGAATCGCAAACTTCAAAAATTCATCAGTGTATTCTGCAGAAAACGCGTTTCCGTCAAAAAGCTCATCCACTAATTGAGAGAGAACTTTATGCTCTTGAAGATAAACAGGGCGTGGGCGAGCAGGCTCCGTCACTTCTTTTTGATCAACGCCGCCTTCTTGTCCATTGAGAATAGAGTACGATGTATTGGGAGTGGATCCAATCTTACCAACTGAATCCGCACCACCTTTAAAAATTGTTGCAGTTGTAAAGTAATCAGCGATAGCAGCTTTCGTTGCTTCATCAGCACCCATGAGCCACATAACGAGGAAGAACGCCATCATCGCAGTCATGAAGTCCGCAAAAGCTACCTTCCAGGCACCACCGTGAGCACCGGCGTGACCTTTGTTGATTCGTTTGATGATGATAGGTTGTTTGTCGTCTGCCATGACTTTTTCCTTTTACTTCAGTTTGTGGAACTCTAATGCTGAGAACATATTTTCATATTTCCAGAAATAGTAAAAATGCTCCACTGGAGCATTTTTTCCACAAACTACTTTTTACCTGCGTTTGCCGTCGCTTCATCCACTTCCTTGAATGTCGGACGGAACTCAGAAGGAATACTTCTTCTTCCGAATTCAGCACAAACTTTTGCGTTCACGCCTTTTGAAAAAGCGAGAAGACAAATTTTTGCCGTGATCATAAAACGCATTTCTTCTTTTAAGTTTGCTTCAACTTTCGCAGCAAGTGGCTGCAAATAACCGTAAGAAAACAAGATCCCGAGGAAGGTACCTACAAGAGCGGCCGCAACCGACATACCGATGACTTCCTTACCTTGAGTCAGTTTCCCCATGGTGATAACAACCCCGAGAACCGCCGCAACGATACCCAGACCTGGCATGGCATCTGAAACTCGGTTGATAGATCCAACAAGTGTATGTTCTTCTTCAGTCACGATATCTAAATCGGCGTTCATTAAATCTTCTAGGTCATAAGGAGAGAGTGATGAAGCGATCTGAACTTTTAGTGTGTCACAGATAAAATCAATACAGTGGTGGTTGTTAAGAACAACTGGATATCTTTTAAAGATCTCACTTGCTTCTGGGTTTTCAACGTGTGGTTCAATTGAGATGGGGTTTGCTGAGGCCATCTTAATCAATTCAAACATACATTGAAGAAGTTCAATGTATCCCTGTTTGTTGATGCCTGTTCCTTTCATGGCCTGCACACAGCGAGCGATAATATTTTTGATAATGTATGGGCTTGTCGCCATAACGAGTGAACCGACGGCCGCACCACCAATGATAAGAACCTCAGTAGGCTGCCAAAGAACCGCTAAGTTACCGTGGTGGAGTACGTACCCCAAGATTACACACACTGTAGTTACAACGGCACCAACAATAGTGAACATAAAAATCCTCCGAACTGACTTTGGCTATCTTATCGAAAGATCATTTCAGATCTTTAATTTATAGTGGCTTAGCGAATCCGTTGGACTCTATAGCAGTTTTTGTTGGGCCAAAATGCATTCAAGCTTGGATCTTTTTAAGCCGACAAGATTAGTCGGAAGACTTATGAAATACATTTTTTTCTCATTTATTCTCCTTTTACAAAGCATGAGTGTGACTTTTGCGAGTTATGTTTCACCCAGTGAAGAAAACTTCAAGTCACGATGGAATTACACGCCTCTTGTTGTCAAGAAAGAGGGAAGCTCGGAAGTTCATACAAAAATTTTCAAACGCTATTTTTGGATTGATAACAAACCAGTCACACTGGCCGACACAACATTTATTTTTGTAAAGAATCCGGCGGACAATGAAGCCGAAAAAAATTCGCTAAGTTCGATTGCGGAGAATGTTAAACGGAGTTTTGGTCCGGCGATAAAAATTAAAAACAACAGCAATGAAGTCATCATTAGCGGTGAAGTTTCAAAACTCAATCGCGTATTGAAAATGCAACTTAGAAAAACAAAAGATTCAGTTGTTATCATTACGACAATGATGAGAGCGGGCTTTGCAGAAAAAATTAATGGTGAAGTTGATGAGCTCCACCAAACACTTATTCAGTACAAGGGTGAAACAGAAGTCAAAATTTCATGGCATGAAACTTTTCGAAAATTGTTTTTGAAAGATGCTTATGCTGCCGAAGGATTGAAACTTGGAAATCTCATCAATGGATTTAGCAACAATACCAGTTCTACCGGTGTTGGAAGCGGCAGTGGTTTAGCTTTCAATTTAAATGCAGATTTTTCAGGACTAACAAATAGTCTGAACAGTTTAGATGCTCAGGCGAGCGGAATAAACACAAATCTTGGGACGGCCAATACAAATTGGGGTGGAACAAATGTTCAACTGGGCAATGCCAATAACAATTGGAACGGTACCAACACTCAATTGAACAATGCCAATACGAACTGGAACAATACGAACGCCGAAATCAAAGCTGGTAACAAAAATTGGTCTGAAACGAATAAACAAATGGCCGCCGCCAATGCGACGGCAGAAAAATTTGCTAAAGAAATGAATGGAATGAATACCAATTGGGCCGAAACGAATAAAATTCTCGCTTCCGCACTCGATCCCGGTCACATGGGAAAACTTGCTTTTTATTCAGCGGCAGGAGCTGCTCTAGGTGGTGTGGCCGTCAATCTCGCCATTCAGGGAGTCAGCGAGGGAATTAGTTTTCTGCATGAACTTTTTACGGGAGCAAAAAAGAAGAAACTCGAGTGGTCTGACTTCGAAAAGGCCATGGATGTATGGGATACAAAACTTAACGATCTGGTGAAACTCGAACAGATCGTCGACAGCTATTTAGCGGCCTTCGATTATTTTGACGGAAAACATATCGGAAACGATTATGTGAAACAATTAGAAATGGCCATGACGGATATGAGCTTTGACCGCGAAACGTTCATGGAAAAATTCAAAGATCAAAACAGCGATATGGCCTGTCGAAAACTTTACTTCGTAGCTGCCCAAGAACTAGATAAGAAGATTAAAGACTATGAAAAGATCGTGCAGTTTGCTTCGAAAAATTCTCTTTCTATTACTGATGGTCCTCAATATTTCTGTTCACAGCTAAAAGAGCTGCAGAGAAGAATTTTAGCGGCAGAAACTCAGATGCAGGATTTAAGATTAAAAATCCTCGTGGCCGAAAATCAATATTACGACAAACAAAACGAAACACTCGAAAAACGCGACGATGATATTGAAAAAATCAACAAACGTTTAGGTGATACACTGGAAGAAAAAAAGGCCTTTGATAAAAAGATCACAGAAAGAATGGAAGAGGCCAAAGAAAAAGGAAAAATTGAATTCATCGATGCCTGCATGGATGGAAAAAATCCTGAAGGACAAAAAATCAAAAGTGATCTCGCAGATACGTTTTTTCTCTTTGTGCATTTTAAAAAGAGAACGGCCTGCGATCAGGCCTACGCCGCTCAAGCAGAAGAAATTAATAAGCGAAGCACGGCCAGTCTTAGAACACTTGCAGCGGAAGAAGAAATGCGCCGAGATCTCTTATTGAAGGCCAATCACTCCGTTGAGTTAAAACTCTCAGAGGAGCAGATGAGTTGGCTGTCACGTTTGCACTTGGATGCTCACTGCTACCAATATGCGCACGGACCAGAAGAAAAAATTCCAGCTAAATGTAAGGAGTTTCCGGAAACACTCCATTCATTAGGACTTGCCCGCGGTTACGAGAAGGCAAGAGAGGCCTATCAAAATAAGTGTCAGGAACGTTATTTAAACGGTCTGAAAAAACTAAGTGAGAATCTTCACTAAAAAAATTTTATTCGTTTTCGTCGAAGTCGATGTCAGTGTTAATTGTTACACCAGCAACAGTTCTTTCTTTTTCTTTTTTAATGAAAGGAAAATTAACGGGAGTAGTGCCAGGAAAATTTTCTTCGAATGCGATGGAAATAGTTCGTGGAACAAACTCCATGAGGGATTTTAAATAATCTTGGTTTTTTATCGTATCAATAATCGCCGTGTCCGCTTCTTCCTGCGTATCAAACTCCATCATTAGCTTTGGCGATGTGTTTTTAACAACAAGAGCTGCCTGAATTTTTTCACGAGGGATTTCATTCGTCATATTCCACGAACCCATGTGAAAATAATCAACATAGAAAACAGAGCGTTCATATTTTAACTTGCGAGACAAAAGCAGTGAGGACATGAATTTTCTTGTCGATGGATCTTTAGCTTTTTTGGCCAATTTTTCAGCGAGCTGACCATCTTCCACACGGATAATGTAAGCACCCGGCTTTCTCGTAGATTCAAAAAGTAAATATTGAAATCCAATACTAAACAAAGTGAAAAGTTTTTGTTGGGGAAGATGGACGTGGACTACGTCTGTTTCAATCAGGGTTTTAACGCCTTCGTAAAGGTCCTGTTTTGTGAGATCACCGCTCATAGGGAATATAGCCTTTTATTGTGGGTTTGTGGGCCGAGGACAGAAGGTGTTTTTTAGTGATTTTTCGAAATAATGTCAATTCATTTGATGCTTTGAGTTCAGCATTTTTTCACTTAAATTCGCTTAGGAAAGCGAGTAATTCATTGACTCATCTCTCTAAATTTCTTATGATTCGGCCTTAAGTAAATTTTTTCTCATTAGCAATTTAAATAAGAATTAAACAAGTCAAGTTACTTGGTAAACAACCTTTTTGGAGACTGAATTATGAAATTAATGGCAAAGACCAGAAACATTGGGATCTCTGCTCACATCGACTCAGGGAAAACGACGCTTACTGAGCGTATTCTTTTCTACTGTAACAAGATCCATAAGATCGAAGACGTTCGCGGTGGTGGTGCTGGTGCAAAAATGGACCACATGGAACTTGAAAAAGAAAAAGGGATCACAATTACATCTGCAGCAACAACTGTAGTATGGGAAGGTCTTAACGGAGAAGGCATTAAGTTTGCTGAAGGCATCGATAAAGAATGTCGTATTAACATCATTGATACTCCGGGCCACGTTGACTTTACAGTTGAAGTTGAGCGTTCACTTCGCGTTCTTGACGGAGCCATTCTTGTTCTTTGTTCGGTTGCTGGTGTTCAGTCTCAGTCAATCACGGTTGACCGTCAGATGAAGCGTTACTCAGTTCCACGTATGGCCTTCTTAAACAAGATGGACCGTATGGGTGCTAACCCACATAAGGGTGTTGCAGCTCTTAGAGAAAAACTTTACCACAATGCGGTTCTTATGCAGCTTCCAATTGGTGCTGAAGAAAACTTCAAAGGTGTTGTTGATCTTATTACAAGACAAGCTTACTACTTCGACGGAGAAAACGGAGAAAAAATCCGCGTTGAAGCTCCTCCTGCAGATATGGCAGATGATATCGAAACTTTCAGAGAGAAGCTTCTTGATGCTGCTTCTGAATTCGATGACAACATGGTTGAAAAAATCCTTGGTGGCGAAGAAGTTTCTGAAGAAGAAATTCACGGAGCAATCAAGAAAGGGACTCAGTCTCTTAAGCTTACACCAGTATTCATGGGATCAGCTTTCAAGAACAAAGGTGTTCAACTCCTTCTTAACGGTGTAGCTCGTTACCTTCCTTCGCCAGTTACATGTGCGAAGCCAAAGGCCATCGATAACAACACAAACCAAAAGATCGAACTTGAGCCAGATAACTCAAAGCCACTAGTATGTATGGCGTTCAAGATTACTGACGAGCAATTCGGACAGTTAACTTATACTCGTATTTACCAAGGAACTTTGAACAAAGGTGACACGATCGTTAACACTCGTACGAAGAAAAAAGTACGCGTTGGTCGTATCGTTCGTATGAACGCAAACGACAGAGAGAACATTGAATCAGTTGGTTCAGGTGACATCATCGCTCTAATCGGTATCGACTGTGCGTCAGGGGATACATTCGTAGCTGAAGACGGTCCAACACATTTATCATGTGAAGGTATGCACGTTCCAGCAGCGGTTATCGAGCTTTCAATCTCTGTTAAAGATAAAGATCAACAAACAAGACTTTCAAAAGGTCTTTCTCGCTTCATGAAAGAAGATCCGACTTTCCACGTTTACACAGATGAAGAATCTGCTGAAACACGTATCGCAGGTATGGGTGAACTTCACCTTGAGATCTACGTTGAGCGTTTAAAGCGTGAGTATAACTGTGACGTTCAAGTTGGTGCGCCTCAGGTTAACTACCGTGAGACAATCCGTTCAGAAGCTAAGTTCGATTACCTACACAAAAAACAAACGGGTGGTTCTGGTCAATTCGGTCACGTTATCGGGATGATCAAGCCTCTTCAAGAAGACAAAAAAGAAAACGACGAACAAGTTTTCAAGTTCTTCAACGAAATCAAAGGTGGTGCGATTCCTAACGAATTCATCGCTTCATGTGAGAAAGGATTCAACGACGTTATGGACAAAGGTCCTCTAGCGGCGTTCCCACTTATCAACGTTGAAGTTTACCTACAAGACGGTCGTTACCACGATGTAGACTCTTCGGATCTAGCTTTCCGTATCGCTTCTCGTATGGCCATGAGACAAGCTGTAAAAGCTGCTCAACCGGTTATCCTTGAGCCGATCATGAAAGTTGAAGTTGAGACACCAGATGAGTACCAAGGGGGGGTTATTGGTGACCTTTCTTCTCGTCGCGGGATCATCCAGGCTTCTGAATCAAACGAAACAGGTGACGTTATCATCAACGCTCTTGTTCCACTTTCAGAAATGTTTGGTTACTCAACAATCCTTCGTTCTATGTCAGCTGGTAAAGCTTCGTACACAATGGAATTCGCTAAATACGAACCATGTCCAAACAACGTTGCTGAAAAAGTTATCGCTGAAAGAAAAGAGAAACTTGCTGCTATGGCAGAATAGTTTTTATCTTTTAGTTAAAAAAAGTACTTACGAGGGGGACCGAAATGGTCCCCCTTTTTTTTGCCCACTTTGATCTTTTACCATTCCAGTTCATAATAACCTTATGAAGACGATTATTATTCTTGGGACGCTATTCATTTCCACCATGACCTCGGCAAAGGATTGCGTGATCAATCCCTTGGAAGATTCTAAAAGCCCTGATTGTGTTCACTGTGGAAGTGATATCAAAACACCAGGTGATAAAAGTGAGTCGTTAGGTAAGGGACTTCTTGATTTCGTAGGCAATAAAAAAGAACAGCGCTCTCAGATTACGAAACTCAAAAGTTATTCTGCTTTTCTCTCAAACGCAAAAAACAAAAAAGAATGTTCAAATTATAAATCGTTGGAGAGTACCTTCAGGACAGAATTTCAGACAGAGTTAGGGAAGTGTGAAAAAGGGCCTGAATCTCTCGATCGCAACAAAATGCTTTGTGAATATGTGCTCAGTGATTACAGTCAAAAAATCATGGACACGTTTTATGCTCATTGGACCTCTTATGGGAATGATGGAAAACCGAAACTCATTCCGGGAAGAACGAAAGAGCAGATCGAAGGACCCATTCGCGCTCACAGCACCTGGTGCAAGAAAGTTGAAGCGACTTACAAGAATAAAATTTATATCAACTGCGGTGAAGTTAAAGAGTGGGTTAATGAATTTGATACCGTTCAAAGAATCACAGCGGCCTTGAAGAAAAATCGCGAATCACAGGAAGAATCGAAACCAGTTGAAAAAAGCCGCGAAGAGATGCTCAATCAGGCCTGTAAGTACTTTGATAATAATCCCGCTACAACCTTCACCCGCGATCTCTACTTAGCTTGCGTAACCCGCTAAAATCAATATCTAATAATTAGATTAAAAAGTTATTAATAATCTAATGGTATTTAAGACCTTCTCATCGTAGAAACCCCAAAACTTATTCAGCGAGGGGATTATGCGAGCACTTATTTCCACATTAATAATTACCAGTCTCACTATTAGCAGCGCCATTGCCGGCGTTAAAGAAGATGTCATAGCTCTGGGCGGTCTGGCCATGGGATATGAAGAGGCGCAATCAGAAGGCTCACATTGGAAAGAAATTTTCGTCAATTATTCTTCTGGCGAATTCGGCGTTGATGAAGACATTGAACACAAAGAATATGAAAACATTTCCAGTACTGATGAAGGTGTAGGTTTCACATCTGCTAAGTCGGCCGCAAAATTTAGTGGTCTTGCCGTCTCATTTTTAGAAATGGAAATGGAACATATGGAAGAGGGTGATGAGCTTAACGAAATTAAAGCGCAAATTTATAATCTAGAGAGAGGATGGGCGCCGATTGTAAAACGTTTAGAAAAAGCAGGAGTTGGTTTTGCTTATTCAGGATATGGTCCAGGTTACTGTGGAATCTCTTTTACTCAAATGCATGTGATTGATGTGAAGACTAAAAAAGTCTATACGATTCGACTTTCATTCGGTGGGGAATGTTAATATGAAAAAAATAATGATGATGGTTCTTGTGTCTCAATTGATCACGAACTCAGTTTATGCCAACGTAGCTTCTGACGTTGAAATGTTAGGCAAGCTTGCTTTTGGAGTGGACGAGCATTCACTAAAAGGTAAAAACGCAGAAACTCTGCTAACAAATTGGCTTGAAAAAGAATACGGCGAAGATGAAGAACGCAAACTTGTCTTCAAAGAAATTGAATCCATGGCCTATGGAGATGAAACGAATGAAGGTTTTACTTCGACAAGATCTGCAATAGAAATGAAAGATTTTGCGATCTCAAAACTAGATGAAGATATAGAAGACTACGAACACATGAGCGACGAATACCAATTTGATTTGAACGCTGCCAAAGCAAAAATTTACGACCTGAATAAAAATTGGGGAAAGGTCATCAAGCGACTTGAAAAACAAGGCGTAAAATTCGGTTACACTGGAAATGGCCCGGGTTACTGTGGAATTTCATTTGTTGAACTTTTAATCATCGATCCTAAAGATGAAAAAGTTTACGAAGTTTATCTTTCTGAAAGCGAAGATTGTTAGGCAAATAATGTATTAGGTTCTCTTATAAGTTTTATGCTAAATTAAATGTATAACTACTTATTAGGGGACCTTATGATTGAGACCTCTCAGCTCCAAACTCTCGTCGCCGTCGCTAAAGCTAGAAGTTTTTCCAAAGCGGCCGAAGTTCTCGGCGTCACCCAGTCGGCCATTTCACAAAGTATAAAAAATCTTGAATCGAAATTAGAGATAAAAATTTTTAAACGCTCTGGTAAGGCCGTGGTGTTAACGGCAGAAGGGGAGCGCCTCTATCAACTTGGCGAACACTTCATTACTCAGATGGAAGAAACTCTCGATAAATTGCGTGATGACCGTGATGAGATGACGGGCAAAGTTCGCATAGGTACATTAACAGGAATTGGAAAAACATGGCTCGCTCGCGAGATCGTCAATTATGCAAAAGAAAATCCTCACCTGCAGCTCAATGTTCGAATGGGGCATCAAGAAGATTTAATTGCTGATTTCGAAATGAACAAACTTGATATTCTCATCATGCCTGAAGATGATTTGCCGGTGATAGGTGAGCGTGAATTTTTCCTGGAAGAAGTTTCTACTCTCGTAGCTCCGCTTGATTTCAAAAATCAATTTGAAAACAAAAAATTTACACTCGCTGAATTAGAAACGATACCAACAATTCTCTTCGAACAAAATGACCATCTCTTTTTAAAATGGTGTCGCTCAAAATTCAGTTCACTTCCTAAAAAATTGAATGTGCGCTTCAGTGTAAATTCACACGGACACATGTTACAGGCCGTACATATGGGCCTCGGTGTTGCCGTTGTTCCCAATCACGTTTTGAATCGCTCATATTTTAAAGATAAAGTTCTGGCATTGGGAAAAGACTACGAAGTTCCAAGTGGAAAGTTATTTGTGGTTTACCATAAAGAATCAGAAAACATCACACGTATTAAAACGACAATCGAGCGGCTTCTAAGCCACAGGGATAGTTTTAAAATATGATCTTAAAGGCCCTAAGTGAAGATTTAAAGAATTTGCTTCTCGATATTGAAGAGCAAGGATTTATTTTAACTCTTATCGGCGGGGCGATTAGAGATCGTTTTATGGGACTACCTCTCGGAGAAGACCTCGATTTCGAAATCAGATCTCTTGATGCGAGTGAGTGGGAGAAACAAATCGATAATTTCCGACGCTTTTTAAAAGCGCGACAATTAACCGTTGAGGCCCTTCCGTATCTCATCACACGAGTTAAATTTAAGAATTATGATTTAGAGTTTTCTTCTCCTCGTGTTGAAAAACTCCTGGCCAATAATAAAAGCCATCATCATTTCGAAGCCACTTGTTCGCCAAGTTTTTCCTATAATGATTCTTTCAAACGGCGCGACCTTACTTTGAATGCGATTGGGATTGAATTCAATTTCAAAAAACAGGTGGAGACGCTTGTCGATCCTTATCAAGGTCAAATGGATATTCAAAACAAAATTTTGAGACACGTTTCCCAAGATTTTTATGCTGATCAAGTACGTTTTTTAAGACTTATCCGTTTTTCAATTCTTTTTGAAGGATTTCAGATAAGTGATGAGACAAAAAAAAATCTGCATTTGTTTGATTTAAGTGAATTATCTTCGCATCACTTAAAAAAAGAAATGACGAAATCAAAACATGCAGCTCTTTTTATGAATAGAATGAATGAATTGGTGAATGAACATAAGATTGAGTTGAGAGATGTTCTGCGCTTTCATTCATTTCCAGAAACGCTCACAACAATTCAGCAACTCATAAGTTATTTGATTGTTAAAGATGAATCACGGGCGTTGCAATTATCCCAATTTTTTGGGCTTCCGGAAAAGAATATAAAAGAAGCTAAGAGTTTTTTGAAATCTTGGGAGATCATCTCACAATTAAAAAAAGAAGATTTTCAAAAGTTAATTTCAGAAGATCTCATTCTTCATCGTCATTTGTTGGTTGAGTTTAGAAACCTTTATGACAAACAAGAATTTTCCTTCTTGCTTCCATTTCTCGCTCCATGCTCTTTTAATGTCCAAAAATTTTGGGAAGGTAAATTACCGGATGTAACAGCTGGTGAGCTAGAAGCAACTCCTGTTGAAGTGCGCTCATTTCTGAAAATAAATCGCTACTTAAAAACACAACTATGACAAACATTGTAACTCTCTCCTCAATTGCCGATCAAACATCAGTAAAAAAACAAATTGAAGAAATATTTTTCGAAGCTTCATCAAGAAAAGAATTTGATTCAGAAGAGAGACGTCAAAGTTTTTACAAACGCTGGTGTAGAGACTATCAGGAGTTTTATAGCGAAGAGTTTTTTCTCCTCATGGAAGATGATAAACTTCTAGGCTACCTCAGTGGTTGCAGCAATTCGCATGAGTCATTAGCTAAACTAGAAGTCCCTGGGCTTCCCGTTTTTACCGATCTCTTCAGTGATTTCCCGGCCCATTTGCATATCAATTTTCATCACGACGCTAGAGGAAGAGGTCTTGGCAGCATCCTTGTTAATCACTACGTCGACTGGCTCCGCACTCGTCATTGCAAAGGATTACACCTAGTCACAGGCCGTGAATCAAAGAATAGAATTTTCTATGAACGACTTGGTTTCAGTCATCATGATGAAAGAGAGTTTAAAGGAATGCAGCTTTTTTTCATGGGCAAGAAGCTTGAGTAAAATGCACCGGCATTGGGGTAGTAGTTTTCCATTTAGTTTTATGCTACACTTCTAGTAAGAGGTTTCATCGGAGACCAACTAAGGAAGTAAGTTATGGTTGATTTACGCTCCATTTTGACTGAACACCGATCCAAAGTTAAAGGTGAGGATTCCCACGATAGTAGTGGGGCCGAGCATCAAATTGCCTCTTCGACTTCTGATATTCCTGATGTTTTTTTCGACAAAATTATTACGGATTATAAGCTCAATAGAATTGAGATTATTGTACTCATGTATATCTACCGTCGCGTATGGTGTTTTCCAAATCTTCATCGCTCCCACGGTATTTCTCAAATGATGTCTCACACAGAGATGGCCAAAAAATTAGGTGTTGCCATTGAAGACGTTTATTCGGCCCTACGAAAGTTAGAAGAATACGATTTCATTCGCACCATCCGTGCAGGCCAATACTTTTCACGTCGATTTTTTTCCAAATCATTAGACGATGAGTTTGGACAAACCTACGACGACTTCGAAATCTAATTTTCAATGTTCTGGTCGCGTGTTAATTTACGGCCATGAAAACAAAACTTCAAAATCCAGAACTTCTGTCGAAGCACGAGCAACTTAAAAATCATTCCCTTTATCAGTCCATCAAAACTGAAGAACATCTGAAACTCTTTATGGAGACGCATGTGTTTGCAGTTTGGGATTTCATGAGTCTTTTAAAAAGACTTCAGAGAGACATCACTTGTGTTTCACTTCCATGGAAACCCAGTGCATATCCTAAAAATGTTGTTCGAATGATTAACGAAATTGTTTTAGGTGAAGAAAGTGACATTGGGCCTGATGGTGAAGCTATCGATCATTTCACCCTTTATATAAAAGCGATGAGAGAGTTGAATGCTAATCCGGATCGATTGTTAAACTCTGTTAATGAAGCAAACTTTGAAAAATGGGCGACACCAGCAGAATTAAACTTTGTGAGCTTCAACTTAGAGCTTGCTCAAGATGGTTTACTGCATGAGGTAGCGGCAGCTTTCTTTTTTGGCCGCGAAAAACTTATTCCAGATATGTTCACATCAATTCTTAAAGATCTCAAAAACAATCTTGATTCAAATACTCAGAATAAATTCCCCGCACTTAAATTTTATCTTGAACGACACATTGAACTCGATGGTGGAGAGCACTCCCATTTAGCATCTATGTGCTTGGAAAGTTTGTGTGGTCATGATGAAAAAAAATGGAATGAGGCCATCGCCGCAGGTATAAAATCGCTCCAACTTCGTCATGCGCTCTGGAGTGAAGTAGAGTCAAAACTCTTACACTAAAAATCATATTTCCTTACATCCTCCACTTCTAAATCAAGAGGTCTATACTTGAACTTGATAGTTTTCAAGGAGGAAAAATATGAGATCAATCCAATTGCTTTTGGGATTAGTGTGCATGCTCACTTTCTCAAACTCTCTTTACGCAAAAACAGCAGACGCTTTCACTAAAAGATTTCAAATCATCCGTTCACCGGAAGGTAAATTAGTTGGTATTCGTGACCGTACAATGCCAGTTAAATTTTCAGTTGCACCGTATATCAATATGGTTAAGCAACAACTAAAAAATGAACAAGCGCTTATGGCCCAGAATTTAGCATCTGGTGAATATGAATCAGAAGTTAAGTCACTTCTTAATGAAGATCGCGAAATGATGATGGATAAAGCAGGTATGAACTCTGCCCAATATGATCAAAACGTTGAAGCTGTTGTTGATTCGCTTAAGAAACTTGCAGAACTAAACGTTGACGGCGTTTTTACAAACCCTGTTTTCAATGAAGTTGTTTCTAAATACGAAAGCAAGATGACAGATGCTATCCTCCTTCTTGATCCAACTATTCTTGCTAATGTTAATGATCCAACATTCTTTTATAAAAGAAATGTCACTTACCAAGTAGTGAGCTGGGGTCTTGATTTCGCTCGCAAAAGACTAAGTCATATTCCACTTCTTAATACTGCAAGCTACGTTGTTGTACAGGTTGAGAAATTAATCACTGAGCGTAGAAACTTCCACCAAAACATGCTTTTACACTATCTTGAAAACTTTGATGCAAAAGAACTTGGTTTGACTGCTGATGAAGTCAACATGGTTTGGTCTTCAATTTATGAATCTCGCATTCCGTGGTTTGCATTCTGGGAATCTAATGGCGCGAAAGCAAATTGGATGAAGTATGGAGTGAATAACTTCTACATGAATTTCAGAAACGCTTCAACACGTCTGAGAAATGCTACAAGCATTTATTCTGAAGTTGGTGCTCGTATGAATTACGCGTTCCAAGCAGTGACATACAACAATGAAAAAGTTGTAGTGAATTTATTTGATAATGAAAACCTGTTCCAACGTCGTCCAGCTGTAGCGTTTAACTATGACCGTCCAACGCAAATTGCTCGCAAGAGAGTGATGTTAACACTTGCTCAACTTGGATTAAGTTTCGTTCCAATGAGTGCATTCTTTAAAGATACTGCAAGCAGCTTCATTAAATCGTTCTATGCTCAACAGAAGATTACGGAAGGTGCGCTTTATGGATACTTTGAATCAATGGGTGAAAACAGAGGGATGACTCAAGTGAGAAATCAATACATGAATCCTTTTGATCAACTTGCTCTACAATAAAATTGAAAATTATCACTTCGCTCTAATAGAGGCGGCCAACAGGCCGCCTTTTTTTTTGCCACCTTTTCAATTTCCAATGCATGTTCTTTAAGTGATCATTAATCTACGTGTTCTAAGGAGGGACCTCATGAAAAGATTAATCGGATGTTTAATATTTTTAACTTCTCTAAGCTCGCATGCCGATCTTGGACTTGTCGAAAAAGTCATTTACGGTGTTGATGATAGAAGAGATGTATTTGAATCACCAAACCCGCTCTATAAACAACTGGCGCAATCAACGGCCGCCATGGTTTCATCATATTCAATGGAAGAACAAGGCAATAACTATCTTTTAACAGGATCAACTTTAGAAGAAGATGGTGTCTGTGCTGATGCTCGTTTTGCCAAGCAACTTACGGCCGCAAACTGTTCAGGATTTTTAGTTGGTGAAAACTTACTAGTCACAGCAGGACATTGTATTGAAGATATGAGTGACTGTAGCCGATATTCATGGGTCTTTGGATTTTCTAATGATCAAGCTGAAAAACCTTCTTATACAGTTCCAAAAAAAGATGTCTATAAATGTACAGCGATCATTTCACGCAGACTTGATGATGCTACTGATGATGATTACGCTCTCGTAAAATTAGATCGAAAAGTAGAAGGGCGTGCCCCACTCAAATACCGCAAGAAAGGAAAGATCGTAAACAATGCTGACATCCTGGTCATTGGTCATCCTTCAGGATTACCTACTAAGATTTCAGATGGTGCAATCGTGAGAAGCAATAACAACAAAGTATTCTTTCAAACGACACTCGATACTTTCGGTGGTAATTCGGGATCGGCCGTTTTTGATGCTAAAACTGGCGTGGTAGAGGGAATTCTCGTTAGAGGAGAAAGAGACTATGTCCAAGATCCGGTCATGAACTGCTCTCGCCCGAAAGTCTGTAAAGTGACTGAATGTCGTGGAGAGGATGTCACTCGTATCACAAACATAAAGCAATTGATGAAATAAGTTGGTAAAAAATACAGGAATTTGAGGTCTTTTCCTCTGTAAATTCTTAAAAATGATAGGATCTGGTGATGAAAAACCAGGTCCTTTTTTTTGCTCTTTTTTTACTGTCTTCACTTGGACTAGGACAACAATCTCTCGCTTACGAAAGTTCTGGTTTGGATGCTATCTACGATCTCGATGATCGCCAAAATATTGATGAAACAATTGAACGAACGATGCAGAGACTCTCTCGAGGAGTTGCGCTCATCGTTTCCAAGGATCATCTTTCAAAAAATGTATTTAGTTCAAACATCATGGCCATCCCACTGAAAGAGCAAATGAGTGTTTGTCCAGATGAAAGGTTTGCTAACGAATTAAGCATCAACGCGTGTACGGGTTTTCTTGTCGCTCCAGATTTAATGATCAGTGCTGGTCACTGCTTTAAAACGATGGATGATTGTTTGAACAAAGCGATTATCTTTGATGTGACAACAAAATCCCAAAAGGAAAAGCATTATACGGCCAAAAATTCTGATGTCTTTGAGTGTCGTGAAATACTCACTTCCAGCGAAGATGGGTTCGCTGACTATGCTCTTATTAGATTGAATAAAAAAACTAATCGTCCGGCCCTGCCTCTTCGTGTGAAGGGGGCGCTATCAAATAAAGACGAAGTTTTCATGATCGGTCATCCATTGGGGCAACCGATGAAAATCTCCCAAAAAGTAAAACCTTTCGATTTGAGCAATGAATTACAATTCAAAGCTCCGCTGGATTCTTTCTCGGGAAATTCAGGATCACCCGTCATAAACGCAAGAACATTGCGTGTAGAGGGCATTCTTGTTAATGGTGCACAAGATTTTCTTCTCGATGAAACTAAAGAGTGCTATCGTTTTTCCGTGCACCAGAGTGGTGATACGATGAAAGGTGAAGGCATTTCACGAATAAATCAAGTTACGCCATTTTTGTCTCATTAAAATTAACGAAGGAAATTGATCATGGGAAAAATAGGTTTTGGTACCTATCGTTTAAGTATTCGTTCAGCAGAACATAAAAAAGCACTTACGTTGGCACTCTCTAACGGATGCAGTCTAATCGATACCGCTGCTAATTATACGAACGGTGATTCAGAGAGACTGATCGGAGAAGTTCTTCGCGAAAATCCATCTTTTAAACCAATCATCATGACGAAGGCCGGATACATTCAAGGTGAATCTTTAAAACTTTTACAAGAGCTGCATGCTGCCGGTAAAGCGCGCGAAGATTTAGTGGAGATTGACGAGCATCTTAAACACTCCATCCATCCTGATTTTTTACAAGCGCAGTTTGAAGGAAGCCTCGCTAGACTTGGATTAGAAAAAGTTGATTATTTTCTGCTACACAATCCTGAATATTATTTTAAATCGCCTGGTGCAAACCAAGATGAATATTACGAACGAATTCAAAAGGCCTTCATCTATCTAGAATCGGAAGTCGAAAAGGGGAGAATCAAAGGTTATGGGATCAGTTCTAATAATTTCATTCTTCCCCTTAACGATGCGGAAGTGACGAATTTAAGTAGAGTTGTTGAATGCGCGATTCAAATAAAAGCACTTAATTTTAAAATAGTGCAGTTTCCTTTCAATCTCCTTGAGATCAATGCTCTTGAGAAATTAGGAGAGTTTGGAGATGAAAGTCTTCTCGAGCTCTGTCAGCGACATGAACTCATTACAGTTGTGAACCGCCCTTTAAATGCTTTTTCTCAAGGTCAGCTCGTTCGTCTCGCTACCTATGACGATAAAAAATTAGATGAGGCACGTGCTGAAGCTTGTTTTAAAGAATGTATGGATAAACTACGTGAGAGATGGAATGCTCAGGTTGAATCTGAACAAGACGGTCTCACGGATAAAAATGATTTCGATCAAATCGATATGATTAAACAGTTCACAGAAATCTGGAACAAACTACCAACTCCAGATGCAGTCGAACAAGTTTTCTATGGACACTTCTTTCCCTTTCTCGCTCGAGCATGGGGCAATGGTGGATTATCACCTGAAGAATCTCAACCATACTATCAGCTTTTTGAATATGCCGAACTCTACAGCAGAAAACATTTGAGTTCGAAGGCGCGTGATTTTAAAAATCAAGCACAGCAAGTTGGACTCCTTCCAGTTCAAGACGATGTTCCTTTCTCCGTGATGGCCATTGAAACGTATCTCGATTACGGATTTGATTATGTTCTCGTTGGGATGAAAAAGACCGAGTACGTCGATCAGCTAAAACATCTTTTCTAAAAAACATTTAGGGTCGGGCAAAATTTGCCGATGACCTCTTAACAATTTTGTTAGGAGGTCGCCTGTGCGTTACTTATGTGGAGCAGTAGCTCTTGCCGTTTTAAGCTTTTCATCTGGTCTACAAGCGATCGAGAAAACACTTTGTACAGTCACGAACGATATTGATAAAGAAACCGGTAAAATGGTTTATGAGCTCTCTGAAGATGGGCGTATCGAACATCTTTACAAAGATCGTTGGGTGGGGAATTCAAGAGTTGAAAGAACTGAATTGAAACCAACTGATTTACTCGGCGATGGGATCGTCCTTCATAAAAAAGATAAATACGTAACAGTCAGAATGTATAGTGACAACTTCGATGAAGAGCGCGGTGGTGTGCTCCGTCTAGATACACTTTACAATGGTGTCAGCGGTGAACGTAAAGAATATGTGATGGAAATTAGCATTACTCCAGATGAGGTCGTTCTTATTCAAGACAAAAAAGAATTCAACAATATGAATTTCATCGCGAAGAGGCACCGTATCTTAGGGCCAATTGGAATTGAGAGAGTCGTCTTTTCTAAAACAAATTAAGAGAAAAAAGAAAGAAAGCGTCTTATGAGACGCTTTCTTCTAATTCAGTTGATAATGTTTCTGATGTACGAGTAAAAATAAGCACGGCGATTTGAACGGCGAAAAACGTTCCAAGAAAAATCGCACCACCTTCTGAAAATCCATAAGAATGAAGTCCAGAAGCAAGAATGTAGTTAACACCAAACCAGGCCATCATAACACTCATGAATGCACCGGCCGTTACAAGGACGAAACGATCTGTTTTAATCCACGTCGTATAACGACCGTGAAGAATGGCCATGTAGATACAAAGAACAATCAAGCTCCAAGTTTCTTTTGGATCCCATCCCCAAAAACGTCCCCATGAATAATCGGCCCAAACACCACCGAGAATAATTCCCGCTGCTAGTAAGGTCGTTCCCCATTTAAGAGTCGTATAGATAATATCAGAATGGATTTTTTCTTCTTTCTTATCCATTTTTCCCAAACGTTTCTTGATAAGAATGGTATTTGCTAAAACCCAACTAAGAGCAAGAGCGCCATATGAGAGAATGATGGTTGTAACGTGAGTTGATAGCCAGAAGTTATCGCGAAGTACAGGAACGAGTGGTGAAATTGTCGCTGTTAACATTCCGTTGGCAAAGTTGATCATCATCAAAGTACAAAGCGAGTAAGCAAGTCCCATGTAGACGAATACTTTTTCTTTTTTAATATGACCTAAAACCAGGGCAAGAATCAGAGAGCCAAGTCCTGAGAAAAGTACTGTCTCATACATGTTGGTGATTGGTGCACGTCCAGAAATAATGACTCGAAATGTGATTAATGCAGTCTGGGCCAAAACTGAAAGTGAGGCGAATGAGAGCGCAATGAAAAAGTTTTTAAAGAGAACCATCGAACAAAGAGCGAGTAAAGTAAGAACCATTGAAATGGTCGGTAGATGCGATTTTGCATAGTAATACTCCAGCATATATTTATCGCCGGAAGTTTGATCATAGTTTGCTTTTGATTTCATGAGCACAGGTAAGAACGGATCACCTGGAGAGATGGCCTTTTGAGCAACAACTTTTTCCTCAGTCAAATAAGAGACAAGGGGCTGCCACGAGAGTTCCGTTCCGATAACTTCTGCCAGCATCCAGTTTGTGCCATTCTGAATTTCTTTATAAAGAAAAATATTATCAAAAAGTTTGCTCATTGTTTTCTTGTAAGATTCATTGTCTTTTGAAAGACGAGCTTCGTTTCGAATATCTTCTTCGCGTTTTAAAAGTTCAGTGTAACTAATTTCGTGCGTTCCTTCCGGAAGACCCAAAAATTTCATCGCATCAACATGATCTATGCGGGCCATGAGTGGAACTTGAGTGGGAAGACCCATTCCATTTAATGAAAGTAAGCAGTAGGCTTCTGTAGCACTGAGATCGCCGACTTTTGATTTACCCGTCAGAGCTTTGATGACTTCTGAGGCGTGAACGTGCAGAGGTTTAACACGACCACCTTGAAGAATGGGAAGAACTTCTAATTCTTTCGTACAAAAATAATTGTCAGCATAACTTACGCTTCCAAATAAAAAAGTCATGACGATGAGTAAGAGTTTCATTTTTATGCGAGCTCCTTTTTCTTTTTTCTATTGAGGTGATAGTGCCATGCGGCCCCTAAAACCAACATGAGAGAACCTAGATATTTTAATGTTCGACCTTGGTCAACGTTAACAGAGAGAGTCGAACTATAGTTACCGGCATTGTCCTGGCTATACGAAGCCTGATAGAACGTGAACCCTCTGTGCTTGAGTGGATTGTTCATAAAGACATGGTGATTCGTCATTTGTCCGCCCGAAAAGAGTTTCACAAATGATTCATAACTTGCAGGATTGTTCGTCCCCGGATCTTTATCCATTTTAAATTGAGTGAGAGCGAGTTCAAACGGAAGTTGCAGAGTCTCTTTCGTGACTTCGATGATGACTTTTTTTCCTTCGATAATCAGGCTGAGAGGAGAGTAATTGCTTACCCAATATTCTTTACCCAGAATTTCTAAGCGGACTGCTCTTAGATCACCTTTAATAAGAGATCCATTTTTTTGAATAGGAATAGTGGCCACAGGAAGATTAAAAGGAACAAGTCTGTCTTGATGATCAATCAGAGCAATTTCCGCTCCCATCCAGGGAAGTGAAACTGATTTTCCTTTTAGCTCAATGTTTTGCACAAGCCATTTTTTGTCATCTTTAGAAAAGAAAGCAAGTTGTTTTCCAAAGAGAAAGAGTGACGGTTTTTCTTCGAAAATCTTTTTCGAAATAGCACGTACGATAGATTTTGAATTCACCTGAAAATTTGTATCCATTGGAAATGGAGAGAAGTCAGGGAAGAACGTTAACAATTCATTTTGTTCTTTTACGACGACAAAACGATTTTTTGCACTTGTAGATTTGACCGGAAAGTTTTTTTCTTCAGGAGTAAAACATTCAGACGTCACAGAATTCCAAATGATAATCCCTGATGGATTTTCTTTGGCAAAACAGGTGGCGAGATTGGCCGGCATATAATTGAAGCTCAGCGGTCCCATTGATTGGGCAGATTGAAAATCATTGCTCGCTTCAGGGTGAAGAGTAAGCGTGATATTTTCTTCAGCAAAAGGATTTTTAAAATAATAAGTAGAAGAGTGAATAGGTGCCGTTTCCGGATAACTATTAATCGCATCAGTCCAAGTAAAACGTCCTTGAGCAAAAGGAATGTATTCTACGATATTGATATTTCCGTACTGCTCATCGAGTTTTGTCGTGAAGGCCGTGAAAGGAAGTTCTGATGTCACTTGCTTTCCTTCTTCAGGATAAGTGAATTTTAAAACATCTTTACTTAAAACAACCTGACGATTCGGCTCATTGGGATTGAGAAGAAGTGATCCATCGACTCCGGCAATATAAGTAATCATCGAGCCAACACCAATGATCACGAGACCAGCGTGAACGGTATAAAAACCGTAAAGTCTTTTTTTAACAGGTAATCTTAAATAGACGGCAAAGATAATCGAGAGAAGCATGCCGAACTGAATGAACATGAATGGCAATGTTTTATAAACTGTTCTGTTGGCGAAATCTGTTCCGTAATATGATTCAAGAAAAGTTCCTGCAATCATTGCAATTGAAAAAAGAGTAATGATGATAACGGCGAATTTTAAACTACCTAATTGTCTTTCTACTTGAGTACCGACTTTAGACCAATCGATTTTTGAGGGGGTTTTCACTCACGCACTTCCTTCTGCATATCTTTATATACGTTTTGTCATGTTGAGGTCTTTTTATAGCACAGCAGATATGAGCTAGGAATGAATAAGTTGCGTTCCAAGGGCGACTAACCCAAAGAGAATCGGCTGATGAATTAAATAAATGATAAGTGAATGTTGACCTAAAAACTTTAGGCACCTGACAGGAGTATTTAACTTCACAGGTGACAGAATGGACGTTTGGTGCAGACCTTTGTGCACGGCAAATATACCTAAGAGGCTTGCTCCCATCCAAGGAAAAGGTGAGATGTAATCCCATGATGGATGTGGGAGTTCAAACCAGGGAAGGTTGTAGTCTAGAAAAATGGAAGGAAGAAAAAGAGCGAGTGCTACAACTAAACTCAAGTAGGGACGATTGAGAAAAAAAAGTGAGATGACAGAAACGACGGCGATGGCGTGCAGAGTGCCAAAGTAAATCCAATAATCAGGGAAAAGAAAATAGGTCGTTGCACTTATGACCAAGGCCCAAAAAATAAGGAGACCAAGCCTTTTTAAAAATTTTTTCCAATGAATTTTTTCTGCGTGGGCAATTTGCAGCGACATGCCGGTTGCAAATAAAAATAGGAAGACAATGACTCGTGGAAAGAGATACCAGAAAGGATGATGAAGGATATCGAAAACAACAACGCGAAAATAATTCAGATCGAATGAAAAATGAAAAATGATCATGAGAACGACCGTGAAGCCGCGAAGAACATCGATGAGTAAAAACCGAGAATTTTGTTTAATTGTCTCCATGATTATGTTTAGATTATTTCATGAATAAACGGCTGCATCACTTAAAAAAAACAATCCTCATCTCTTTTTTTGCTCTCTTCATCATCCTGTTTTTGGTGGCCGCTGCCGGATACAGTTTTTTTCAATCACGAGTTCCCAAGTTAAGTGGTCAAATTGAACTAAAAGGTCTCTCTACAAAAGTAACAGTTGTTCGAGATTCGTTTGGAATTCCGCATATCGAAGCAGGAAGTAATGTCGATGCCTATCGCGTGCTTGGCTACATTATGGCCAGCGAGCGTTTATTTCAAATGGAGATGCAACGTCGCATGGCCAGTGGAGAACTCTCTGAAGTCTTCGGAGATAAAACATTAGAGGTCGACAAACTTTTCCGAACATTGGGAATGAAATATCATTCTGAGAAACAAGTTAAAGAGAGACTGCAAAATAAGCAATTTCATCCTGAAATGATCGCTGAAGCTGAAGCATTTTTTGAAGGTGTTAACTATTTTCAAAATACCGGTCCATTACCTGTTGAGTTTAAAATGTTAGGGTTGAAACCAAGACCATTTACTCTGGCAGATGCTCAAGCTTTTATTGGTGTCATGTCCTATAGTTTTGGCACGGCCACATTTCAAGATCCACTCTTCACTAAAATGAGAAATCGTTTAGGGAGCGATCTTGTTGATGAATTACGCAGTGGAGGTTTTGATCAGTCAAAAAAAGAAACCCGCACAGTCTTCCATCAATCACCCAACATTCAAAACATCTATGACACCCTAGAAAGTTTGCAAGGAGCTTTCACTCTTTTTGAAGGATCAAATGGATGGATCGTTTCTGGAGATCGATCTGAATCCGGATTTCCTCTTCTCGCAAGTGACCCCCATATTTCTTACTCGCATCCCGGAGTATGGTTTGAGGCCCACATCAAAACTCCTACGTTTGAAAATTACGGTCACTATTTAGCAATCGTGCCTTTCGCCGTTCAAGGTCACAATCGGGAAAAAGGCTGGGGTTTTACGATGAGCCTGACTGATGACATGGATCTCTATGCAGAAAAAGTAGATTGGGGCAATCGCTCTTACAGTTTCAAGGGCCGCACTTATCCATTGGAGACAAGAAAAGAAATCATAAAAGTGAAAGGACAAGAAGATGTGGAGATCTTTGTTCACTCCACAGGTCACGGTCCACTTCTTAAAAATGGAATATTAGAAGGTGATATCTCTCTTAAATGGTCTTACCTCGATAGTTTTAAAACGACTTCAAAAGATCTGGTAAGTGTTCTCTTTGGCATTGGACGAGCACAAACAATGAGTGAAATGAAAGAGGCCATTGCAGATGGGAAAGCGCCTGGTTTGAACATTCTTTACGCTGATAAAAAAAATATCGGTTGGTGGATGTTCGGCGATGTTATCCTCAGAAAAAAGGAACTCAAATCTGATTTCATTCTGGACGGAGCTAGCGGGGAAGATGAACCACTAGGGTTAATGAAATTTGAAGACAAACCTCATTCTGAAAATCCTGTGGATGGCATAATTGTTTCGGCCAATTCAAGACCGGAGTCTTTTCCTCGAGACCAACGGGGAGACTTTCAGCCTGATTATCGATACGCCACGATCAAACAAATTTTAGCACAAAAGAGTAAATGGTCATTGGATGAATTTAAACTGATTCAGCCTCTCAGCATGAACTTCGAAAACAAAATAGTCCTGGGTGAAATGTTAAATCTCACCGCTGGTCAGTCTTTTTGGCGGGAAAAAGGTTTTGAGTCTTATCTTGATGATTTAAAAAAATGGGATTTTGAATCGCGATCTGATAGTCGTGCAGCCTTACTTTATTATTCTTGGTGCGGAGAAGTCATTCGGCTCCTTCTCGAAGAAAATTTGAAAGAAGATGAGTATCAAGTTTTTACCAAAACAGCGAACGACTCCTATCTTCTAAAGCGAATTCTCTTCGATAAAAACTCCCTCTGGTGGAAAAATAGAGAACCAGAGAAACTATTGACCAGGGCCTTTGAGCGCTCGATTGAACGTATAAAAAAAGATTTGGGAGATGATGCAAAAAATTGGGAGTGGGGCTCACTTCACTCTCTCGAATTTGTCCATCCCATTGGTCGTGTGAGACCACTTAATTATCTTTTTAATCTTGGACCTTACCCTCTAGGGGGAGCAACCCAGGAAATAAATAACCAACGTTATATCGGTTTGAATTTCTCGATCAAGGCAGGCCCTTCGACGCGTCGTCTGATCGATTTTGCTCGTCCCGAAAAGGCCTACGGCATACTTCCAACGGGAAACTCAGGGCATCTCTTGTCGCCTCATTATAAAGATCAGCTCGATTTATTTTTGAAAGGTGACTATCGAGGCGAATGGCTTGATGTTCAAGACTACTCTCAAAATCTGGATTTAAAAGAGAGGACACTCCACTTTAATCCTGCAGAATAAAGGCCGTCGTTTCACACGTAAACTGAACGATTCCTTCGCCCACATTACTCAGTCCGCGACTTGAGAGTGGATCGAGAAAACTTTTTTTCAAAGCGTAATGGCATTGACCCGTTATTGAAATTTGCTGGCGCTCAAGAGTCACCACGCTAAATATTCCGTTAATCTCTTTTTTTAGAGGCCCTTTTTTGAAAAGAGTAACTTTGTCATCGAGCATGATTTCTGTCAGCGTTTTCAACCTAGATTTTTTTAGAAAATGGTCGAATTCACCAATGTTGATAAGAAGATGATCAAGACGTCCGCCTTGGCCTAAAAACCCAAAAGCATGCAAAGTCTGAACTTTAAGCCGGGGCCGATTCAAAAGATTTAGTGCAAAAGCTAAATCAGAACAATTTTGATTTTCTTTCATGATATCCATAGGGCCATCGGAACTATCATTATCGCCGATCACCAGCGATTGCGGTGAGAGTTTCAGCGTCTTTTCAATTTTAATTTTGTGTTTGGCCCCACCATCAATGTAAAAAATGAGAGCGGACTGTTCGCTCATCGCTGCCCATGATTTCTTAAAATGAGAAAGAGAAAAAGGCATAGGGCCCACGAGAAAAACGTGATGAGCTTGCAATATTAAGTTTTGAAGATTAGATTTCATGCATTAGTGTCACTGTTGTTAACGAACATTAGGCCCATTTTTGAAACAAGAACAATTCTCCCAACGTGTTCAATCTTACCTGCAATCACCTCAAAGTGACAAAGTATTGACGCTTGAGTTTGAAAATCATCGATCTGTTCAAGGCATCTCACATTCTTTTTTTATTTTTGTGCTCACGGATCTCCTGAAGGGGAGAAGTGCCCCATTTCTTCTTCCATTAAATTTTCGCGAAATCGAAAATTTCCTTCGAGATTCAAATACAACTCCGGCCTTCCTTGTTTCGGCCGAAGAATTAAGCGAGCTGGAATCGATCTTTCTAGAAGTGAAATGGCAACTTCTGGCCAAATTTTTTCTCAAAGAAACCCATTCGCAAGGCCCTGTCACAAGTTGGAGAGATCAGAGTCTCGCCCAAAAAAATGCTATGTCTGCCAATTGGATGGAAGAAATTAAAAAGTTTTTAGGAAGTGATTTGACCCCAGTTTTCGTTTTCACCGATGGGGAAACTCTCACGCTCAAAACACCGGATGGAAAATGGAGTGATGAGGCCCTTCAAAACTTCTTTGGATCGATCTGGAAAGATCTCACGAAGGCAGAGTTGATCAAAGTGGTTGCCGTTAGCTGAGTTCTTAGAGTAAAATGAAAGGGATTTTCGCTTTTTACCTCATCATTTAAAAAGGAACTGACATGAAAAATACAATCGCACTTATTTCTTCACTCGTAGTTTTTACTTCATTTAGCGCACAGGTTTTTGCTCAAGACGCTGCAAAAGGTGGGACTCTCTACGCTCAATGTATCTCTTGTCATGGGGAAAAAGGTGAAGGAAATGCGGCCCAAAAAGCCCCAAAACTTTCTGGTCAGCACGATTGGTATATCGTTAAGCAACTCTCTGAAGCCAAATCTGGCGTTCGTAAAAGCCCTGTAATGGCCTCATATGCGAGCAAGCTGTCTGAGCAAGACATGAAAGATCTTGCGGCCTATATCGCCAAACTTTAATCTTTAAACTTCTTCACTATATAAGCTTCTAGCAAAGGATTGCCATGAAACTGAACTTTAAAAAGGCCAAAACCGAAAAAGACGTGCAGTCGATTTACGACTACAACATCGATGCATTCTCGGATTCTCCTGACTTCAAATGGACGATGGATGAAATTAAGAAAGAAGTCAGCGAAGGGTGGGAACTTTATTCCCTTATGCACGAAAATGAAATCGTCGCTGCGGTCTTCTATAAAGTAGAGGACGATTCTCTACTGACAAAAAATACCGCTATAAAGATAGACCACCAAGGCGCCGGTCTCTCTCATTCCATCAAAGAATTCTTCGAAAAAGTGGCCCGCGAAAAGAAATTAAAACGCATTTACCACTACTGTCGCATTGATAATTTCAGAATGTATTCATTGAATGAAAGCCATCAATACAAGAAAACGCCTAGGAAAATTGGTCCAGAAGGACACATCGTCGAGTGGATGAAAGTTCTAAAATAGATGTGGCCCTGAGGGAGTCCCTAGGGACTTCCTAGGAGACTCCCTAGGAGGCTCCAATGAAAAAAAAGTAAAAAAAATGTTTTTTACTATAGACATGATGAAAATTTTCAAGCAATAATTTATCTATAGGACAATTTCTCGAGGGAAAAACACAAAAAAGTGAAAATCTCCCTAGGGAAAATGAACTGAAAAGAAAAAAAATTAACAACGTTCTTTTTCATTAATAACTTTAGACACGAACAACAACATGTCTAATTTAACGGAGGATTCTCGAATGGCAGTTAAGAAAAAAGCAGCGAAAGCTACAAAAAAAGCAGCTCCAAAAGCTACTAAAAAAGCAGCTACTAAAAAAGCAGCTCCAAAAGCTACTAAAAAAGCAGCTCCAAAAGCTACTAAGAAAGCAGCTCCAAAAGCTACTAAAAAAGCAGCTCCAAAAGCTAAGTCAGCTAGAAAGCCAAATGCAGCTTTCATGAAAGCACTTACTCCTTCAGCAGTTCTTGCTGAAATCGTAGGAAACAAGCCACTTCCACGCACTCAAGTTGTTTCTAAAATTTGGGACTACATCAAGAAGCACAACCTTCAAAACCCAAAAAACAAAAGAAACATCATCGCAGACGACAAACTAGCTAAACTTTTTGGAAAAAAAGAAGTTACTATGTTCGAACTTGCTGGGATCGTTGGAAAACACCTATCTTAATTAGCAATAATTAAAAAGTTCCATAAAAAGGCTCACTTCGGTGGGCCTTTTTTTTGCTTATAAAAAATTGATTGTAGTTTTAAATTTATTCTAAAGGAGCTTGATTACTTTTTCGAGGCCGGTTTTTGAAGTCCTGAATACCTATTAGAAACAGCGTCTGAAATCCATTCTGGACCATTGTCGCGTTTTTGCTGGGCCGTTTTTAAGAACTGGGTACACTGAAAACCCGACGCGATGTTAGAAGGAACTTCTTTTTTCGTATCGAGAAAGTCCACACACTGTTCACCGTAGTAATTGAGATATTCCGGAAAATTTTTAGCAAACAGATTGATGATGGCCTTATGGCGTGATGATTCCGGATCTTTAAAGATTTTATCGGGAATTGTTGGGAGCGCTTTGATCTTCGCTAAAATTTCCTGGCGCTTTGAGAAATTTTCACCAAGTTTCTCCACTCGGTTCCACGCCAAATTCATTTTCTCGCCAACAACGGGCCCATCAAGAAGATAGACTACAGCAAGAACTTCCAATTCTGAATCACTCAACTGGCCTTTGGCCTCTAGGACATTCATGGCCATTTCTTTTTCTAGGCCATTTGTTAAATGTGAAGCCGTCATCGCTTTTAATGTAGGAACCAGCTTCGGAAAACATTTTGCGGGAATGACTCTGTCGGCAAGAAGTTTATAATTTCCGTTGAAGTCTGGGTGGAATGTTTCCTGAGTGAGTTTTTTAAGGACGGCCTTTTGAACATTAGGTTTTTCACAATAAATGGGAGCAACGGTAGAGTCACTAATCGCTCTTTGATAATAAGGCCAGCTAGAGAGTGAGCTTGGATATTTATCGATCAATTCGGCCAGTTCAAGGCCGATATCCGTGTCTTTTTTGGAGTTGGTCCAAAAAGAATTGAGGGCCTGATCACAGTTTTTAAAAGAATAATCGGCACTCGTTTTAACCGTTGCCGATGACTGCAAATAACATTCATTAAAAAAGTTCTTTGCGTAGATCGAGCGTTTTAGTTGGAAGAATTCATCATTGATCAAGGTCGAAGCATTGGCCAATTTTTCAATTTCTTTAAAAGTGGCCAAGGAGTAATCGCGATTCCTGATTTTTGAATCGAGCATTTCAAGCGCCATTGATTGATACATTTCTTTCCAAAGCTTCTGTCTTTCAGAAGGGCGAATGTCCATCGCGTGTTTAAGAAATTCTTCGAAGTTTTTTTCTTTCTCGAGTGCCTCGAGATCTTTGAGAGTATAGCTTGTCTGTCCCCATACAAGTGGTGACTGCAAGAGAAGGACTGTCATTAAGCGCATCATATTCGCTTTCTTCATAAGAAAATTCTAGGGACGGATTTGCCATTAGTCAAAGGCATTCAGGCCAGTGTATTCTTTCACTATGGAACGAACAGATTCGAACATTCAAGGGCAGACCCAGTTTGTGGCCATCGTGGGCGGCGGCCATTGCGGAAAATCAAGTTTTGCTCGCACGCTCACTGAAATCCTCAAGGCCAAGCTTGCGCCTTCTGACGTTTGTCTCATTCAGGAATCATCTTATTTAGAAGAAGCTGAAGGGCCGATCGAATCGAAAGAATACAACTATACACAATTAGCAAATGATCTCGCTTCACATACAGAAAAGATCGTGATCGTTGAAGGTTTTTACCTTTTGTCCCGTCCTGAGACGCGTCTTAAATTTCAGCATTCAGTCTTTCTCGATCTTTCTGATGAAGAACGTTTTGATCGTAAACTGAAAGCTTTTGTAGAGGCCCAAAAAACAGCATTGGAAGCCTATAAAGAATTCCATGGCCTCGATAAACCGCTTTTTGATCGTTTTATTGCCCCTTCAAAAATTCACGCTAAAAAAGTCATTAAAAGCTCCGAAGTTCTTCGGGAGCTAAATAAATTCAGCGAGACACTTCTCCAGTTGATCTAGGAACTTCTAAGCAGTTTTCCCATAGTCGAATTCACCTTTTTTATGGTACTTTGAACCACTAAAATTTTTCGAAATTACGAATAAGGGGTTCACTTCATATGGCCATCCAACCTGAACAATTTTTAAATACGCTTTCGATGATTGAAAAAGAAGAGTCGGGCGAAAAATATAAAATCTATTTCTATCAAGAGTTCGCTGATCAGCTTGTCGATCATAATCAGCAATTGAATGAAGATGTTTGGAAAACGTTGTCATCATTTTTAAAAACAGGTCCTGAGAACTTTCGTTTACAACTTATTCTTCGTTCTGTTCCTTTCTTAGTTGGCTTTTATTTCGATCGTAAAGAAATCAGGCTTTACACACCAAAGCTCTCACAGGAACTTTTCCTTCTTCAACAAAGTGACATTTTGGATCTGGCCAATGCCCATGTTAAAGAACTTCGTATTCATGCTGAGCTTGCCGCCTCACTACAAGTTAAAAATTTCCCAACCGTAATTGAAACGGTGACTAAAGTTGAAGGTCTTCCTGATTTGATGAATGATCCTCGTTATGCAGGCATTGAAGATCGCTCTGCTCAAATCGTGAAGAAGCTTCTAGGTTTTTTAAATGAATATCGTCCAAGCTTATTTGAAGACATTTCAGATTTTGGTTTGGGGTTAACGGCGCAATATGCACTTCTTCGAATTCACCTTCTTAAATTTTTGGCGATTCTTCCTTCTCTTGATCACGACAAAAAAGGAAGCGAAGTTAAACGTATTCTCATCGAGGCCCTTTCACGTTTTCTTAAAGATAACAAGAAAGCAAGAAGAGCAAAGAAAAAAGGACAAGAGCGAGCATTCCCTCGTCATTATACTTTTGGAATTAAAATCTTTTATTACCTCGCTAAAATTTTTCCGGCCTGGCCGCTTGCTTCGATGGTGAGAAGTGCCGTTAAGTTGATGGCGAAAAGATTTATCGCCGGAGAATCAATTGAAAAGGCCGATACTTCTCTAAGATCTTTGAGTCAAACAGGAAGAGACGTCACTCTTGATCAATTGGGAGAACTTGTTGTTTCTGAAAAAGAAGCCGATCATTATCGTGATGAAGTTCTTAAACTAATCCGCGGATTTTCTCTGCACGTAAAGCGTGGTGAAATGAACAAGGCCGGAATTAACCGCGCTCACGTTTCGATTAAAGTTTCTGCTTTATGTTCTGATTTTAAACCCCATGCTCCAGAGAGCACTTATGATCTTGTAGCTCCTAGACTAAGAGAAATTCTTGTCACTGCCAAAAATGAAAACGTTTTCATCAATATCGATGCTGAACACTATCACTATCGCGATATCGTTTTTAAAATTTACAGACGAGTTCTGCTTGAAACACCTGAACTGCGTGACTACAAAGAAACGGGAATTGTTATCCAGGCCTACTTACGTGATGGCCACAATCACCTGAAAGAAGTTATCGCTCTTGCAAAAGAACGTGGTCACATGATGCCGGTTCGACTTGTTAAAGGTGCCTACTGGGATGCAGAGACAGTTGAAGGTGACGCTCACAGTTTCAATGCTCCTCAATTTTTAAATAAAGAAGAAACAGACATTCACTTCCGTCAGCTCATCATAAAAATTTATGAAGCACATCCGCATTTAAAATTAGCGATTGCTTCTCACAATTTCTCTGACCATGGTTTCGCAGAAGCTGCTAAAGAACTTCTCTACCCGCAAGTGGGGGAGATTGAGCACCAATGTCTACACATGACTTATGAAGCTCTATCAACAGCACTTGCGAAAATGGGATGGGCAACTCGTAACTACGTTCCAGTCGGAAGTTTATTAGTGGGGATGGCGTATCTTGTAAGACGTATTATGGAAAACTCTTCTCAAGTAGGAGTGTTGACGATTATGCGTTCTCACAAAAAACATCTTACACTTCAGTCGCCATACAAAATTCATGAAACAAAGAAAAAAGAAGGAAAGATTGCTCGCGATCTTTCAGTTTCTAAACTTGAAGATGAATTCTTTAACGTTCCACCGCTAAAACTTTATCTCGATGATGAACGTCAGTGGATGGAAAAATCCCTCAAGTCTTATGAACAATCGCAATTGGGAAAAAACTACGAA
The DNA here is from genome assembly GCA_946480715.1 of uncultured Bacteriovorax sp. Next base: position 19,534 of record CAMLKK010000004.1, on the reverse strand, counting down.
AACTCTTTTTCGCTAAAAGGTGACTGGGTAGCGGTTCAAGCGAGTTCTGATCCAAGTATCACAGTTGGAAAAATTCGTTTTGCAAATCTTGAAGATGCAGAGAAGGCCATTGCGACCATTGATGAAAGTTACAACAATGGAACATGGGCGACTAGCAAATGGCCATTTAGAACTGCAATGCTTGTTAAAGCGGCAAGTCTCATGTTGGCAAAACGAAATGAACTATCTGCGCTGATTGTTTATGAAGCTGGAAAATCAGTAACTGAAGCTCTTGCTGATGTTGATGAAGCGATCGACTTCTTAAACTTCTACGCACGCACTGAAGCCTACCTGCAAAGAAATCTAACAGATCTTAGCAGCCGTGGACCAACGCTTGTTATTGCTCCTTGGAACTTTCCATTAGCGATCCCTTGCGGAATGGTTGTCAGTGCACTCGTAACGGGGAATACAGTTATCCTTAAATCAGCGGAGCAAACTCCACTCATTACCCAAGTCCTCGTTGATCTTCTTCATGCAGCGGGAGTTCCTAAAGATGTTCTGATTCATTTACCAGGTGAAGGTGAGACTGTCGGGGATGTGCTTGTTCGCGATCCTCGTGTTTCAACAATTGTCTTTACGGGATCAAAAGCAGTAGGAACTTATATTTCTGGTGTAGCGAGAAAAAGACTTTATCACAACAAACTTTCAGGAAGAACTTATCCAGTTAAGGCAATCACTGAAATGGGTGGAAAAAACGCCGTCATTGTTACTCAAAATGCTGAACTTGATGAGACTGTTTCAGGCGTTCTCTATTCGGCCTTCGGTCACGCTGGTCAAAAGTGTTCGGCCTGTTCAAGAGTTATTGTTCACAACTCTCTTAAAGACAAACTCATTGAACGTTTAAGAGAAGCGTGCACTGATTTAAAAGTCGGTCAATCATTTAAACTTGATACTTCAGTAAACCCAGTTATTACAGCGGCAGATAAAGAGCGTCTTAAAAAAGCAGCAGTTGAAGCAGGCCTCGAAGCAAGTAAGTACGGTGGAAAAGTTGTTATCGATCGTTCGGCAGAAGATCTTCCTGGTTACTGTGTGGGGCCGGTCGTTGTCGAGCTTCCATATGAGCGCGCATTCAATAAAGAAAGTTATGCTCAAAAAGAACTCTTTGGACCTATCGTTCACGTTGTTGGGTTTGATTCTCTTAATGAAGCGGCCAATTTATTTAACAGTACAGATTACGCTTTAACAGGCGGAATTTTTTCTCAATCTCAAAATGATATTGATTACCTCTTAACTAAACTTGAGAGCGGTAACCTCTATATCAATCGTACAATCACTGGTGCCCGCGTAGCTATCGAGCCATTCGGTGGATTTAAATTATCAGGAACAGGACCTAAAGCTGGCGGACGTCATTACATTCTGTCTCTGCACCAAATTAATGAAAATCCAAAATCAGTTCAAACTCATGGTATCGAAGAAGGTAACGATGAGTGGAGAGGACTAGCTCGTCCATCAAAACTCTCAGTTGCTGGAAGAAAAGAACGTATGGAAAAATTCCTCGATGCTTTCATTCCAAGTTTCGAAAGTCACTATCTTGGGATTTTCCAAAATTACAAAGAAATCCTACGTGATTACCGTAAATGGGTTGGTAAGAACTTTACAAGCTTTATGGAACGTCAGCACAAAAATCGCGTGATCCCAGGGCAGTTAAGTTACAACGATTACTCTCTTTACGCTGAACACGCACTTGTCGTAGCAATGAGTGAGCGTCCAGACATCAAGACTCTTATCCAGATTTTCTCCGCGATGAGCGTGGGAACAGGTGTAACGGTTGCTTGTCGTAATAAAAAAACATATCAATGGTGGTTGGGATTAAAAGAAGTTTTCATCCAATCTGGTTTTTCTAAAGAAAACATCAGCGTGGTGTTTGTTCGCTCACAGGATTTTGCAAAAATTCTTAATCAACCAAGACTTTCATCAATTATTTACGATGGTCCAATGGAAGATTTTGAGGCCCATATTGGAATTCATTTTGATCAAGGTCGCGATGATCAGAGAATGCGCTCAATTCTCACGATTAACGATCACCTGAAGCCAAATGATTTTTATCATCAACTGCTTAACTTCGTTTGGGTGCGCTCTCTAGCTGTCAATACAATGAGACATGGTGCTCCTCTTGATCTGGAAATTTGATAATGAAAATTGGTTTTTTTGGCTGTGGAAATATGGGGAGAGCAATTGCTGAGGGAATCAGAAAAAATGATTCTCAGGCAGAGCTTTTCTTTTATACTCCCTCGCAAACGAAGGCCAATGAACTAGCGACCAGATTAAAAGGCATACACATTTCAAAGTGCGAAGAAATGCCAGTTGATCTCGATTGGGCCATTCTAGCGATGAAACCGCAATCGTTAGGTGACTTCCATTACAAGTTCCATCCATCAGCGCAAATTCTTTCTGTACTGGCAGGAGTAGGAATAGAAAAACTGCAATCAAAGTTTAATGTCCAGGCAATCGCCCGACTTATGCCTAACACTCCTTCGGCCGTGGGGATGGGAGCGAACCTGCTTTTTACAGAAACGAAAGCAGATGAACTAAAATCACTCCTCTCATCTTTAGGCAAAGTTTATGAAATGCAATCGGAAGAGCAGTTGGATCAATTAACTGCTTTCAGTGGAAGTGGTCCCGCACTGATTTTCGAGTTTGCTCGCCAATTTGAAGAAGGAATAAAAGCTTTTGGGGGTCATCCCGATGCCCGTGAAATCATCACTCAAACTTTTTTAGGAAGTGCGATGCTCATGGAATCTAGTGATGCAAGCTTTGAAACTCTTAGGGAACAAGTGACATCAAAGAAAGGTGTGACTTTTGAAGCTCTTCAAGTTCTGGAAAAAAATAATTTAACGAGTATAATGAAAGAAGCTTTCCAGGCGGCCTATAGAAGAACTTTAGAAATTAAGAAAGGCGAATAAATATGCTGACAGATTTAATTAAAAATAATGTTCCTAAAAAATTACAAGACACTGTGTTCGTGCGTCTGTTTGGACTCATGAAAGTTCCTCTTATTTTTTGGGTTTCACCAAGTGTTGTCAGTTTAAATGATCAAGAATGCATCATTAAAATTCCACTAAACCGTCGAACAAAAAATCATTTGAAGTCGATGTACTTTGGAGTGCTTTGTTCCGGAGCTGATATCGCTGGTGGATTGGTCGCGATGAATGAAATCACAGCATCTAAAAAGAAAATCGCGCTTTCGTTTAAAGACTTCAATGCCGAATTTTTGAAAAGAGCAGAGGGTGATGTTCATTTTATCTGCACTCAAATTCCTGAGATCAAAAACTTCGTTCAAGAAGTTATTAAAAGCGGCGAGAGAATGAATTTTCCTGTGAACATCAAGGCCGTTGTTCCTTCAATTAATCCTAATGAAGAAGTCGCCAAGTTTGTTTTGACTTTATCGTTAAAAGTTAAAAATTAAGCTGGGTTATTCGAATCTAAGAATTCACATTCTAATGTCGGAAATTTTTCCTGAAGATGTTCCATGAGAGCAAGAATTCCATGCTTTTCAGTCGCATGATGTCCGCCAGCGTACATGTGAATGCCCGATTCACGGGATTCATGATAGTCGTGTTCACTCATTTCACCAGTAATGTAAGCGTCTAAACCCAACTTATGAGCTTCTCTCCATTCTGAATTCGCTCCACCAGTTATAATTCCGATTTTTTGAATTTTACCTGCATCAAGGGGAGCAGAGTAAAGAACAGAATGATTGAGTTTTTCCTCGAGAAGTTTTTTTAATTCCAGACCACTCAGAGCTGTCGTGAGTTTGCCTTGAATGCCTGTCGTTGCTTTTTTATATTCACCAAAAGGAGAGAGATCAGTCAGTCCTATAAGTTTGGCCACACTCGAAGCATTGCCGAATTCAATGTGAGAGTCGAGCGGTAAGTGATATCCAAAAAGATTGATGTCCGCTTTAATTAAGGGTGCGACCCTGTGATAAAAAGGTCCTGTTAGAGTACGCGTGCCGTGGAATTTCCAAAACAAACCATGATGAACAACGAGAGCGCATACGCCTTTTTGAACTGCATATTCAGCAGATTCGCGAGTTGCTGAAACTGAAAAAAGAACTTTTTTGATTTCCTCTTTGCCTTCTATCTGCAATCCATTCGGACAATAATCATCAAAGAGTTCAGGCCGCATGAGCCCTTTTAAGTAATCATCAAAATCTTTTTTTAGCATCGTCGTCTATTTAACCTTAGGTCGTTTCAGGGCGGTTTTCATCACCAAAGTTATTCGGATTTTTCCGGAAGGCCGCTTTTTCAATCTTATGATCATTCGGTTTTTCCAGGTTATTTTTCAATTTAGTGACAGTTTCGTGCAGTTCTTGGTGATGAGGAGCGATTGTTAGTGCCAACGAGAACTCTGCTAATGCTTGTTCATAATTTCTCATGAGTACATAAGCACGTCCGGCATTGATGTAAGGATACTCGCGATTTTGATAGTTATGCGCACGTTTAGCGAGTTCAAACCAGCGAAGACTTTCTTCGGCCTGACCTTCACTCAATATATAATTTCCAAAATCATTGTAGGCCGGACCATATTGAGGATCATGTTGTATGGCCTTTAAACAATATGATTTCGCCTGCGATTTATCATCGAGTAGAGAATAGGTCCATGCAATCAATGTCAGAACTTCTGCAGTGTCGCGGTAGTTACGCGCTTTATAGAAGCAGTTTTTCGCATCTTCATATTTTTTCTGAGCAATATAAAAGTGTCCACGGTGAATAAAGTGGTCGTACTTTTCTTCACGTTTCATTTCTAAGAAAACAAGAGGTGAGTCTTGATTTGTCTGAACACTGTACTCACGAACTTTATCTTCATCGAGGAAGAAAAGTGGTGCTCGAGGAAAATCAGTTTGAGTCGCAATCGTAGGTATGCTCTCTTCCTGGATGAGTCCAACGCGCGGATATTGAATCTCAACTCCCGTTGTCTCAAGAAGAAAATTGTGAAGCTCGTAACAGTTGCGATAAATCAGATTGATGTAATTCACAACCATGTTTTCTTTTTTGTCGGCCGATAGGGGAAGTTTGATGAAACTTTCTACTGCTGAATGAAAAGCCTTAATGTGATTTTTGAATTGACCCCATTCAAGATCAACAGTTTCAAAAGAAAACTGTGGAAACTCAGCTGAGAAAAATTTCGAAGCATCATGAATAACTTTTTGAATTTGATTTTTTCCACGCGGAGTGAAATGTAATTTTTCAAGTTCAGCAAAAGCAAAAATGAGGCGGTCTAGATAGCCTGTGGCAGTATAGAATTCAGCTAATAATAAAGAATTCGTTGTTTCCATAACTATCATCCTTGATAAGCGTGACACCCATAACAAAGAAAGGCCCATCGTGGACCTTCATTGTCTTTATTAATTCTAGTTCATTAACTTTTTCTTTATCAACGCTTTTTTAAGAAATGGACGACTGTGCCCTATAAAAAATACTCACATTCAGCAGTGCATTTGTGACATTAGCTAATATTTCCTTACACTGAAAAAGTGTCTTTATTTAGCGAGTTCGTATTCGAGAAGTCTGTTATCTGCTTTGACACTCGAGTATCGTTTAGAAATCATGTCAAAGAGGTTATCACCCTTTTTACCAACGGAAGCGAGATCGCGGAAGTTGATATTATTTCCGGCCTTTGCACCGTCTTTATCAAAGAGTTTCCCGAATGGATTTCCTTCGTCTTTTTTGTCACCTTTTGGTTTATTGATTCCAAATCCACCCATCATTGAAAGCGAACCTTCACCACCACCGTATGAAGGTGCTTTTCCTTTTTCAATCGCAGCTACTGCATCACTAGGACCTTGAGGAAGTGGACCACCGCCACCGCCGCCGCCGCCACCAGCGCTTCCGCCACCGCCGCCACCGCCTCCACCAGTACCACCATTTTTAACAGTGGCCCCTGTAGAGTCTTCCATTGAATTATTTTTTTGAGCAGCAGGAATGATACTTCCTACAGGATCAATTTTTGTATCTTTCGATCCACTTCCACCACCACCGGCAATGGCATTTGTTTCACCTTTATTTGGATTACCGTAAACAGTACCAGCAGCTCCTTCACCAAACGTAATGATGTTGTCGCTAATACCATCAGTAATACGATCTAGTCCTTCTCCCAAACATTTTGGGTCACCTGGATTTTGCTTACAGTATGTTGTTTGCGCTTCTTCTTCAGAAACAGTGAACGGATCAATAGGTTTGAATTCATCGATTTTCGCCAGAGCATTGTCTACATCTTTTGCTCTTTTTCCAAGAAGGTTAGCAAGAATCAAGTTACTTCCCATTGAAGTCGCAACCTGAATCATTTTCGCTTTCATTTTATCACGTGCTTGTTGGTTTTTGAGAATATCAAAATCTCCACCAGGTCCCATTGCTGATTGGTAACAATCGTTGGCCGATACTTTTCCAATAACAGCTTCCTGACCGAAAGCTTGAAATCCTTTACAGTGAGATTGAATGGTTTCTTCATCGGGAATTTCAGAATATTTACTGTAGAGCCACGCAAGTTTTGCACCATCAACAGCACCGCGCTGGTTGTACATATCTTTTTGTAGATTGAGTGATTCACCTGTGGCCTTCAGTGCACCTTTGGCCGCATCTTTTTCCTGCGCAACTTTCGTCTGCGCATCCATCATTTTATCTTGATAAACTAAACTCTGCCCTTGATAAGCGATGTTCTGAATAGCTTCCGCATTTTCAAATCCTTCCGCAAATTCCACGCATGCTTCGAAGTCTAGTGTTTCAAGTCCGCTATTGCTACATTTGATTCCGAGTTGTTTAAACTCTCTATCTTCTTTTTTTACGTGTTTTGGTTTTTCCCAATCCACTTTTGCTTTTTGAAGAATGTAAGCGACACTTTCGCACTTGAGTGCATCGCCTTTATTTTCTTCTAATTTTTCATTGTAACATTTTTGAAGATCTTCGTTAGCTGTCTTTGATTCAGGTGTATCAGCAGTAGCTTTTGATAAAGCTTCACACTTTTCTTTACACCCATAAAAAACAATATGGTTTTCCCATTGATAAGCAGGATCTTTACTACGAGATCCACCTTTGTACCACGTACGTAATTTTTTCGTTGTCATTTCCTGACATTGAAGTAGACCAGATGAACCATCATAGCTGTGCTTTTCATTAGGCTTCAGACTAAACATATTCACGAGATCTTTATATCGTTGAGGATTTTTACAATAGTCTATCCCAGCTGCCTGTGCTGAAACAGAAAACATAAAAGTGAAGAATAAAAGAGTCTTCATAAGCATCTGCCCTAGGCCCGTTTATTGGCCTTTTAGAGTTTATCTCCTTCTATTATCGGCGATCTCCTTGGAATTCTTGAGTGAAAAGCTCTTTTTGAGAGGGAGGGACGTTCAGGTGCTTGGAAAGAGGTGATAAATGAATTAGATTAGGGAGCATTCTCTCTCTTAAAAACGCCCAATATAGCAGGCATGGGGGCCATAAATGAGTAACCCGGTTTACGAATACGATTTAACAATTTTGGAGCAGCATCTCGATACTTTTGGACATGTAAATAATGCGAAATATTTAGAGCTTTATGAGGAAGCACGTTGGGATTTCATTACGAAAAATAAATTGGGATTAAAAGAGATTTTAGAATCTCAAGTTGGTCCTGTGCTTTTAGATTTGCAATTAACGTTTAAAGCAGAATTAAAAAATCGTGAAAAAATAAAAATCGTCTCGCAAGCAAGACCAGAAATGCGCAATAAATTCGTGATGCTTCTTGATCAGAAGATGATCAAAGAAGACGGGAAGGTTGCTTCAACAATGACTTTGTCAGTAGGGATGATGGATCTTAAAGCGAGAAAACTGATTGCACCTAGTGCAGAGTGGAGAGCAGCTCTCGGTCTATTAGAGTTTATTGAGCCGTAAAACTATTTCGCCTTTTTGTTGTTATCTTCTTCTGGTGTTTCAAAAAGTCTTCTGAGTCCTGATTCAACATATCGATTCGAGATGATTTCAAAAATCGAAGCACCAGAATCTTTTGAGACATCAGCATCTTTGTATTTGTAGTTTTTCTCAGGGAAATCAGAGACAACTCCGCCTGCGCCACCACCAGCACCAACATCCATAAAGCTGAATTCTTCTTTTTTATTTCCGGCCTTTTTTACACCAAGACCATTTCCACCCGTCATTTCAATTCCACTTTTTTTGCGAACATCTTCAACAATTTTTGCAGCAGCTGGAGACATCGCACTTGAGTCAACCGCAGCAAGAGCTGAACCACCAGAATAGGCCGCCATTTCTCTTGGACTGATGGCCGCTTTTTGATAAGCAAGAAGTTGCTCGTTAGAATTAATTTTCGGAAACATTTTTTTGTTTGGATCGCTCGCTATTTTATCCCAAAGTCTCGAGGCCAAATCACCTTGACGAGCAATGGCCATTCCTAATTCACGTCCCGTTAAACTATTGAGGTTTGAATTTCCAGAAGCAGTTTGTGCGAGGTTCTTCATAACTTTATCAACACCAGAGGCCTGCACAAAAGCTGAACCTAATCCGTTGTTGTTAATCGGAAGCGAAACTGTTTTCAAACAAGCATTGCTGCCTTTTGAATTGATCAGTTTTTTGCATTGGCAATTTTCATCGAATTTTCCATCAATGGTTAAACATCCTGCTGGATCAACAGGCGCACCGTTAGCATTGTAGTCTCCAGCTGTGTTGTCATAAACGTATTGATTTTTATTCCACAATTGCTGACATGTTTGCGAGTTACTTCGCGAAGTATTTTTCTGACCATTTTCTAGATAACAGTAGCAAGTTGGTTCTTCTAATTTTTCGCGTCCATTCGGACAAAAATTTGAAAAAGAGTCTTTGAATGAAGCAATGATGCGATCTATTTTTTTAATATTCTCATCACATTCTTTTTCTTGGTCAGCGGCCGCTTTATAAAGTGTCATAGCATTGATTCCGCCAATACCAGCAACAATCATAATGCCTGGAGGAGAGTCGAGGAGTTCACCAATTTTATCACCAATGCCAGTGGCTTCACCAACTGCACTTGCAGCTTGTCCTTGAACAGCACCCACCGCTTGTGTCTTCGCAACTTCTGCACCAACCGAAGCAGCAGCACCCGTGGCCCACGAATATTGAGCATTCATTGAGAAGAGAAGAATAATGAATGATTGAAAAAGTTTTCTCATTTTCATTTCTTCCCGCCAGTACCAAATGAAGTATTTCGAACATTAGTCGTACCGGAACCGCTAGTAATTCTTCCACCATTATTATTGTAGTTTGCTGTTACGGCATTCTCATTAACCCTAACTGATCCAAGGTTGGTACCCGATACTGTTCCTGAGTTATAATCAAAAGTTCCACTAGGAGAACCTTTAGCATAAAATGTTCCATTGGCCCCTTGACTGAAATTCGTATAGACCTGTCCATTGTGAACAACACCTGTTACTTGGCCATTTGAATCTTTTAAAACGTTATGAAATTTATTTCCCGTTTGGCGCGATTCAAGAGTTTGGTATTGATTGTATGGCTCCGAACGCAAGGCCTTATCTGCAGCACTTGAATTAGCATTTGCTTGAGAGATTTCTGGTGTGTCGACTGCAGCTGCATCTGGTGTAGATGGAGCTGTATAGGCAGAAGGATTGTTCCCACCATTAGCAGCAGTTCCTGCAGCGGCAGCAGTCGCTTCGGGAGTAGCTGCTCCCTTCGCTGTTTCGGGAGCCGGTGCATTCGGTTGTGGTTTAGCATCAGCATTCGCAGTCGCCGCACCATCAGCTTCTTTAGCTCCTTCATTAACTGGTTTTTCAGGTTCTTTTTTCCAGCAAGAGGCATTCGTAAAACTCTCATACCCTGCAGCTACGGCCGCAGCTGCATAACCGATCATGAGAAGCATTTGGCGCTTCTTTTCCTGGCCTGCGATTTTTTTAACAGTTTGTTGTTCTTCTTTTAAGTAGTGCATGGCCCTTACTTGAGCATCATAGGGACTAGTAGCACTGTCGATTTGATATTTGTCTTGCAGTGATTTTAATTTTTTCTTCGTTTGGATTTTCATCCATATGTCAGTGGCGAGACCACCGAGTGAAGTCACACCCATGATTGATTTCGACATACATGAGCTGCCAGCTTTTTTCGAAGCAAACATGGAAATAAGAGATACAACTGAAGTCGCAGCATTGATCATAGTAGAGCGCGATTGAAGACTAGAAACTTTTCCCGCAGCTTCTTCTGGATTATCAGTGACACCCGTCTTCTGAGTTGCTAATTGCATGTGACAAGCTTTGCGAGCAGCAAGATCTTCTAGTTTATTACAGTTCTGAGCATCGTGACGTTCTTGTCGAGCTTGTGCTTTCCCCACACAGCGATTCAGGGTGCTCGACCATTCCATAGCTGTGTTTTTTGAACAAGAATCTTTCTGTGCCGTAAGTGGATCTGTCGAAGTCGTTGTTGTTGCAACTGGAGTTGTTGCAGTCGTTGTTGTGGAAGCAGCAGGCGTAGAAGTACTAGTCGATGTTGACGTCGATGATGTCGCTGATGTCGTTGCAGACGCAGGAGTATTTACCGATGATGTTTGGGCAAAGGAAGTCGACAGCACTGACAGTGCAAGAATAAAGGTTGTAATGGCCTTTAGAGCTCTCATGCTTTTATTATAGGTTTCCTGTTTGTTCACACTTTTATTTTTCGGGTTTTATTTGCTCAGGCCTTAAATATTAATGCTTAAGGAATGCACTTATTGAGCTTCCGATGACTTAAAAAGTAGGCAGTTTTCAGTCTTTATGTTAAATCTGCCCCCATGAAAATCATTACCCTCATATTCATTACGGCTTCATTCTGGACTAGTTCTCTTTTTGGTTTTGAACCCAAAGATTTGAGAAGCGGAGACGTTCTCCTTCTTTCGTTAAATTGTTATGAATGCCGAATGATTGAGTCAGAAACAGAATCGCTTTTTTCACATTCAGGTGTTGTTGTTCTTAATGAACAAAATGAATTGAGAGTAGCGCAGTCATTGGGGCGAGTTGCTCTTTATACCATCAAAGATTTTACAAAAAACATCACTCCGGGAACCTACGTGCATGTTTATCGTGCGAAAGAATTCAAAAATCTTCCTCCACGAAAAAAGACCGAGCTTTCTTTTACAATGTTAGATGTTTTCAATGAACAATTTGCAGGTGCGCCTTTTGATTCAAAATATATTTGGAACAACACAAATGCAGAAGGAAAAGAACTTCTTTACTGTTCTGAATTCATCGCAAAATTCCTTGATACGTTTTTAAAAGAAAAAACAAATCTTTCTATCATTAGCTATTCAAAACATTACGACTATTGGTTAAAGTATTTCAAAGGCCAAGTGCCAATGAATGAACTGGGGAATTCTCCAGCTTCTTTTTCCAGGGATCATCGTTTTGAGTTCATCGGAAAATTCTGAAACTTTCAATAGCCTCGTTGATTTTTTTCAAAAAAATATTCGCAGTCGACTGACTCCTGGTCATGTTCAGATTTTAGAATTAGGAAGCGGAGTTCGCTCACAATTTGCGGACATTTCTTTGCCACATGCACGCATTCTCGCCATTGATAGAGATGAAAGAAAATGTGAGTTTGCCGAAGCTGTTTCAGGTGTTACTTACATGTGCGCAGACATTTCAGCTGAATCGTTTCTAGACTCAATTCAGAATGAAAAATTTGATCTTGTGTTCGACAGTCATTGCATCCATTGTATTGTTGAACCGGCAGAACGAGCGTGGAGTTTTCACAATATAAAGGCTTCTCTAAAAGATGAAGGCCTGTTTTGTGCTGAGATGATGATTCAATCAAAACGCAAAGAACTTGATGTCATCGAAAGACATGTCCCTCACGCACGAGAATTAGAAGAAGAATTAATTGCAGCTGGATTTCGTTTAAAATTTTTTTCGGTAAGTAGAAATTTATCTTTTGAACTTAATACAGAACATGGATTGAATTGTGATCTCGTAAGAATTATCGCCACAAAATAAAAGACCCGCAAAACTTGCGGGCCCTTCACACAACAACAAACACTATCCTTTCGGAGGATTTTGGGGTTGGCGCCCCAAACTTAGTTATAATCCTTTGGATTCGGTCTTTTCTCAACAATTCTCGCTTTTGTCAACTTACCCACAATCACCTCAGTAACTTCTTCAGGGTAGATGATTTCATCAGCGATTTCGATGTTCGCATCTGACTCTAGTGATTCTAGCACTTTAGTGCTGTCTTCGGAACTTAAATTCTTAAAAATCTTTCCAGTGCTCGTTTTCAGAGAAACGATTTGGTGACCTTTAAGTGCTGGTGCTGCCTGCACCGCGAAACTTAAGAAAAGCATGCAAAAAATGATGAGTCCCTTCATAAATGACCTCCTGTTTAATCGATCTAATCCTTGATCGTGATTCTCGGAGTTCTGTAATACAGGGATCGTGCCAAATGTTGTGTTGAGTTAACTAGTCAGAAATTGGATTGATGCCTGAGCGATATGGTGTCACATTGTGTAGTGTCATCATTTCGATCCAAAAGAGCGGGCCACACTGACACTGCCAACTGGCCCCATACCTTATTTAATGACAGAAAGACAGAGATCCTGGGTTTCTATCTTTTGAGCAATCTCTTGCGAAGAATAGCTTTTGATCTTTTCAGAGACGAGGTCAAAGAGTTGATTGTCGCTATGATGAAATCGATCCAAAGTCGTTTTCAGTTCAAAGACATCGCAGAACCCTTTCCAAAATTTTTCTTCCACGGCGGCCAGGGCGACATATTTTTTATCTTTCGTCTGATAAAGGCTATAGCAGGGATAGATTCCATTATGCAGGAATTTGGTTCTTCCTTCTGCACGATCTTTTTCTGGCCAGAAAATACCCAGAACTTCTTCAGTGACTTGATCGAGATAGGTTTTAATAAACTGAGTTTCTAGCGTTTTCATCGAACGAATAAATCCAGCGAGTAGATCTGTGGCACCTTTGTGACCAAAACTAATTCCCGCAATGGGAAGAAAGGGTGGATCGATGATAGCGTCGTTTTTATTGGCCACATAAAGGGAAAGAAGACCAGTAGCGGCCATGGCATTCAGATCATGCATTGATTTTTTTTCATGCTGACTGGCCAGAAGTTCAATCACTACAAATGGGCGTGAAAATTTTAAATCGTTATCCGTAAGTTTGAGTTTCTCTCTCGTTTTAGGAGGAAGACCCATAATGACAGCATCGGCGCCGACGACTAAATCATAAATTGTTTTTTGATCGATGGCCGAATTGAAATCGAAACGCTGAATCGTTTTGCCCGCATTTAAATTTTCATACCACGAAGTAAAGCTCTTATCGAATTGAGCAAAGAGCCCTGATAAAAATGGATCTTTGAATTCATGATCTTCAATCTTGATAACTTCAGCACCTAAGTCCGATAGTATTCTACCGCAGAGGGGGCCCGGCAGACGATGGCTGAGGTCGATTATTTTCATTCCTGATAGCGGTTTTGAACTCATGCTAGTGTTCCTTCTTCCGTTTGAGCAGGAGTTAATGTCTTCATGAAAGAATCAATTCCTTTTCCTTGAATTTCACAAGCACTCAACGTGCAAATCTCATATGAGTCATCGGTGACGTCACGATAATCAAGAACAAAACGAGTGAGGAAGTAAGGAATGAATTTCAGGAATTCTTCTTTTTGAATCCATGTGCGTGGTAGTTTCATCACGCGCATTACATGATCAGGATAAGTGAGAGCACGCAGGGCCTCTCCGCCGCTGACTGGATTCACTTTCAACACAGTCTGGGCCATGTTTTCAGAAAGCGCTTTTATTTTTTCAAGATACTGATGATCTGCAAAGAGCACTGAAGCTCTTCTCATGAGCAACAGAAAAGTTGCCGCTGGTGATTTGAATGATCCATCGAAGAAATTGTATTCCTGGTTGGGATAAGCATGAACACTCTCTGCACTTTTTGATCGTGTGAGAAGTCTGTCGTTGTCCAGGAATTCGTTTGTAATAAAGTTGAGAGCATCTTTTAAGTTTTGTTTGAAAATATCATTGGCAGAAATTTCATACAGACGCATTTGAGCTTCTGCGAACGCGACAAAGTCTTCTAACATGGGAATAGATTGCTCTTGTGTCGTTGTATGTTTCATCTTCATACCGTTTGCTTCAACGGTGATGAATGTTTTGAAAATTCCCTCGATAACTTGATTAAGAAGAGTTGTCGCCATTCTTCGCACAACATCCACTTGTGTGTATTGAACAACATCAACAAGAGCTGTGAGCATCTGGAAGTTCCAGCTCGCAACTCCTTTGTTATCAGTCATAGGTGGCATGCGATCTTTGCGTTCGTTGAGAATAGCGCGACGAACTTTGCGGATGATATCCCAATTTTCTTGCTGATAATATTCTTCGCGATGATCAGGACTCAGTGAAATGACATTGAGGTTATGTTCGAAGTTTCCATTGTCTGTAATTTGAAACCACTTTTTAATTTGATCTGCATTTTTCGCAAGAGTTTCCTGTTCATCGTCATGCTTATTGAGGGCATCTTCAAATTCAGCAATTGAAAAAGTAAAAAATAATCCTTCAGCTCCATCGCTGTCAGCATCCTGAGCTGAGAAGAAGTGACGTTTTCCATCGACATCTTCTGAAAGCATTTCATTATCAAGGTAATCAAGAGTGTTGATAATGGCATCAAAAACGAGTGGAGTAGGATGAATGAGGCTGAGCTTCGTTAAAGTTTTTAAGAAACCTGCCTGATCATAGAGCATTTTTTCGAAGTGCGGAACTAACCATTTTTCATCCGTCGAATAACGATGAATTCCTCCGCGAGAGTGATCATGAATCCCACCCATCAACATACGTTCCATCGTTTTGATGATGAATTCACCATGCTCGCGAGTGACCATTCCTTCTAACATCTGCTCAATGGCCCATTCATAATAGGCAAAAGTAGGAAATTTTGGAGCTTGGCCATAGCCACCCCATTCGAGATCTCTAAAATCTTTGACGGCTTCCATGATTCCATTAGGAGGAGGAAAGTGTCCTTCGAAATTAACTTTACCTTCAGGAATTCCACCTTTAGCGATCGCCTCAGTAACTTGAGTCGCATTTGATTCAACTTGCGCCTGCTCTTGATCAAACGCTCTTCTTAATTCGCGAATGAGGTCCGGAAAAGTCGCACTGTTGTTTCTTGGAGTGAGGGGAAAATAGGTTCCCACGAAATAAGGACGCATGTCTGGTAATAAAAACGCAGAGAGAGGCCATCCTCCGCCATTTCCAAAAAGCTGTGCGGCCTTTTGATAATAGTTATCGATATCCGGATGTTCTTCGCGGTCTACCTTTATAGAGATAAAATTATTGTTGAGAAAATCCGCGACTTCTTGATTCGAAAAAGATTCGTGGGCCATCACGTGGCACCAGTGACATGAAGAATATCCAACTGAGAGAAAGATAGGTTTGTTTTCTTTTTTAGCGAGTTCAAGCGCCTCTTTTCCGTACGGATGCCAATCAATCGGATTGTTTTGGTGCTGACGAAGATAGAGTGATTTTTCTTTGCTCAAACGATTTAACTTTAGGTCTGACGACATGTTTAGTCCTTGGGACGAAATTTTATTGTGACCATTATTTCCCCGAATTTCGTTAAAGGGAAGTAATTATTCAATACTTACGTCCTTACCACTATGAAAAAAGGTTAGGCTTGACCGCTAGAGTCTAGACGTGAATCGCATTCTAGGGATAAGCATGTCGGCATGAAATTTTTGAAATGGTCATTCACCGCATTGATGCTAGCTTCGTTTTGGATGTTTGCCGGAACGATTGCATCACTTCGTTTGAACTCGATGGAGCAGTCGGGTGCCATTCCTTATGGTCCACTTCCAGATCAAGAAATCGCTCATTATACCTATCAAGCAATGGACACTGCCTTTGATCCGGGTGTTCCTTTAAAGCGCTCGCACGAATTAACGAAACAGGAATTTGAAGATCTCATCATGCAATCACTTGATGAAAGAACGCAAAAAAACTTCAAACCTTATCTTGCGTCCGTTATGAATTTTTCTGTGGATTATCAGATTGATCCTTTCTGGATTATTGCCATTATGATGGTGGAGAGTAACTTCAATACGAAGGCCATCAGTCCTAAAAACGCACTTGGACTTATGCAGATTAAACCGGACACGGCCCAATTTCTTTATCAATTAATGAGAAGGGAAGTGACTCCGGAAGAAGCTGCGAAGAATATGCATCACCCAGAAGAAAATATTGAAGTAGGTGTCTTCTACCTTAAAAAACTTCTTTATAACTTCCGTTTGAACTACCGTTTAGCGACTGTGGCCTACAACATGGGACCAACGAAATTGCGTAACCGTCTAGTTGAAAAAACTTTAGACGTGGCGACTTTTTCATATCTCGTAAAAGTAAAAGAGAGTTATTCGCTCGTTTCGAAAAATTTTAGTTCACTATTTAAAAATCGTCCTAAACCTTATGAGCAGACTTATGTAGTCGTTAATCAAGGTTTAAAGTTTGAAGAACAACTCCTTGCCCTTCTTCCAGCAGATACTTCAGAGAATCTGACAGCTTCATTCCCTTAATATTTTTAATTTTTTCTTAGTTACATTTCACAGCGTCTTTTTTTATCATTCATAGGTGATAAATTTAACAATTGATAATTTTTTGCGGACAAACAACCCTATGTCTTTTCCATATAAAGAAAACGCTGAGTATTCTCAGGTCATTGCTATTGATGGACCTTCTGGTTCTGGTAAATCAACGATTGCTCGCGATCTCGCGCGCGCCCTCAATGTTCTCTACATTGATACAGGGGCCATGTTTCGTGCGATTGCCTATATCGCTGACGAACAAAAAATAGTTTTACAAGAAGGCGAAGCCCTCAAGAACTTTTTAAGTTCGTTGAAAGTTGAGTATGGAGTTTCTCCGGAAGTTCTTATCCGCATTAATGGTTTAGATTTAACGGAAAAAATCCGTGAGCATCATGTCTCACGATTAGCTTCAATTATTTCTCAGCTTCCATCAGTTCGAAAATTTCTTCTCGAATTCCAGCGTAATTTAGCAATGGATAAAATTTGCGTAATGGAAGGAAGAGATATTGGAACCGTTGTTTTTCCTCAATCGTTCTGCAAATTTTTTATCACGGCATCAGTCGATACCCGCGCAGAAAGAAGATTAAAACAACTCCAAGAGGGTGGAGATCAAAGCGTTTCACTTGAACAGATTAAAGATGATGTTCGTAAACGTGATGATACGGATACAAACAGAGAAGTCGCTCCTCTAAAAAAAGCAGAGGATGCGATGATGCTTGATACGACCGAACTTAGTTTAACGGATATTGTGAATATTCTCTCAAATGAAGTTAAATTTAGAGCGGCCCATCTAGGTTATAAATTGTGAGTTATAAATTGTGAGAATATTGATCAATAGATCGGATGCAATTGGTGACTCTATTTTAACATCTTCGATGGCGAAGATGATAAAAGACAAATTTCCTAAGGCCCATGTGACTTTTCTCATTTCTGCTAAATCAGCAGACCTGTTTAAAAATCACCCTTACATTGATCAAGTTCGCATCTATCACCGCAATGCTCGTTTTTATTTAAAGATTCGCGAGATTCTCAAAATATTTTCTGAAGTAAAACCGACGCATTATTTTTATGTTGGCGGTGGCTATCTTCCAAACTTCGTTGCGTGGTTAAGACTTATTGATTTTCGCGGTGGTTTGAAATCACGTTGGCACACCTATCTTTTTCTCAATAAAGGTATTCGACAGAAACGATCAATGGTGACGATGCATGAGATGGAGTACAACCTCAATCTTCTAGCTCCACTGGGAATTGATTACAACTATCAAGATAAAAGAAAATATTCTCCAGAGATAAGTCTTACACAAGATGAAGAAGAGATGAGTTTCAATCTCTTTCAAAAAGATTTAGTGGCTGAAGGAATCGAGCTCGGACGAAAAATGATTTTTATCCATCCGGGGATGACCGGGCACACGCTCAATTGGGCCCCACGCAACTATGGACGACTGATCACAAAACTCGAACAAAAATTTCCCGAAAAATTTCTTTTTGTTGTTTCATATACTCCAAGCGACAACCAATTCTTAACCGGATTAAAAGAAATCGTAGGACGTAAAGAAAATGAACATCTGGCAAAAAGAGTTTATTTTTTTAACGGTATCAAAAGAGGTCTTCGCCATTACATGGGCGTTCTCTCAAAAGCAGCACTTTTTGTTGGACCGAGTACTGGAACAACTCACATTGCTGCCGTCTTAGGTGTTCCAACAGTGACGTTGTATTCACCAATCAAAGTCCAATCGGCCCTAAGATGGGGACCGATGGCCAAACATCCTGAAAAATTAAAAACACTCGTTCCCGATGTAATTTGTGGCGAGACTAAAAAATGTGCTGCTCGCGAATGTCCTTACTATGAATGTATGGGCAAGATCGAAGTAGAAGACGTGGTCAAACAAGCTGTGGCCATAATGGATTTATAAAAATGAAAAATCTTATCAGTGAAAAACGTTTTACAGAATTAACTGAAAAATTTAACAAGATCGATCCCATTGTCGTCGTTGGTGATGTAGGAATCGATAAATATACTTTTGGGGAAGTTAAACGTATTTCACCTGAAGCACCAGTACCTGTTCTTGAAGTAACAAAAGAATGGTTGAAGCTCGGTCTTGCTGCGAACATTTCACACAACCTAAAAACTCTTGGAGTGAAATCAACTTTGTGTGGTGTTGTGGGAAGTGATACCAACGCTAATGTGTTCGACACTCTTCTTGAGGACGAACAACTAAATACATGGGGAATTGTTCGGGCAACAAACAGACCAACTATTTTTAAAGAACGAGTGACAACAAACACTCAGCAAATTTGTCGAATTGATTATGAAAGCAGTGATGAGATTGACGAGAGTACGCAAAATAAATTAATGGCGAGGATTAATGAATTTTCAAAAAATCACGGAGCCGTGATTATTGAAGATTATGCAAAAGGTACATTAAGCAAAAATGTCATCGCTCATTTGATTTCTACTTTTAAAGCTGAAAACAAATTAGTGGCCGTTGATCCAGGTCGCTCAACTCCACCGCTTCACTACAAAGGTGCCACGCTATTAAAACCAAATCTCGCTGAAGCAAAAGCAATGGTCGAAGGTCTGGGCTTTAAAGAAAAGAACTTAGAAAAAATGGCCCAAATTCTGGTCGAAAAATTAGAACTAGAAATGCTCGTCATCACTCTCGGTGCTGAAGGGATGGGTTTATTAGACACAAAAAATAAAGCAGGTCTGACGATTATTCCTACAGTGGCCAACGAAGTGTTCGATGTCTCTGGAGCAGGGGATACGGCCATTTCTGTTCTCACTTCAGCTCTGCTTGCCGGGGCTACACTCGAAGAAGCTGCGTGGATTGGAAACTGTGCTTCAGGTGTTGTCGTTGGAAAAAAAGGAACGGCTACAGTTGATCTCACAGAGCTTCATGCGTTTTATCAGCAGCTCGTTAAAAAGATAAAATAATACTTGACTAAAATAATGCTCGGCGTTAGTATGGCATTGTCTCGAG